>JBBRVI010000078.1:0-13825 GCA_038247025.1 Acetobacterales bacterium
CCCTTCTGCCGGCCGAATCCCTTGGCTTCCAGCACGGTCAGGCCTTGCAGCCCAATCTCGTGCAGAGCGTCCTTCACCTCGTCGAGCTTGAAGGGCTTTATGATGGCCTCGATCTTTTTCATCGCATCCAACATGTCTGTGCGTGGGCGCGACTCAGGCCCACGACGTTTCCCGAACAGCCCCCGGCGGCGATACGTGCCAACGCCAGTAAGACCTGAGGCCTTTTGCACGCCGTCGTGATCCGGCGCAATCGGCCCCGAGTGATGTTCCGCGCGATCTCCCCGCATGAACAGCTTGAAAGGCGGGCAGGATGCCCAGGTTGAGGGCAGCTCCCTACAATCATCCTTGCGTCGTCTCGGAGGGGTCACCATGCTAAGGGCATCTTTTTCGCCACGCCAAGGTATTACGCCGATGAAACCCATGAACGATCTCCTTTCCGCCACGGGGACGACGATCTTCACCGTGATGTCCGCGCTGGCGGTCCAGCATGGGGCGATCAATCTGGGCCAGGGCTTTCCCGATTATGACGGACCGCCGGATGTGCTGCAGGCCGCCGCCGATGCGCTGATGGATGGCCGCAACCAATATCCACCGATGACCGGCGTGCCCGAACTGCGCCAGGCCGTGGCCGCAGCCAATCAACGCTTCTATGGCATCGAGGTAGACCCCAACGCGGAGATCATCGTGACTTCCGGCGCCACCGAGGCGCTGACCGCGAGCCTGATGGCCGTGCTCAACCCCGGCGACGAAGTGGTTCTCATCGAGCCGCTGTATGACACCTACGCGCCAACGGTGAAGCTGCTGGGCGGCATCCCGCGCATCGTCCGCCTCAATCCGCCGAAATGGGAGCTGCCGCGCGCGGAGCTGGCGGCCGCCTTTGGCCCCAGAACGAAGGCAATTCTCTTGAACACGCCGATGAACCCGACGGGCAAGGTTTTCACGGCTGCCGAACTCGCCTTCATCGCGGACCTCGTTCAGCGGCACGATTGCTACGCCATCTGCGATGAAGTCTATGAGCACCTGACCTATGATGGCTGGAAGCACATCCCGCTCATGACCCTGCCGGGCATGCGTGAGCGATGCCTGCGGATCAGCAGTGCTGGCAAGACCTTCAACCTGACTGGATGGAAGGTCGGCTACGTCACCTGTGACCGCTCGCTCGCGCCGAATGTGGCAAAGGCGCACCAGAACCTGACCTTCACCACGCCACCCAACCTCCAGCGCGCGGTTGCGGTGGGGCTGGCCAAGGATGACGCCTATTTCGCATCGCTCTCCAGCGACCTCGCGGCGCGGCGGGATATCCTCGCGGCTGGCCTCACGGAACTGGGCTTCCAGGTGCTTCCGGCCATGGGCAGTTATTTCGTGACGGCCGATATCCGCTCCATCGGCTTCAGCGGCGATGACGTGGCCTTCTGCCGCACACTGACCGAGGAAGCGAAGGTCACGGCCATCCCCGTCACCGCCTTCTACGCCGGCGAGAATCCGCCCAACCACTACGCGCGATTCGCCTTCTGCAAGAATGAAAGCGTGCTGCGTGAGGCACTGTTGCGTATCGGCGCGTGGATGGCGGCGCGGCAGGCCGGCCAACGCGCCGCGGGATGAGCGCCACCGACATCCACGCCGCTCACGATGAGCCAGGCACAGCGCAACCTGCTCGCCTGGACCGGCGCTGCACCGGGTGACCTTGGGCGGACGATGGAGGCTTGGCGCAGCTCCTTCCCAAAGCTTGCGGCGTGGGACGATGCGATGGTGCAGGGCTTGGTCCGGATTGACCCGGGCACCGGCAGGATGGCCGGCACGCAGGTTCGTTTGACGCCGCTGGGCCGAGGCCGTCTCGCGGCGGGTTGACGCATCCGGCGCTGGGGGCCTATCCAGCCTTCGCGTGTGGCGGTCGTAGCTCAGCAGGTAGAGCGCCAGGTTGTGGTCTTGGATGTCGCGGGTTCGAGCCCCGTCGATCGCCCATCCCATTTGGATATCGCCCCGCCTTTGCTGAGATAGCGCCGATTGAGTGCCGCATCGCCTCCCAAGCCGACCCTGCGAGGCACCCACAGGCGCTGCGAGAAACACGTCAGAGATACGAAACGGTCCGCCTTCCTCTTTCGGGCCGGATTCTGCCACTTTCCGCGGCGGCACGGGATGGGAGGCATGCACGCGCACAAATTGCGCCAATCCAACAGGCGTTATATCGGCAGGGCTAGCCTTGGTACAGAGGATTCGGCTGCGCAAGGATGCAACCTTGTCAGCCGGCGGAAGATTGATCGAAGTGTTCGAAAGCAACAAGCCACCGGCGCGCAGCCTTCATGGGCATCTGGTCCACCTCGCGGTCCTGCTTCTGCTGCCGGCGTTGCTCATTGGGGCATGGCTTACGGCGGAAGTGGCACATCGGCTGAGATCCGATCTGGAGGGCCTGCTGGCCGGCGAAGCACGCGCCGCCGCCGCCGCGGTAGGGCGCGAATTGCAGGCCGCAGTCGTCATGCTGGAGACACTGGGCACTTCACCTCATCTCGACGCGGGCGCCGATGGGCTGGCGGCTTTTCATGCGCAGTCCCGCATGGCTGTCGCCCCCCTGGGCAGCTTCGTCATCCTGACACTGCCAGAGGATCCAATGCGCCAGGTGGCAAATACCCGGCTGCCATTCGGCGCCAATCTGCCCAACAATCTTCCCGAAGGACCCGCTGCGGTGGCCCTGCGAACTGGCTTCACCGCGTTTCTCCCGCCTGTCAGCCTTCCTGGCATCGAGCAGGTTTTCGCGGGGGTTGCCGTGCCCGTCAGGCGTGAGGCGCACGGGATGATCGCAGCCCTTGCCATGCCCCTCCCCGCGGCCCGGCTGGGTCCCTTGTTGCGGCAGTCTGAAAGGGCGACTTCGTCCAGTGCATTCATCCTCGCTGCGCCGACCAGCTCAGTCGTGAGCCTTTCCACGCGCGGCGACGTGCTGCCAAGGATGCCCGCCCGCGTAATCCTGGACCTTGCCGGCGATCAGCAGCGTGGAATCCTGCGCCGCGCCGATGCGCCCGCTGGAGACCCGGCGCTGATCGCTTTCGAACGTGTTCCCCTCAGCGGCTGGATCGTGGCGCTTGGCATGACGCGAGAGGAGGAACTCACGGCGTGGCTACGCCCCGCCGTGACCAGCGCGACCCTGATCCTGGTGGTTGTGCTCATGCTGGGGCTGATCGCGGTTGCGACGATCATCCGTCTCATCCGGCCCCTGGACGGGCTGACGAGCGCGTCTGGCGCGCTCCCCCTCGGCACCGTCCGCATTGCCGAATTCGAGGCTTTGGCAGTGGCCGTGGCAGAGGCCCGGAGCGCACCCCTGCGCGAAGCGGAGAATGCGCGCCGAACGGCCGCGGAACATCTCCGCCTGGCCCGGGACGCAGAGGATGAGCGCCAGCTTCTGCGGTCCATCATCCTCTCCGTGCCCGATGGGATCTTCGTGAAGGATGCGGCACTGCGTTATGTGGTCGCCAATCCGGCTTTGGTTCGGCTGATGGGCCGCAGCGAGGCTGAAATCCTGCACGCCATGGATGAAGAGCTGCTGGCCCCTGATGTGGCGCGCAAGGTGAGGGAGGCCGACCAGCATACGATCAACACCGGAGAGGTGCAGGAATATGAGACGAGCATGATCCTGCCAGGCCATCCCGACGAGGCGCGCATTTATGCGCTGGTGAAGGCCCCCTGGCGGGACGCGGCGGGACGTATTGTGGGGCTTGTGGGGGTAGCGCGCGATGTGACCGAGCGCCGGGCCGCCGAGGGAAGGATGCATGGAGCAGAGCAAGCCATGCAGCGCATCGCCCGCGCTGACGTTTTGGCTGCCATGAGCCTGGGCGTCGCGCATGAACTGAACCAACCTTTGACCGCGGCGGGCAATTTCCTGCGCGCAGGCATTCGCTGGCTGAGTCCCGCCCCACCCAGTGTGCTGGCCATTGCAGCAGCCCGGGATGCCATGCAGGAAGCGGCCGCACAAACACTGCGCGCGGGAGAGATCCTTCGCAGGTTGCGGGATTTCATCAATCGCGGGGAGACTGAGCAGCGTCTGGTTTCCCTGGGCCCGCTGGTGGCCAATGGCGTCGCCCTCGTCTCCGCCGGCCGGGGTGCGCAGGCGCCAAGAATCACGCTTGATCTGGCGATTTCCGGTTGCCTCGTGATGGCAGATGAAGTGCAGATGCAGCAGGTTTTCGTGAACTTGCTGCGCAACGCCATCGAAGCGACGGAGGGGGTGCCTGAGCGGGGGATCTCGGTCACCCTGTGCCGGCAGGGGGGGCAGGCTGTTCTGCGCTTCGCCGACGCAGGGCCTGGCTTGCCGGAGGAAGTGGTGGATCGGCTTTTCCAGCCCTTCGTGACCACCAAGGCGACCGGCATGGGCATCGGGCTATCCATCTGCCGTACCATTATCGAGGCGCATGGTGGGCGGATCACCGCCGAAGAAGGCGCGGGTGGCGGTACCGTGATGACCATCCGCCTGCCCCTTGCCAGGGCGGCGTTGGCCGCATGACCGACCGCGTGGTGCACGTCGTGGATGATGATGAGGCGGTGCGGCGTTCCCTGGCCATGCTGCTGGCTTCGACCGGCCTCACCACGAAGGCTTACGGCAGCGCGGAAGCAGTGCTCGTTGCCGCTCGTGAGCTGGATGGGCTCGCCATGGGCTGCGTGGTCGTGGACGTACGCATGCCGGGCATGGACGGAATTTCCCTGATGGAGGCGCTGCGGCGCGAAGGTGTCACGCTGCCTGTGGTGGTGGTCACCGGCCATGGCGACATTCCCCTCGCAGTGCGCGCGATGCGGGCGGGGGCGCTGGATTTCATCGAAAAGCCCTATTCGGAAGACCGCATCCTGGACGCGGTGGAAACCGCACTCGAAGCTGTGCGCGTGTTGGATCAAAGACGCGTTCTGCTGGCCCAGGCGCAGGCCCGTGTGGCAGGCTTGTCGCCGCGTGAGCGCGAAGTGCTGGCGGCGCTGGTGGCTGGCAAGGCGAACAAGGTGATCGGATTTGAACTGGGCATCAGCCCCCGCACGGTGGAGGTACATCGGGCCAAGCTGATGGAAAAGCTGCGCGTTCGCAGTCTCCCGGAGGCGGTGCGGATTGCGCTTGCGGCCGGCATGGGCTCCGAGGACTGAACCGGGTTCAGGCGGCCTTGGGCAAGGCCTTTTGCCTCATGCCGGGCGCATCATTCTCCAGCAGGGTGTTTTGATACGCCCCCAGATCAATCCGCGCCTTCAACGGCAGATGATCCGAGGCCATCCGTGCCAGGGGGGATGCATGCGCCGCCACCGCGCTGACCATCTCTCTCGGCGAGGCCAGAATCCGGTCCAGCGCGAGGAAGGGAAGCCGCGAGGGGAAGCTCGGCTGCCCGGTGCCGAGGGGGCCGAACATCGGCTCCAGCGGCAGCAGAGAGGAGGGAACCCCAGGCCGCCACTCATTGAGGTCGCCCATGAGCAGGGTCGGCATGGGGCTGCCATGATTGATGGCGTCCAGCAGGGTTTGCGCCTGGAGCGCACGATGGCGTCGAAGCAGGCCCAGATGCGCCGCCACCACGCGGATGCGGCCAGCGGGAAGCTGCAATTCTGCCATCAGGGCACCACGCGGCTCCGCGCCAGGCAGATGGATGCGGCGCATCCGGATCAATCTGCCCTGGCGGACCAGAAGGGCATTGCCGTGCCAGCCATGCCCGCCCGGCGTGTCCGACACATGCAGCAGCGAGAGACCGGTGCGGCTCTCCAGAACTGCGGTGTTCAGCAGGCCGGTCCGCTGGCCAAAGCGGCGATCCACCTCCTGAAGGGCCAGGATGTCTGCATCGAGCTCGGCGATGACCGCTGTGACCCGGCCAGGATCGAAGCGATTATCCATTCCCACGCATTTATGGACATTGTAGGACGCAGCAATGATGCTGCCATCCACCCGTGGTATGGGACCTTCCGCTCGCGATGACCGCCTGCGCATCAGCGCGCCGCCCAGCTTTCGCAGCGCGCCGTGAACTTCGATGGGGAGTGCGGTTCGGAACGGACGGGTGGGCAAGTGGGACATCCAGGCTTCTTAAGGTGAGGACGCCATCGCGGCGGCGATAGACGATCCGTGTTCTTTTATCAGGAGTTGCGCGGTGTTCGTAACATTCTCGCAGGTAGCCGCTAAGAATTGGTGACTGCGGTAGCCACTTTCCAGCGAAATCACTCGAATCCTCTGCCCTGCCTGGGGCAGTTTTCCGGGAAAGACATCCAAGGGTAAGGCCATGGCGCCGCAGGGCGTGGCGGCGCAGTTTCGCGGGCAGCGTGAAGCCGCCGCCTTCTTGGCCGCCGAGGGCGAGCGCTGGGTGCGGGTGATCCGCGATGGGAATATGACGACGGAATCGGGCGGCAGCCTGAACGGATTCTCCTGGCGCGCGCTGGTGTTGACAGACACCAGGCCTCGATTCGTTTTTGATGAAGGTATACAGGCTTGCGATGGAGCCTGGCGTGTAGGGCTGTCACCCAGGATTCGAGGCGCTCACTTCGCCAAGAAAAATCTCTGGCAAACAGCGTAACCTTCCCCCCGGCCATCTCGTAAGGGGAGACTAGATGCTCGGTCACGACACCACCCTCCGGCCAGGCGGAACGCGCTTTCGGGCCCGGCATTTTGCCGGGTCGGCGCGGATTGGGAACGCTGTGTCAGGTCACCCATGTCGCAACTTGCCTTTTGCCCGGCGGGGTTCCCTGCCATGAGCGCCACCGAGGACCGCCTCGTCCGTGACGCGCGCTGGTCTGCCCTCATGGCCCGCGCGCAGGAAGGCGACGGTGGCGCCTATAATACTCTGCTCCGCGAATGCCTGCCGCTGCTGCGCTCCATCTGCCGCCAACGCCTGCGCGAGCCGGCGGAAGTGGAGGATGCCGTCCAGGACACGCTCCTCACCCTGCACCGCGTCCGCAACACCTATGACCCCACGCGTCCCTTCCGGCCCTGGATTGCCGCAATCGCGGAACGGCGCGCCCTGGACCGTGGCCGAGGTGTGGCACGCGGCCTCGCCCGCCACACCGACCTCGAAGCCGCCGACCATATCGGCGTGGATGGTGGCGCCGAAACCAATCTGATGTCGGCCGATCTGCGTGCCGCCGTGGCCGAATTACCGGCCTCGCAGCGCCAGGCCCTGCAACTCACCAAGATCGAAGCCCTTTCCCTGGCCGAAGCGAGCGCCCGTTCAGGCATGTCCATGGGGGCGCTGAAAGTCGCCACCCATCGGGCCGTCCAGACATTGCGCCGCAAATTCGGCCTTGAATCCAACAAGGGGGAGCCATGAACATGCGCACCGAAGATCTCGTCTCCCAATTGGCGCAGGGCCTCAAGCCCGTCCGTCGACTGCCCTCGCCGCTGGCCATGCTGGGCCTGTGGTGCCTGTTCTGCGCGGGCATCATCGCGGCGGCGCTGCTCGTCTCCGGCCTGCGTTCAAATTTCGTGGGCCGCCTGCTGGATGGATTTGACCTCTACCAGCTCATGTCGGCCGCCATGGTGGCGCTGACGGCCGGATATGCGGCCTTCCAACTGGCCCTGCCCGATCGTGACCAACGCTGGGCCTTGCTGCCGGTACCCGCCGTGGTGGGATGGCTGGTCACCATGGGCTGGGGGTGCCTCGCTGACTTCGCACGGTTCGGGTCGGCGGCGCTGACCCTGACCACCAGCTATCCCTGCCTGTATTTCATCATCGGCCTCGGCGTGCCCATGACGGCGGCCATCGTGTTCTTCACCCGGCATGCTGCCCTGTTGCGGCCCACCCCCGTGGCCGCGTTGGGCGGGCTTTCGGCTGCGGCCTTTGCCAGCCTGGGGCTCAGCCTGGTCCATGAGCTCAACGCCGCCGTCATGGTGCTGGTCTGGCACGGCCTGGCCGTTCTGGTGGTGGCCTTTATCGGCGCGATGACCGGGCCGGCGCTCATGCAGCGCGCGGCGGCTGTTTGAGCGTGCGCATCCAGTCCTGACGGCTGTGCGCATCACCCCCAATCTCGATGTACCCAACGGAATCCTATGATGACCGAACAAGCGACCACAATGCCGTCGGGCCGGCGGCCAAAGCTGCGACAAGGCGTGCTGCATGCGGATATCTGCGTGATCGGCGCTGGCTCGGCGGGGCTTTCCGTCGCGGCGGGGGCTGTGCAGATGGGCGCCTCGGTCGTGCTGGTTGAAAAGCACCGCATGGGCGGCGATTGCCTGAACACCGGCTGCGTCCCTTCCAAGGCTTTGCTGGCCGCCTCCCACGCGGCGCAGTCAGCACGGCTGGCGGCTCGTTTCGGCGTGGAGTTCGCTCCGCCGCGTGTGGATTTCGCCGCTGTCCATGCGCATGTGCATGGCGTCATCGCCGCCATTGCCCCGCATGATAGCGTGGAGCGCTTCGAAGGCCTGGGTGTGACCGTCATTCAGGCCGCCGCCCATTTTACCAGCCCCAGCGAGATCGAAGCCGGAGGCCAGCGCATCCGGGCACGGCGCTTTGTCATCGCCACCGGCTCCTCCGCTGCCGTGCCGCCCGTCCCGGGCTTGAGCGAAACGCCCTTCCTGACGAATGAGACGGTCTTCAACCTCACCGAGTGCCCCGGCCATTTGCTCGTTCTGGGCGGCGGTCCGATCGGCATCGAGATGGCTCAGGCCTTCCGGGGCCTGGGCGCAGAGGTCACCGTCATCGAACGCGCCAGCATCCTGCCGCGCGATGAGCCTGAAGCGGTCGCCAAGTTGCGCGTGGTGCTTGCGGATGAGGGGATCACGTTGCTGGAAGGTGCGCAGGTGGCCGCGATCCGCCCCGGCATCGAGGTGGAACTGGCCGATGGAACCATCATCTCTGGCACACACCTGCTGGTGGCGGCCGGGCGCAAACCCAATATGGATGGCCTGGACCTCAGTGCCGCGGGTGTGGAGACGACGCCCAGGGGCATTTCCGTGGATGCGCGGCTGCGCAGCAGCAACAAGCGCGTCTTTGCGGCGGGCGATGTCGCGGGTGGACCGCAATTCACCCATGTCGCCGGCTACCACGCGGGTGTCCTGATCCGGAACATCCTGTTTGGCCTGCCTGCGAAGGTGGATTACGTGGCCTTGCCGTGGGTGACCTACAGCGATCCCGAACTCGCGCATGTCGGCATGACCGAGGCTGAAGCGCGCCTCGCCAGCCATCCGGTGCAGGTGCTCAGCCAGCCGCTTTCCGGCAATGACCGCGCCCAGACGGAGCGCAACACCGAGGGCATGGCGAAGATCATTCTCGGCGGAAGCGGACGCATCCTGGGTGCTACGATTCTCGCACCCCGCGCGGGCGAGATGATCGGGCTCTGGGGCCTCGCCATTCAGCAGAAGATGAAGATCGGCGCCGTGGCATCCATGATGGCGCCCTATCCAACAATGTCGGAAATCTCCAAGCGCGCGGCGGGTAGCTTCTACACGCCAAGCCTGTTTTCGCGGCGGACGCGCTTCATCGTGGGTCTGATCCAGAGGATTCTGCCATGAAGCTCCTTCGTGACAAGCGGCTTTGGCTCGCGCTCGGCGTTGTTGGGCTGATCGTGGCCTTGCGTCTGACGGGCCTTGGCTCCTTGCTTTCGCTCGATACATTGGCGCAGCACCGCGAGGCGCTGAGCAGTTTTGTCGCGCGCAACTTCCTGCTGGCAGCATTCGTCTATGCGCTGGCCTATGCGGTGGCCGTCGCGCTCTCCTTCCCCGGTGCGGTGATCCTGACGCTCACGGGCGGTTTTCTGTTTGGCGCGGTGTTCGGAACTCTTCTGACGGTGCTGGGCGCGACCATTGGCGCCACCCTCGTCTTTCTCTTCGCACGAACGATCTTCGGCGAGAACGCTCTGGACCGCTTCGGTGCGCCAGCACAGCGCCTGGCCGAGGGCATCCGCCGCAACGCCGCCTCCTACCTGCTGGTGCTGCGCCTGGTGCCGTTGTTTCCGTTTTTCCTGGTGAACCTGGTGCCAGCCTTCGTGGGCGTGCGGCTGCCGGTCTATGTGCTGACAACCTTCTTCGGGATCATGCCTGGCACAGCCGTCTTCAGCCTGGCCGGCGCGGGGCTCGGTTCGATCCTCGATGCCGGGGGGACGCTGGACCTGGGTTCGATCCTGACGCCGCAGATGATCGGCGCGCTGCTCGGTCTCGCGGCGCTGTCATTGGCCGCAATTCCCCTCAAGAACCGCTTCGCACAGCGCTGAAGGAGACTATCATGTTCGCCCGTCGCACACTTGCCCTGCTTGCCGCCACGGCCCTTATCCGCCCAGCCATGGCGGCGGAACCCGCGCTTGATGCGCTGCTCGCGCGCTATGTCTCGCTGCCCCCTGACGGCGTGGCGCGCGTCGCTTATGCCCGCTGGAAGGCCAATGCGGCTGATATGGCGGCGCTGGACGGCTGGATCTCGGCGGCCGCCACCCGACGGCCCTCGGCCATGAGCCGCAACGAGGCCTACGCCTTCTGGGCGAACCTCTACAACGCCTTGACCTTGAAGGTGGTGCTGGACCGTCATCCGGTGGCCTCGATCAAGGACATCCGCTCCACCGGCGTGGGCCTGGACCCGCGGCAATTTTTCGGCCCCTGGCGCACACGGCTTGTCACCATCGAAGGCCAGCGCATGTCGCTGGACGATATCGAGCACGGGACGATGCGCCCCACCTACCGTGATCCGCGCGTGCATTACGCGGTCAATTGCGCCTCGATCGGTTGTCCGAACATCCTGCCGCGTGCCTGGCGTGCGGAAACCCTTGAAGCGGAACTCGACGACGCTGCGCGTGCCTTCGTCAACCATCCGCGCGCCGCTACCGTTCTGCCCGACGGGCGGCTGCGCGTCTCCTCCATCTACAAGTGGTTCCGCGAGGATTTTGGCGGGGATGATGCCGGCGTGATTGCGCATCTGCGGCGCTATGCGGCCCCGCCCTTGGCCAGCGCGTTGCAGAATGTGACGCGTGTCGGGGAGGATTCCTATGATTGGAGCCTCAACGATGCCCCTGCCAATACGCGTTCCTGACGTACACTGGAGCTTTTCCCGCATGTCCATCCGCAGCCACACCGCCCCGCGCCTCAATCCGGAAAAGTTTCAGGACCCGGCGCTGACGCTCAAGGGCGAGAACCGCGCGCATGTCGCGCTTACAGCGCTGCGCACGCTTTGGTTCAACACTGGCACGCTGTGCAACATCACCTGCGCCAACTGCTATATTGAGAGCAGCCCGCGCAACGATGCTCTGGTCTATCTGAAGGCTGGCGAGGTGCGTGCCTATCTGGACGAAGCGCAGGGTTTGGATGTGGAGGAAATCGGCTTCACCGGCGGCGAGCCCTTCATGAATCCCGAACTCGTGCCGATGCTGGATGACGTGCTGGGGCGTGGCCTGACCGCCTTGGTGCTGACCAATGCGATGCAGCCGATGCGGCGCTACGCCACCCCCATGCTGGCGCTGCGCGACAAGCACGGCGTGAGCCGCCTCATCATCCGCGTCAGCCTGGATCACCACGACGCGGCGATCCATGACATCGAGCGGGGCGCGGGGAGCTTTGCGCGCACGCTTGAAGGCCTGGCCTGGCTGGCGCGTGAGGGGTTTACCATTCACGTCGCCGGCCGCGCGGGCTTCGGCGCCGAGGATGAGGCCGCGATGCGCGCGGGCTACGCCGGGCTTTTCGCCGAATGGGCCATCCCGGTGGATGCGGCTGACCCGGTGGCGCTGATGCTTTTCCCCGAAATGGATTCCGACCGTGACGTGCCCGAGATCACCGAGGCCTGCTGGGGAATTCTCAAGAAATCCCCCGACAGCATGATGTGCGCCTCCTCGCGCATGGTGGTGAAGCGCAAGGGGGCGGAGCGGCCGGCGGTGCTGGCCTGCACGTTGCTCGCCTATGATGAGCGCTTCGAATTGGGCGCCACATTGGCGGAAGCCTCGCGCCCAGTGGCGTTGAACCACCCTCATTGCGCGACATTCTGCGTCCTGGGTGGCGCAGCCTGCAGCCGATGAGCCTGGCTTTGACCGGCCTTGGTCGGGCCACGTATATCAACAGGGAGAAACCCACATGACTTCACGCCGTACACTTCTCGCCACGCCCCTGCTTCTGCCCGGCCTCGCCACCGCGCAGACACGCACGCCGGTTCGCTTCGCCGTAGGGCCTTTCCAACCCACGGCCGGCGACACCCGCCGCGCCTTTGAGCCCTTCTTCGCGCATCTCGCCGGGGCGCTGGGCCGGCCCTACGAGCTGACCGTCACCACCGACTGGGCCGGCATCGCCGTGGCCCTGGGCAGCGGGCAGGTGGATGCGGCCTGGATGGGCCCCTGGGGCTATGTGCTGGCGCGCGACCGTGCGCGTGCCGAGCCGCTGGCGACCGTGCTGTATAACGGCCTGCCCACCTACCACGCCATCATCCTTGGCCGCGCGGGCCTCACCATCGCGCGGTTCCCTGAGGATGCGCGTGGGCTTTCCATCTCCTTCGCGGATGCGGGCTCCACCAGCGGATGGCTTGTCCCACACCATTGGTTCGCGCAACGCGGGATTGATCCGCGCACCTTCTTTCGCTACCGCGACGGTGCCAGCCACGCTGCAAATGTGATTTCCGTGGCCTCGGGCCAGGTGGATCTCGCCACCGATTTCGACCGCAACTTCAACGCCATGCTGGCCTCTGGCCGGGTGCGGCCGGAGCAGGCGCAGATCGTCTGGCGCAGCGAAGCCCTGCCCAATGACGCACTGGCCGTACGCCATGATCTGGACGCCGCGACCAAGGCCGCCATCGCTGCGGCGGCCCTGGCCATCACGCCTGACATGGCGCTGCGTGTCATGCCGCCGAACTACACGGGCTGGGTGCCGGCCACGCCCGAAACCTACGCGTCCATCGAGGCGGCGGGCCGTGCACTGGGGCGGCTGCGCACCTCGTGACGGGGCGGCAGGCGCTCGGCTGGGGTATTTTCCTGCTGCTCCTCTCGGGCTCGACCTTGATGGTGGCGCCCGATCCCGCGCGCCTCGCCGCCGGATTGCCGCGGCTCATGGGCTGGCTGGGTGGTGCCTGGCCGCCCGATTTCTCCGGCGCCGGCGATATCGCGCGGCGCGCGGGTGAGACGGTGGGCATCGCGACCCTCGGCACTCTGGCGGCGGGGATCATGGCCCTGCCGCTGGCGCTGATCGCCACGCGGCAGGTGACCCCCTCCTTCGCGCTCTATCATCCGCTGCGCTCATTGCTGGACATGCTGCGCGGGGTGGATGGCTTTGTCTTCGCGCTGCTGTTCGTGGCCGCCGTTGGGCTCGGGCCTTTCGCGGGCATGCTGGGGGTTGCGCTGCATTCGGCGGGTTCGGTCGCCAAGCTCTGGTCGGAGGCGCTGGAAAATGCCGACCCTCGCCCTTCCGAGGCCATTCTCGCCGTGGGCGGCACGCGGCTGCATGTGGCCGTCTGTGCGCTCATGCCGCAAACCTTGCCGCAAAATCTGGGTTCGCTGCTCTATGTCTGGGAGGCGAATATCCGCGCCTCGACCGTGCTGGGCCTGGTGGGCGCGGGCGGGCTTGGCCAGGAGCTGAAGAACGCAGTGGATTTGCTGGATTTCAACCGCGTGCTGGCCATCCTGATCGTGATCGTCGCCCTGACCCTGACAGCGGATCGCATCAGCGGCGCGCTGCGCCGAAGCCTTGCCTGAAGGAGGAACGATGATCCCGCTCATTCGCCTTGATGCCCCGATGCTCGTCTTCGGCGGGCCCTATTCCAACCTCCAGGCGACTGAAGCTGTGCTGGCCGAGGCCGCGCGTCGGCGCATCGCGCCTGACAACATCCTCTGTACGGGCGATGTGGTCGCCTACGGCGCTGATGCCCGCGCCTGTTGCGACCGGATGATGGGCAGCGGCGCCATCGTGCTGATGGGCAATTGCGAGGAAAACCTCGCC
>JBBRVI010000079.1:0-13765 GCA_038247025.1 Acetobacterales bacterium
AGAGTGTGTCCGTGCTGTCGCAGGTCGGGCCGGCGATGGTCACGGGGCCTTCTGGCGTACCGTCATGCGGGGTCTGGAAGGCGTATTTGATGGCTTCGCCTTCCGTCTCCGCCAGCCCGCCGAAGCGGCCGATGTCGAGATACACCCAGCGGACCGGGTCATTCTCGGCCTTGCGGCTGACCAGCACCACCTCGGCCGAGACCACGCCCGCATCGGCCACCAGGAAGCGGCCGGGCTCGATCACGATCTCGGGGATGTTGTTGCCGAAATGCTCGACCATCGCACCCATGATGGCAGCGCCGAAATCGTCGATCTCGGGCACTTCCGCCTTGTATCGCACCGGGTAGCCGCCGCCGAGATTGACCATGCGCACCTTCACGCCGGCCTCGACGAGATCGGTGAAGAGCATGGCGACCTTCGCGATCGCGGCCTCATAGGCAGCGGTCTTGGTCTGCTGGCTGCCGACATGGAAGGACAGGCCGAAGGCGTCGAGCCCCATTTCCGAGGCGCGGACCATCAGTGCCTTCGCCATCTCGACCTCGCAGCCGAACTTCCGGCTGAGCGGCCATTCGGCGCCGTCATTGCCCACCAGGATGCGGCAATAGACGCGGCTGCCGGGGGCCGAACGCGCCAGCTTCTCCAGCTCCATCTCGCTGTCGAAGGCGAACATGCGCACGCCAGCCGAATATGCTGCCGCGATGTCGCGCTCGCGCTTGATGGTGTTGCCGTAGGAAATGGCATCCGGCGCCGCGCCCGAGGCGAGGCACATGGAGACCTCCTGGAAGGAAGCCGCGTCGAAATACGAACCCAGGCCCACCAGCCGGTCAAGGATGGGAGCGGCTGGGTTGGCCTTCACAGCGTAATAGATGCGCGCCAGCGGCATGGCATCGCGCAGCCGGCCGAAATTGGCGGCGACACGGTCCACATCCAGCACCAGGCAAGGCGTGGCTGGCTGGAAATCGGCAAGGTAACGGGCGACCTTCGGGGTCATCGCACGGGACTCCACAAAATGCGGAACCATCCCCACGAGGGGAGGCCCCAGATTAACGAAACGGTCGAACGAACCAGCGACCAGAAAGAAACCGCGCGTTGCCGCACGGGGTTGCCAGAACGCTTGACGTCGTTGCGTGAACCTTGCGCCGCGGTGGCAAGCCTTATTGAAGGGCTCAGCTCCGTGGGCCTGGGGCCAGAGGCACGTGCGTACTGCGTCTTGTGAGGAACTTATTATTCTCAACCGCACCGGATTGCAAGCGGTTTTTCTGCTCCCGCGAATTATTTTCGCGTCTTCCCCCGGGGGCGCCGGAATCCCCGCCGAAATCCCCCAGGGGAGGCGCGGCGAAATGCCGGATATGCCCCGGGGGTGGCCGGAGTGTTTCCTGCGCGTGTCAGCAATGCGCGGGGAACATGAACCGAGGCAGAGCCTGCACGGTTGGGTGGCAGGGATTGCGGCCAGCTACAACGCAGAGCAAGACCGCACCTGAATCTCCCAGGGAGCGCCCACCATGCCCGTCTCTGTCACCGAATTGCGCTACCGCTCGGCCGAGAAAACTCTCGAGGTGGCGTTTGACAATGGCAGCAGGTTCTCGCTGCCCGCCGAATATCTGCGCGTGGAAAGCCCCTCCGCCGAGGTGCAGGGCCATGGGCCGGGGCAAAAGGTGATCGTCGCCGGCAGGCGGCATGTCGGGATCATGCGCTTGGAGCCCGTGGGACACTACGCCGTGCGGATCGCCTTCGACGACCTGCATGACAGCGGAATCTTCAGCTGGGAGGTGCTGCACCGCCTGGGCAGCGAGCAGGAGTCGCTCTGGGCGGAGTATGAACAGGCCCTTGCGCTGAAGGGACTCAGTCGCGATCCCCCTCGACGCCAGAGCATGGTCCGTTCAAATGAAAGCGACTGATCCGATAAAGATGCGCGAAAAATAAAGTAGGATCGAGCCTTTATGGAATGGACCTGGCCCAGATCAGGACCGTCTTTGACCAAATTGCCAGAGACGCGGATCAGCCCTCCGAAGAACCGCCCTGTTCCTCGAACATATGCCCGAAACGCTCGGCCTTGGTCGCCAGGTAGAAGTCATTCACTCCATTCCCCGCGAAGGCGTGCGTCTCACGCGTTGCCACCTCAATCCCGCAGGCCGCGAGGCCGGCGATCTTGTCGGGGTTGTTCGTCAGCAGCCGAACGCGCGGAACGCCCAGAAGGCGCAGCATGGTGGCGGCGACGAGGAAATTGCGCTCATCCGCGCCATAGCCGAGCGCACGATTGGCATCGAGCGTGTCGAGCCCTTCATCCTGCAGGGTATAGGCGCGCAGCTTGTTGACCAGGCCGATGCCGCGCCCCTCCTGCGCCAGATATAGCAGGACGCCGGCACCTTCCTCGGCCATGCGGCGCAGCGCGCCCTTGAGCTGCGGGCCGCAATCGCAGCGCAGCGAACCCAGCAGGTCCCCGGTGAAGCATTCGGAATGCAGGCGCGTCATGGGCGCCTTCCCGGCGGCGACCACGGCCTCCGGGTCGCCCACCAGCATGGCCAGGTGCTCGATGCCGCCATCAGCCGCGCGGAAAGCGATGATGCGCGTCTCTGGTGCGTCCTCCAACGGCACGCGCGCCTCGCCAACACGGCGCAGCGAGGTGGCGACGGAAGCGGGATAAGCGAGAAGATCAGCGGCGCTCACCCGCAGCAGGCCCGCCTCGGTGGCCTGGGCAACGGGTGCTGCCACAAGCGCCGGCAGCAACCGCGCGAGCTTGGCGAGTGACAGCGCGGCGGGGGCCAGCACGGGCAGGGAGGCACGCTCCATCGCCTGGCCCTCAGTCCCGAGCAGGAGTTCTGCCGTGGGGTCGGCGAAAGCGCGCAGACGCTCGGGTGCGGTGAGGGAAGCCGGCAGGCGCAATGCCACAGCGCCCTCATCGGGGGCGTTCATCGGCACGGGACGATGCAAGATGGCCGAGGCGCGGACGGGCGAGAGCAGCAGCACTGGCGGAGAGGCAGCCAGTGCCATGATCTCGGTCAGTCCCTGGGCGCCGACGGTTTCGGCTGCCGCAATCACCAGGCAACTCCCAAGGCCGTGAGACGGGCCTTCGACGATGATGGGCGTGCCGCGCCGCAGCTCCGAGACAGCCCGGTGCACGGCCCGAAGGGCGAGAACTTCAGCCGAAGGAGACCTCTGGGCCGGATGGCCAGAGGGAAGAAAAACCGTGTTTTGCATGATGGATATCCAGGAACACTCACATTCTACGCCCAAATGTGGCTATTGGATGCGCGGTGGCAGGGGGGAGATGAGAAACTTTCTTGACTTGGCGTGACGGCGCCTGAAGCGAGCCCCCAGAGCGCTGCCACGCCGCCGGGATTGTTCTCCCCTCCTGGGACCATGCTATATGGGGGGATCCCCGAAAGGTGCCGCTCTCCCTGAACGGCACCTCGTGATCGCATCCGATGTTTGGCACCTCATGTCTGGCCACCGCCGAATTCTGCTGCTGACTGAGGATGCCGCGCTGGCTGCGCTGCTGCCACCCCGGCTTGCCCAGGGCAGCCAGTTCCAAGCCGAGGCCGTGCCGCCCGAAGCCGGCTTTGCTCTGCTGGCCGCGTCAGCTGGGCGGATTGATGCCTGCCTGCTGGATGCCGCCACCCCACTTGGCCCTGCCTATTGGGGTCCCCTGCTGCGGGATGGGGGAGGCGGGCGGCCCGTGCTGCAACTCGGCGGGCAGGCCGAGTCCCTGCCCGAAGGCATCAGCGAACGCGTGGCAAAGCCGGTGCGGGTGCCCGAACTCCTGGCCCGGCTTCACGCGTTGCTTGCCACCTTCGAGGCCTCGCCCGGGGCGGCGATCGCGCTGCCCGGCTATTCCTTCCATCCTGCTGGCAAGCTGTTGGAGGCCCCCGATGGCGCACGCATCCGCCTGACGGAAAAGGAGGCGGCAATCTTGCTCTACCTCCACCGCGCGGGCAGGCGCGCCGTCCCGCGCGGGGAATTGCTGGGCGAGGTCTGGGGTTATTCCAGCCTGGTCACCACCCACACCCTGGAAACCCACATCTACCGCCTGCGCCGCAAAATCGAGGCGGACCCGCAGGAGGCGCGGCTGCTGCTGACCGATGAGGGTGGGTATCGGCTGGGCGGGTAGCCTCAATCCGACGCCTCCCGGCCGGGCAAGTCGAGCCGCGCGACCAGCCCGCCCAGGCGCTGGCCCATTTCCAGCGTCAGATGCCCGCCATACAGCGCGGCAAGGTCGGAGACGATGGCAAGGCCCAGGCCGGAGCCCGGCTTGGCCTCATCGAGCCGAACGCCACGCAGCAGTGCCGCGCCATCCTCGCCTTCCACCAGCCCCGGCCCGTCATCCTCGACCTCGACGACGACCCGGCCTGGGTCCACCGGGCGAACGCGGACCGCGACCCGGCCGTTGCCGTATTTGCAGGCGTTCTCCATGAGATTGCCCAGCATTTCGGTCAGGTCCTGGCTGTCGGCGCGAATGCGCGCCGCAGGTTCACCATGGACCGCAATGGTGATTCCCCTGGCGGCGGTAAGGCGCCTCAGGGCCGTCGCCAACGCCTCGGCCACCGCCAAAGGGACGCTCTCCGCCCCAGCGGTCCCGGCCAGGGCGCCGGCGCGAGCGCGGCGCAGATGATGCTGCACCAGGCGCTCCAGCGTCGCCGATTGCGCCCGCGCACCGCCGACATCGCCAACCTCCAGTGCGTTGCGCAGCACCGCGATGGGTGTCTTGAGCGCATGGGCCAGATTGCCGACATGGTGGCGCGCACGGTCCACGGTTGCGCGATTCTGCTCGATCAGCGCCTCGATCTCGGCGACCAGCGGCGCGATTTCCGTGGGCGCTGCGATGTCCATGTGCAGGCGCCTTCCCTCACGCACCTCCACCAGTTCCTGTTGCGTGCGGCGCAGCGGGCGCAGGCCCCAGACGACCAGCAGCGCCACCACCGCAACCAGGCCGGTGCCCAGCAGCAGAAAGGCCAGGATGACGTTCTGGCGCAGGGCGGAAATCTCGGCGTCCGTGCCCTCACGCGCCACAGCGACCTGCACGGTCATCGCCACGGCGCCGCCGCGCCCCTCGATCTGGACGTCCCGCTCCAGCACGCGCAGCCGCTCGCCACGCGGCCCTGCCATGTTGCGGGCACGGATGCCTTCGGACTCGCGCAGCGGGGGGTAGAGTCGGGAATCCCACAGGGAGCGCGAGGTGGCCTGCCCGCCGCCTGGGCCCGTGATCTGCCAGTAATGGCCCGAGAGCGGGCGGTTGAATTCCGGATCGGCCAGGGGCCGCGTCAGGACGGGGCCGGTGGCCGGGTCGAAGGCGGAAGCAGCCACCACCGCATCGAGCAGGCTGGAGAGGCGCGCATCAGCAGCCGTCTCGATCTGCCGTTCATCGGTGCGCACCACGAACCAGCCCATCAGCCCAAGCCCGATGGCCACCCACAAGGTGGTCAACAGCGTAAGCCGGTGGGTGAGGGAATTCAAACCGGACCAGCAGGAGGGGAGGCGATGAGGCGGTAGCCCTGGCCGCGCACCGTTTCAATCAGGGCATCGCCAAGCTTGCGTCGCAGCCTGGCCACGATCACCTCCAGCGTGTTGGAATCGCGGTCGAAATCCTGGGCGTAGAGATGCTCGGTCAGTTCCGTCTTGGAGACGGGGCGGCCGGCATTCATGGCCAGATAGGCCAGCATGCCATATTCCAGCGCCGTCAACCGCACAGCCTGGCCGGCGCGGGATACCGCCCGGGCGGCTGTGTCCAGGCGGATGTCGCCAAAGGTCAGCTCCGTCTTGGCGACGCCATTGGCGCGGCGGATCAGCGCGTTCAGCCGCGCCACCAGCTCTGCCATGGCAAAAGGCTTGGCCAGGTAGTCATCGGCGCCGGCATTCAAGCCCTCCACCTTCTCGGTCCAGGAGTCGCGGGCGGTAAGGATCAGCACAGGCATGGCGTGCTCGCCAGCGCGCCAGCGGCGCAGAACCGTCAGCCCGTCCACGCGCGGCAGGCCGAGGTCCAGCACCACGGCGTCATAGGGCTCGGTTTCGCCCAGATGGAGCCCCTCCTCGCCATCCATGGCACCATCAACCGCGAAGCCCGCCTCGGTCAGGCCGGAACGCAGTTGCTGGTGCAGTTCGGGACTGTCTTCGACGATGAGGAGGCGCATGGGATGGAAGATGCGCGGCGCTGGGCCGCGCGTCCAGCTTCACCGAGCCGGCGGCCGGGGCTGCGCCTCACCCTGGGGGCGCTCCTGCACGGGGCCGCGCGAGCGGACCAGTGCGCCGGTGGCAGCGTCCAGCTCGACAATGAAGATGCGACCGTTGGGCGGCAGGATTTTCAGCTCATACAACCACTGTGTGTCGTCGCGCTCCAGATCGGCCTCAATGACTCGTCCACGGAAGCGGCGCTCCACCTCGGCAAGGAGGTCGGATAGGGGGCGAATCTGACCTGCCTCCAATGCCGCGCGGGCACGCTCATGATCGCGCCGCTCCTGCGCGGTGGCGGGCAGCGCAAGGGGCAGAAGTGCAAGGCAGAATACGACGAATTTTAGAAACATGTCGCTGAGTGCGGGTTTATGGCTGAACGAAGGCTGAATCACGCACTCAGCGCACGTTCAGGCGCAGCAGGCTATTTAAGAACAGGGGCTCTGAAGCCCGGTCGGCCGTCCCAGGAGTTTGAATGCCATGTTCAGCAGTTTTGCCGATGTTTCGCCACACATGCTGGGAATTTTCATGCTGGCATTGGCTTGCATTCCGCTGATCTTCGTCTGGCATGACAGCAAGCGGCGTCACGGCGACAGACAGCGCCTTGCGCTGCTGCGGGGCGAAGCGCGCCTGACAGCACAGCTTCGCGCTTCTTCCAACGCAGCGCCCAGCGCGGTCGTGCAGAACTGGGCGAGCGAAGCACGGCGCTGAAGGCGGCCAATTCTCAGACGAAACGGCAGACTTCGTCGAAATCCAGTCGCGGATTGCGCGGGAACACCCCGTCGAGGTCGCCATGGCCGAGATTGACCAGGAAGTTGGACTTCCAGCCGGTCTCGCTGAAGAACAGGTCATCCAACTTCATGTTGTCGAAGCCGCTCATGGCGCCGACATCCAATCCCAGAGCTCGCGCCGCGACGATCAGATATGCGCCTTGCAAGGTTCCGTTCCGCATCGCCGTGGTATCTGCCAGCGACCAATTGCCCGCAAACCAGCTGCGCGCATCGGCCTGAGGGAAAAGCTTGGGCAATTGGTCATAGAATTTCGGGTCATGCGCAACAACGACCGTAACCGGTGCCGTCATCGTTTTTTCAATGTTGCCTGGTGAAAGCGCCTGCTTTAGCTTTGCCTTGCCGTCATCGGACGTGATGAAGGCAAAGCGCGCGGGCGACGAATTGGCGCTGGTCGGGCCCCATTTCAGCAAGTCGTAAAGCGCGCGCAGCGTCTCATCAGCGACAGGTTTATCCTGCCACTTGTTCTGCGTGCGCGCCTGGCGAAAAAGTTGGTCCAGCGCAGCGTCGTTCAAGGTCTCGGACATTTACGCCTCAACCTGCTCGACGCCCGTCACCTCGGGTACGTAGTGGCGCAGCATGTTCTCCACGCCATGCTTGAGCGTGGCGCGCGAGGAGGGGCAGCCGGAGCAGGCGCCCTGCATCTTCAGCTTCACGATGCCGTCGCGGAACCCGCGAAACACAATATCGCCGCCATCACTGGCCACCGCGGGCCGCACGCGCTGATCGAGCAATTCCTTGATCTGGGCGACGGCTTCGGCATCGGCGGGATCGAAATCCTCCTCTGCATCGGCGCCGGCACCCACGATCACAGGGAGTTCGGCCAGGAAATGCTCCATCACGGCGCCCAGGACCTGCGGGCGCAATTCCTGCCATTCTGCGCTGTCAAACTTGGTGACGGTGATGAAATCAGCGCCGAAGAAGACGCGTGCCGCGCCTTCCAGCGCCAGAAGCCGCGTGGCCAGCGCAGAGCGCGCCGTATCATCCCCAGCAACGAAATCCGCCGTACCGTCCTGGCCCATGACGTCACGTCCGGGCAGGAACTTCAGGGTTGCGGGGTTGGGCGTGCCTTCGGTCTCGATGAACATGATGTGTTCCTGTCGGTTTACAGGACCTATGTGGTCCTGATTCAATTCACTGACAAGCATCCACAGATGGCACGGGCATTGCCAAGACTGCATGGCACCCACCCAGAGGAGAGCGCCATGCTGGCTGATCCCATTCGCCTCGCCTTCCGCCCGCCCGGCAGCCTTCAGGTGCCCGAACCGCTCGACCGCGGCCCGGCGCTGGGGCCGGATGAAGCCATCCCCATCCCCGGCGAGATGAGTTTTGACGATGTGCTGCAAGGGCTGAACCCGCTGCATCATCTGCCCGGGGTGGGCATGATCTACCGGGCGGCGACCGGCACCGAGATCCACCCCGCCATGCGCGTGCTCGGCGCGGGGCTCACCGGCGGGGCGCTGGGGATGGCGCTGGCGGGCATCATGTCGGCTATCGAGATGACCCAACCCCTGCAACGCATCCGCGCCGCCGCGCGCGGCGAGCCCGATCCACTCGCCCTCCAACGCCAACCCATCGCGACGGCCGATGTCCAGGCCGCGTATCAGCGCTGGTCCGAATTGGCCAACCCCGCGCGTATGGCCACCGCCATGGCCGAAGCGCGCGCGGCGGATTCACGCATCGGCTGAGGTTGGCAGTTTGGGGAGGGCGCTGTCCTCGCCAAACCCTGCGCTACCGCCAACGGGCGGCCCTGCCAGCGGGCGGCCCTGCCTCACACCCGCTGCCATTCCCGCCGCGTCATCCCCACGAAGCCATTGCCCAGCCCTGCAGAGTTTCGCTCAAGCACATCGCGCAAAGTGACTGTAGCCTCGATCGCCGCCAAACCTTCACCGGTAAACGCCAATCTCCTGTTATTGGGATTGCCCCACACATGCTCACTGAGCAGCGGGTTGGTCAGCGCCTGTGAAAAGGCATCCATCGCGACCATCGCCGAGACGAGTTCGGGCAGCGGCCCGTTCTTCTCCACGCGCTCGGCAAACAGCCCGACATAGAGTTCGACATTGTCCACGTCGCCGTAGAGCGCCTGCAATCGCGCAGCGAGCGCTGCCAGCCGCGCCGCCCTCGCTGGATCGTCGCTCGCCCCGACGATGGTGGCAAAGTTTCGCGCCGGTTCCATTCCCATCGCAATCCGATAGTCGTTGTATCCCGCCACGTGATTCTGCCGCGATTGATCAATCGCGTTCTTCTCGGCTTCCTCCAGAAAGCTGGCGCCGTTCTCCAATCCAAGGGCCGAAGTGCGGTTGGCCGAAACCTGTACAAAGGCGTCAGCCAGTCCGCCCCCCAGCAACAGGGTATTGTCGAGCAGCATCGTGCGGCCGGGCCGCTCTACCCCGCCCCATTGCACGTGTTCCTTCACCAGCCCATGCCAGCGGTACAGCAGGCCAAACTCCACGGTCATCCAGTTCGGGCGGTTCCATCTGGCACCCCAAGCGGCCTGTGGGTCCGACTTCAACGGAAATTCGGTGGAGTTGATGTGGTTGATATATTCCTCCACCACGACCTTGATGAACATCACGATGATGATGTTTCGCGCCGTCTCGAACACCCGCTCATCATCCCAGTCCGGGTGTTTCGCCTCCAGCATTGCTGCCAGGCGGTTGTGCTCGCGCAGCCACACCGTGTTGACCATCGCCGTCTGCGGCGCAGCATTCACCCGGTCTCCGCCCACTGCAAAGAGTGTCGCCCGGCCTGACGCGGATGCGTTTTTCAGTCCGAGCGGCGTGTCGAGCAGCGGACCGCCCCTGGCATCGGCAAAGCCCTCAGCAATCGTCCCGTCGGCGGCAAACAGAAATGGCGAGAATTCCTCTCCATTGATTGTCTGACTCTTCAGTCTTCCGCGCGAGCCTGACGCTTCCGTCATCATCCGCAGCGCCATCGTCTGCGCCGGGTTGCGCCCATACAGGGGGCTCATGTCAATCTCGTGGTTTGATGTCGTCCGCTTTCGGTCGGTCAGCGCTGGCTCATTATGGAGCTGCGTACGGATGAAGCCATCCGTCAGATACTGCGCAAACGCCGGAAACAGCCCGGTTGATTTCTCGCACAGCCGCTGCGGAACCCCCGCAGGCCGGGCGAACAGCGCCGCGACATCTCCAAGCGGTGGCCGCCGCGTCCTGAGTTGTTCAACATCGGGATAGGGCTTGGCCGGAAGCAGCCGCGCGTTGTAGGTCCGGTCGGTCAGCCCGGTCCACGAGATGTAGTCATGTTTCGTCGTCCATGGGTGCGGTCGGTTTCGCGTGACCTTCACGGCCCGGTCAATCACGAACCGGTTCACATCATCGTCAAGATCAAGCGCATCGAGCGCTTTCACCACAATGGCCAACAACGACATTTCAGCTTCCTCTCATGATTTGTGGAGACAATAGACCCGCGTGTGCCGACAACCTCCCTTTCCGAAGGATGCGCGCCGAACCTGCCGCCTCGTCCAGACCATGAAGGTTGTCACCGGCGATCGCCAGGAGGCAAGGTTCTGCTGGGCATCTAAACGCTGAATCTCGCGGCCATCAACAAAGCCCGCCACCCAACCTTCATCCTCGGGCGCGGCGCACGTCTCGATTGGGCGCCTGGTCTTTTCCGAACCGGCGCGGCCAGTCAGCATACGGAAAGGCCGCCGGCGCATCACGCGCGCCGTGGCGCGAAAGTGTTCATAGCCTTTCCGCAGGCGACCAGCGTCGTCACCTCGGTATCCGAACTCAGCAAATCCCGCTGGGTACGCGGCGGCCGCTTGTCCATCCGAAGCTCGGCGCCATTCGCAACAGTTTCAGGTTTTGGACCGAAGATTCTCGACCTGTCCCAATATTTCCAGAAATACGTGGTCGTTGTTGGTTATTTCTGCACTCACCGCCCTGCCGAGAGCGCGACATCACCCCCGATGCCCGAAAATCGCCGAGCCGACCCGCACATGCGTGGCGCCGTGGGCGATGGCGGTTTCGAAATCGCCGCTCATGCCCATCGAAAGGGTCTCCAGCGCGTGGTCACGCGCGAGTGCGGCCAGCAGGGCGAAGTGAGGCGCGGGGTCATCCTCGGCGGGGGGGATGCACATGAGGCCGGTGATGGGGAGCTTCCAGTCTTCGCGGCAGGCGCGGATGAAGGCTTCCGCTTCGGCGCGGGGGATGCCGGCCTTCTGCGGTTCATCGCCCGTGTTGATCTGGATGAGCAGGCTCGGGCGGCGGGCTTCCTTTTCCATGGCGTCAGCCAGGGCGGCGGCGAGCTTGGGGCGGTCCAGGCTTTCGATGACATCAGCCAGGCGCACCGCATCGCGCGCCTTGTTGGTTTGCAGCGCGCCAATGATGTGCAGCCGCATCGTGGGGTGGGCGTCGCGCAGGGGGGGGAATTTCCCGGCCGCCTCCTGCACCCGGTTCTCGCCAAAGAGGAACTGCCCGGCGGCCAGCGCCGCCTGCACCGCCTCCACCGGGTTGGTTTTGGAGACAGCGACAAGGTGGACCGAATCCGGGTCCCGCTTGGCCTTTTCGGCGGCGGCCTCGATTCGGGCGCGGATTTCGGTCAGGTTGTCGGCGATGATGTCGGGCATGAATCACAGAATAGGGAGAGGTGGGCGCGGCGCCATCCCTCGAATCTGGCTTCTGAGCGACCCGATTCGCCTTCCCGACCCCTCGCCTTTGCTGCCAGGCTTGCCGCGGGGCGCCGCGGTGCTGCTGCGCGGGCCGACGCTGGAGGTGGCGCGGCGGGTGGCGCGCATCTGCCGGGAGCGCAGGCTGGTCCTGCTGGTTTCGGGCCAGGGGCGGCTGGCGCTGCGACTCGGGGCGGGGCTGCATCTGCCGGACCGGGCGACGTCCCGGGATGTGCTGCCTTTTCTGTTGAACCGCCGGGGGCGCTTGCTTTCGGCTGCGGTGCATGGGCGGGCCGGGGTTACGCGGGCGAGGCGGATTGGGGCGGCGGCGGTGCTGGTTTCGCCAGCCTTTTCAACGCTGAGCCACCCCGGCGCGCCCGCGCTGGGGGGCTTGCGTTGGGCCGCTTTGGCGCGGGGTTGCGGGCGGCCGGCAGTGGCGTTGGGCGGGATGTCGGCGCGGGCGATACGCAGGCTGCCGGGGCGCTGGGCGGCGGGCTGGGCGGCGATCGGGGCGTTTGGGCCGGTGGCCCGTGTGGCTTGAGAGACACAGTGTCTCAGGGAAGTCGCGTTTGAGGTATGAAGCCGGTTGCCGTCCCGCAATCCGCCAACGCATAGTCTGCTCCGGACCTAGTGATCACTGGGTTGTGTATGCATTCCGGCCGCGGCCGGGGCATTCGCGACCTGGGCGGTTACGGCCTCCTCCAGCGATGGGGGGGGAGGGTCAGGGGAACCCGCCGGCTGAGTCCGGCATGTGAGGAGAGTATAACATGCGCAAGATTTTGCTGGGCACGACAGCAGTCGTCTCGGCGGTCGTGGGCGGCGCCATGATGGCACCCCAGGCCTCCGCTCAAACAGCGCCGACAGTTCGTATCGGTGGTAGCTTCCAGGCACTCTATGGCTACACCAACCAAACCAGCCAGCAGTCCATTACTTCGTCCGGCCTGCCGCTCGGCGTTGGCGGCGGCTCGCAGTTCGAGCCTGCTGGCACGCCGAGAGTGGCGGGCTCGAACGTCGTTGGTGCGACCAACATCGCTCGCCTCGGCAAGCACGACATCTCTTCGAACGCGTCCGTTAACGTGATCGTGAATGGCAAGCTGGCCAATGGCCTGACCTACGGCGCCAATATCTCGATCAATGGCAATGCCCTAGAAGGCCGCGGGTTGGGGTCGGCAAATCGTTCGAACCCTGGCAAGACGTCCATGCAGATTGACGAAATGTACGCCTTCATCGCTCACCCCCGCTTCGGTCAGGTCCGTATGGGTGACGAAGACGGCGTCATGGGCGGCTTGATGAACTCCGGCTTTGTTGCGGGCTTCGGCACCGGCGGCGTTCATGGCGCCTGGGAAGGCTTCGTGGGTCGCCAGGGTGGTGGCCGCACGACGACGGCCCCGGGTGGTCTGGGTGACTCTTCCAAGATCCTCTACATGTCGCCACAGTTTGCGGGCTTTGACTTCGGCGCGAGCTTTGCCCCGAACTTCAACAGCGGCCAGGGCAACGGCTGCCCGAACGACTCCGCCTCGAGCTTCTGCGACCGCGCCATTGCCTTCTCCGGCGCGCGTAACGCCGGCATTCCTTCCGCCGGCAGTGACTTCGCGGCTCGCCGCAACGAATACCAGATCGCCGCACGTTGGCGCGGAAATGTGGCCGGCGTCGGCATTGCCGGCACCGTCGGCTATATCGGTTCAGGCGCCGCGCGCGACCTGACGGCGAATGGTCAGCAGTTCCGCGTCCTGAACAACCTGAACATCTGGCAGGCCGGCGTCCAGGCCAGCTATGCCGGCTTCACGCTTGGTGCGGCCTACACTTACGGCGATTTCAACTTCTTCTGGGGCAACACCGTGCGTGGTGACCGTCCTGCGGAGCAGCTGTATGTCGGCGGTCAGTATGTCGCTGGCCCGATCACGGTTGGTGCGAACTTCGTAACCGGCCTCTTCGAGGGCGGAAACCGCACCAGCTTTGCGGAAAATGCCGCTGGCACGACGCTCACAGCCGCGCAAAATCGCCCGGCCAACATCAATACCTCCACAAACCTCGCCGGCCAGCGCCGCTGGGGCATGGGCATTGGTGCCAATTACCGTCTGGCGCCCGGCATGGATCTGATCGCCGAATACGTTCACTACTCTGTGCGTGAGCAGGGCCGTGACCTCGATGGCAACCGCCCTGGCATTCAGAGCCGCTCCTTCGCCAA
>JBBRVI010000080.1:0-13710 GCA_038247025.1 Acetobacterales bacterium
CGCGATCATCATCGCGGGCGCGCGAGAACATCCCTCGCCCGAAAATGAGCAAGGCCCAGGCCATGCATGTGGCGAGGCCCAGCCAGATCATTTGCGCAGCATGCCCGCCGCTTCGAACCAGGCGATGGCGTCGCGCACGCCGTCTTGCCAGGGGCGGGCTTGGAAGTTCAGCACGCGCTCGGCCTTGGCGGAAGAGAAGAACATGTGGTGGCCTGCCATGCGCAGCCCATCCAGGGTCAGCATCGGCTCCTTGCCGGTGAACCGCGCCATGCTTTCCGCCACCCAGGCGAGCGGAAAAAGTGGCGTGCGCGGCAGGCGGATGGGCGGCCTGTGGCCGCATTCGCTGGCGATGAAGCGCAGCATCTCGGCCAGGCTCACATCCTGCCCGCCGAGAATATGCCGCTCGCCCGGAACGCCATGATCGAGTGCGGCCACACAGCCCGCCGCGCAATCAGCCACATGCACGAGGTTCAGCCCCGTCGCCACATAGGCGGGCATGTTTCCACGCGCGGCTTCCAGGATGACGCGGCCTGTGGGGGTGGGGCGGCGGTCATAGGGACCGATCGGGGTGGAGGGGTTCACGATCACGGCCGGCAGTCCGGCGCGGGCTACCATGGCCTCCACCACGCGTTCGGCTTCCGTCTTGCTGGCCTTATAGGGGCCGATGGCCTCTTCGGGCGTGGCAGTATCTGTTTCCGTTGCGGGGGTGCCATCGGCGCGAGGCCGCAGCGTGGCGACCGAGGAGACATGGACGATGCGCTTGACGCCCGCTTCCAGCGCGGCCTGCATGACCGCCGCCGTGCCGATCACATTCGTCTCACGCATCACGCCCGGATTGGGCACGAAAATCCGGTAATCCGCCGCCGCATGGATCACCGCCCCCACGCCGATCATCGCATAGGCCAGGCTTTTCTGATCGGTGACGGTGCCCAGCGCATAGGAGACGTCCAGGCCCGCCAGCCCTTCGCGCGGCGCCTGGGGGCGCACCAGGGCGCGCACGGCGTGGCCCTGCTCCAACAAAGCGCGGGCGAGCGATGCGCCAAGAAAACCCGTGGCGCCGGTCAGCAGGACGGTGGTGGGAGGCATGCCCCTTTGTGGCCGAGGTGCGGGCACCGGTCCAGACGGTCTATAGGGGCGGGATGATCAACCGCCGCACCCTGCTCCTCGCCCCTGCCCTGCTTGCCTTGCCAGCGCTGGCGCAATCCGCCGCGAGTGAGGCGGTGGAGCGTTTCCACGCGGCCCTGATCGGCGTGATGCGCGACGCGCAGCGGCTGGGGGCACGCGGCCGCTTTGACCGCCTCGCCCCCGTCATGTCCCAGAGCTTCGACCTGGCCGCCATGACCCGAATCGCGGTGGGCCCGCCATGGACGGGCCTCGCCCCCGCCGAACAGGCCGCCCTGACCGAGGCCTTCACCCGCTGGTCCATCGCCACCTATGCCGCGCGCTTCGATGGCTTCTCCGGCGAGAGCTTTACCACCACCGCCACCCAGACCCAGCCCAATGGCGATGCACTGGTGCGCACGATGCTGAACCGCACCGGCGGGCAGGAGCCCGTGCTGCTTTCCTACCTGCTGCGCGGAACCCCGCCGCGCATCGTGGATATCTATCTGACCGGCACCATCAGCGAGCTCGCCTCCCGTCGCGCCGAGTTCACTTCGTTGATCCGCGAGGGCGGTGCCGCGCGCATCATTCAGGAACTGCAAACCCGCATTGCGCGCCTGATGCCCTGAGGGGATTGCGGCCGCACCCTGCTTCGGTCACCTTGTCGCAAGTTGTTGATTTTCTTCCTTTTTATGAAGACATCTACAGCTTTACCGATGAAGAGGTGAAGAGTGATGCACATGTCGAGACTTTGGAGTTCCAGCCCCCTCCTGCTGATGGCGGGAACCGCCATGGCGCAGGTCGCGGAGCTTGATCCCATCATTGTTCAGTCGCAGCGCTTCGAGCAGCAGCGCAACACCATCGCGCCAGCACTCGGCGCCAGCGTCTATGAGATTGACCGCGCGACCATCGAGCGCCTGCCCCAGGGTGGCGGCGCGCCGCTCAACCAGGTGTTGATCCAGGCGCCCGGCGTGGTGCAGGCGTCCCAGGGCGATTTGCACGTGCGCGGTGACCATCGCAACCTGCAATACCGCATCAACGGCGTGACCCTGCCCGAGGCGATCAGCGGCTTCGGCCAGCTATTCGACGCGCGCGGCTTGCGCTCCGTCTCGCTCATCACCGGGGCGCTGCCGGCGCAGTTTGGCTACCGCACGGCGGGGATCATTGATATCCGGCTTCGCAGCGGCGCGCAGGACCCGGGCGGTACGGCCAGCAATTATGGTGGCAGCTTCGGGACGATCCAGCCCAGCATCTCCTACGGCGGGGCGGTTGGTCCGTTTGAGTACTACCTGACGGGCAGTTTCCTCCGGAATGAACGCGGCTTCGAGAACCCGACCGGCTCGGCCCAGGCGCTGCACAATGAATCCAAGCAGGCGCGCGGCCTCGTGAACATGGGCTATGTGCTGGATGACCGCACGCGGCTGGCCTTCATCGGCGGCACCAACCAGTCGCGCTTCCAGATCCCGAACGTGCCTGGCCAGCCTGCGGAATTCACCGCCTATGGCGTCAATACCTTCGACAGCGCCAATCTGCGCGCCCGGCAGTGGCAGCGCGCCACCTTCGGCGTGCTGGCCCTGCAACACTCGCGCGATACGCTGGATGTTCAGGTCTCGGGCTTCCTGCGGCAAACCTCCGTCAGCTACCTGCCTGATGCCCTGGGCGACATCCTGGGCACCGGCGTCGCGGCGGAAACCCGGCGCCGCAACGTCTCCATCGGCCTGCAATCCGACGCGGCCTGGCGCGTGGCCGAGCGGCACACCATCCGCTTTGGCAGCTTCTTTTCGAGTGACGCGACGCGCAGCATCTCCAACAGCAACGTCCTGCCGCTGGATGGCATGGGCGGCACCATTGACGCGCCCTTCCTGATCCAGGAGCGCGGGCGGATCAGGCAGGACCTCTATGGGCTCTACGCGCAGAATGAGTGGCGCATGACCGACCGGCTGACCGCGAATTTCGGCGCGCGGTTCGACGTGGTGAACGGCGTCAGCAATGCCAACCAGGTAAGCCCACGCTTCAACCTGGTATGGCGCCCGACCGACACGACAACGATCGCCGGCGGCTATGCCCGCTACTTCACACCGCCGCCGGCCGAATTGCTCGTCCGCCCTGACCTCTCGCGCTATGTGGGGACCACGCTTGAGCCCGAGCAGCTGCGTTCCGGCGCGGTGCGGCCCGAGCGCGCACATTACTTCAACCTCGGCATCCGCCAGCGGGTTGGCCAGTCGCTGACGCTCGGCCTTGAGGGCTTCTACCGCGACGTGAAGGACATGCAGGATCTCGGGCAGTTCGGCAGCGCCTTCATCTTCTCGCCCTACAATTACCGCGTCGGTCGCGTCTTCGGCGCGGAGCTGACCGCCAGCTACCGGCAGGGGCCGCTGCTGCTTTACGGCAACCTCAGCCTCTCGCGCTCCGAAGGGCGTGGCCTGATCTCCAACCAGTATTTCTGGAGCACCGCCGAGTTGGCGCAGGTGAACAGCAAATTCGTCCGCACCGACCATGACCAGCTGATCACGGGTTCCGCCGGCGCGTCCTACCGCGCCTGGGCTGGTGGCAATATTTCCTCCACGCTGATCTATGGCAGCGGCCTGCGGCGCGGCTTCGCGAATAGTGAGTCGGGCACGCCTTACGTGACGGTGAATCTCGGCGTGTCGCAGGAGTTCACGCTGGCCAATGGCGCGCGCTGGACGGCGCGGCTGGACGTGCTGAACCTGTTCGATCGAAGCTACCAATTGCGCGACGGCACCGGCATCGGCGTGGGTGCGCCGCAATTTGGCATGCGGCGTGGTGTCTTCGCAGGACTGTCACGGGCGCTGTAGGCGAGCGCGCGTTGCATTCCGGATCAGATGATCTCTGACTTCGTCGGCGCGTGCGGTTCCCCGGCTTCCAGCCGCGCAGGCCAAAGCCGGGCAGCCCCCAGCACGCCAGAACTGTCGCCATGTCTGGCCTGAACGATCCGGGTGCGCACCACATCAGAAAACACGTGGCGCGGCAGGAGGCGTGGCACCTCCACATAAAGATGCGCCATGTTCGAAACGCCGCCGGCCAGGATGATCACCTCGGGATCCAGCAGATTCACGACCGAAGCCAGGGCGCGCGCCAGACGGTCGGCATGGCGGGCAAGCGCAGCGCGGGCCGGCGCATCGGTGCGTGATGGCAGCCCACTGGCGTCACGCGAACCGGGGCCGTGCGCATCCGCGGCCAGCGCCGGGCCGGAGAGGAATGCCTCGATGCACCCGCGCTGGCCGCACCAGCAGGCCGGGCCGGGATGCTCCTCGGGCGTCATCCAGGGGAGCGGGTTGTGGCCCCATTCCCCGCCAATGCGGTTGAATCCCTCGACAAGCCTGCCGCCAATCACCACCCCCGCCCCTACGCCCGTGCCGAGGACCACCGCAAAAACGCTTTCGGCCCCTGCCCCCGCGCCATCGGCCGCCTCGGACAAGGCCAGGCAATTCGCGTCATTGGAGACCCGCACTTCGCGCCCCAGCGCGGCGGCGAGATCCTGATCCAGGCGCCCGCCATTCAGCCAGGTCGAATTGGCACCACGAACCAGCCCCGTGGCAGGCGAGAGGCTGCCGGGAATGCCCACGCCCACTGTCGCGCGCAGCCCCAACTCGGCCTCCGCCCCGCTGACGAGGGCCGCCACCGCGCCGGTCACGCCGGGATAGCTGGGGGGTGTGGGAATGCGGCGGCGCAGCAGGACGCGCCCGGCGGAATCCAACGCCGCGATCTCGATCTTGGTCCCGCCCAAATCCACACCGATGCGCATACCCGGCAGGCTGCGGCGCGGCGCACTTGCGGGCAAGCCCCCCGAGGTGCTGGATTGGGCGAATGGGAGACACCACCACACTCGACGTCCGCGGCATGACCTGCCCGCTGCCCGTCCTCAAGGCCAACAAGGCGCTGCGCGCGCTGGCACCCGGCGCCACGCTGGCCGTGCTGGCGACGGACCCTGCGGCGGTGAAGGATTTCCAGGCCTATGCCCAGGAGACCGGACACGAACTCGTGGCCTGGGCCGAGGAAGGCGATGCCTTCCGCTTCGTTCTCCGCCGGAGGCTGGAACCTTGAGCGTGCTGCTGCTCACCCATCGCGATTGCCTGGCCCACGAGATGGGCGAAGGCCATCCCGAATCCCCCGACCGGCTGCGCGCCGTCCTCCAGGCGCTGGAAGCCGAGGAATTCGCCGGTCTGGTCCGCGACCAGCCCGAGGAGGCGACGGAGGAACAGCTCCTGCGCGCCCATCCGGCCGATTACATCGCCGCCATCCTGAGCGTGCGGCCCGGGCCGGGGGGGTATGTGGCGCTGGATGCCGACACGATCATGTGCTCAGGCAGCGCCCGGGCCGCGCTGCTGGCGGCGGGGGCGGCCGTGCGTGCCGTGGACGAGGTCTGCGAGGGTCTGGTGCGCCGCGCCTTCTGCGCAACTCGCCCGCCCGGCCATCACGCCGAGCGCCGCCGGCCGATGGGGTTTTGCCTTTTTGCCAATGCCGTCATCGCAGCCCGACACGCCCAGGCGGCACATGGCCTGGCTCGCGTCGCCATCTGCGATTTTGATGTCCATCACGGCAATGGCAGCCAGGATTGCACGCAGGATGATCCGACCATTCTTTTCGCCTCCAGCCACCAGATGCCGCTTTATCCCGGCACCGGCGCAGCAGCTGAGACGGGGGTGGGCAACATCCACAACGCCCCGCTTGCCCCCGGCGCAGGAAGCGCAGAGTTCCGCGCAGCCTGGGCCGAGGAGCTGCTTCCCGCCATCGAGGCTTTCAAACCCGAGTTGATTGTCATTTCCGCCGGATTTGACGCCCATGCGCGCGATCCGCTGGCACAGCTGCGCCTGGTGGAGAAAGATTTCGCCTGGCTCACCACCGAATTATGTCATTTGGCGGACAGGTCGGGCCAAGGTCGGGTGGTCAGCATCCTGGAGGGAGGGTATGATCTGTCTGCGCTCGCGGCATCGGCAGCCACTCACGTCCGGGCCCTGATGCACAGTTGAACCACGCGTGCCGTGTTGACGAGTATCTTGATTGGGTTAGCTAAGCCCCCATCGAATTCAAGCGCCAAGGCTGGGAGAGTGGAATGTCCGTTCACCAAGCATCGAGACCCGCAGAAAATGTGGGCGCTGATGTTACTGATCTGTCCTTCGAGGAGGCTTTGAGCCAGCTTGAAGGCATTGTGAAATCGCTGGAGGGTGGGCGAAGCACGCTGGCCCAGGCGATTTCGGAGTATGAGCGAGGCACAGCGCTTCGCCGCTATTGCGAGGCCAAGTTGGCCGAAGCGGAAGCCAAGGTCCAATCCGTTGTGGAAAGCGGGGCTGGGCTGTCTTTGCGGGACGTTGAATAGGATTTGAAGATCAAATGGATATGGTGACGGGTGGGGCTACCGCCGCCGCACTTGCGGCAGCACTCACTGATGCCGCCCAGCAGATTGATGCCGCGCTCGATCAGCTTCTGCCCACGGTAGAGGGTGACGAAGCGCGGCTTTTCGATGCCATGCGGTATTCCACCATCGGCGGCGGCAAACGGATGCGGGGCTTCCTGGTATTGGAGGGCGCCAAGCAATTTGGCGTCTCCCCCAGTGCGGCCCTGCGCGTCGCCTGCGCGATCGAAATGGTGCACGCCTACAGTCTGATCCATGACGACCTTCCGGCCATGGACAATGACGATCTGCGCCGCGGCAAACCCACCAACCACAAGGCCTTCGACGAAGCGACCGCGATCCTCGCCGGGGATGCGCTGCAAGCCCACGCCTTCAACATCCTGGCCGACGAACCCACCCATTCCGACCCTGCCGTGCGGATTGAACTGGTGCGGATGATGGCCCGCGCAGCCGGCCCACGGGGCATGTGCGGCGGACAGATGTTGGACATCATGGCCGAGGAGGCGACCACGCCCCTTGATGAATCCGCCATCGGCCGGCTGCAACTGCTCAAGACCGGCAAGCTGATTGAATTCTCCGCTGAAGCGGGTGCCGTGCTGGGCAAGGCGGCCTCCTCGCAGCGCCATGCGCTTGCGGCTTTTGGCCGAGACCTCGGTGCCGCCTTCCAGATTGCTGATGACCTGCTGGACGCCACCGCCAGCGCAGAAACCATGGGCAAGGCCACGGCAAAGGATGCCGGGGCAGGCAAGGCCACGCTGGTGGGCCTTCTCGGCATCGATCGCGCCCGACTTCATGCCGAGCGCCTCGTTGCGCAAGCGCGTGACCATATCGAAGTGTTCTCAGACCGCGCAGATCTGCTGCGCGCCCTGGCCGACTATGTGATTGAGCGGAGAAACTGAATGCAAGATCGCCCCTCGACGCCTCTGCTGGACCGGGTGCGCGTTCCCGCCGATATGCGGAATCTGTCGATCGAGCAGCTTCGGCAATTGGCCGATGAACTGCGCGCCGAGACCATCAGCGCCGTCTCCGTCACCGGTGGGCATCTGGGCTCATCGCTTGGCGTGGTGGAGCTTACCGTCGCCATCCATGCCGTGTTCGACACACCGCATGACCGGCTGATCTGGGACGTGGGCCACCAGTGCTATCCGCACAAAATCCTCACCGGGCGGCGCGACCGGATCCGCACCCTGCGCCAGGGCGGCGGGCTCTCGGGCTTCACCAAGCGCAGCGAGAGCGAATACGACCCCTTCGGTGCCGCGCACTCCTCCACCAGCATCTCGGCTGGCCTGGGCATGGCGGTGGCGAGCGCGCTGCAAGGCAAGCCGCGCAACGTGATAGCCGTGATCGGCGATGGCGCCATGTCGGCCGGGATGGCCTATGAGGCGATGAACAATGCGGGGGCCGAGAAGGCCAACCTCATCGTCATCCTCAACGACAATGACATGTCCATTGCGCCACCCGTGGGTGCGATGTCGGCCTACCTCAGCCGCACCATCTCCTCACGTCCCTTCCTTTCGGTGCGGGATTTCGTGGGCAAGATGGCGAAGAACTTCCCCGGCCCCATCGAGCGCGTCGCCAAGCGCGCCGACGAATATGCCCGCGGCCTGCTGACCGGCGGCACTTTGTTTGAGGAAATGGGCTTCTACTATGTCGGCCCGATTGACGGCCATAATCTGGACCACCTGCTGCCCGTGCTGCGCAACCTGCGCGACACGGAGCACAAGGGCCCCTTCCTGATCCATGCGGTGACCCAGAAGGGCAAGGGCTATGCGCCGGCCGAGACCAGCGGCGACAAGTATCATGGCGTGCAGAAATTCAACGTCATCACCGGCGAGCAGCAGAAGGCGCCACCCGGCCCGCCCGTCTATCAGAAGGTGTTTGCGAATGCGCTGATCGCCGAGGCCGAGGTGGATGAACGCATCGTGGCGGTGAACACCGCCATGCCGTCCGGCACCAGTCTCGACCTTTTCGCCAAGCGTTTCCCCGACCGCTGCTTCGATGTGGGCATCGCCGAGCAGCATGCCGTGACCTTCGCCGCCGGCATGGCGACGGAGGGGATGAAGCCCTTTTGCGCCATCTATTCCACCTTCCTCCAGCGCGGCTATGACCAGGTGGTGCATGACGTGGCGCTGCAAGGCCTGCCCGTGCGCTTCGCCATGGACCGCGCCGGCCTGGTCGGTGCCGATGGCGCGACGCATGCCGGGTCCTTCGACGTCGCCTATCTCGGCTGCCTCCCCGGCTTTACGCTGATGGCGGCCGCCTGTGAGGTCGAACTCACCCACATGATCGCGACCATGGCGCAGATTGATGGCGGCCCCTCGGCCGTGCGCTATCCGCGCGGCGAGGGCTTCGCGCTGGAGGCCCTGCCCGGGCGCGGCACGCCGCTGGCCATCGGCAAGGGACGCATCCTGCGTGAGGGTACGAAGGTTGCCATTCTCTCCTACGGTGCGCGTTTGCAGGAATGCCTGAAGGCGGCCGATGAACTGGCCACTTTCGGCCTCTCCACCACCGTCGCCGATGCGCGCTTCGCCAAGCCGCTGGACACCGTGCTGATCGAACAGCTTGCGCGCCATCATGAGGTGCTGATTACCATCGAGGAGGGCAGCATGAACGGCTTCGGCGGCCTGGTAATGCATCATTTGGCGCTGCGCGGCCTGTTGGATCATGGTCTGAAGTTCCGGCCGATGACCCTGCCCGATATCTGGATTGATCACGAGAATCCGCGCAAGCAATACGACCAGGCCGGGCTGAACGCGCCGCAGATCACGGCGATGGCGCTGGCGGCTCTCGGCAAGGATGCGCTGGCGGTGCCAGCCACGGCTTGAAGCAGCGCGCCGATCTCGCTCTGGTGGAGCGCGGTCTTGCCGAAAGCCGCACCCGCGCCCAGGCGTTGATCATGGCGGGCCTCGTCTATTCCGGCGAGCAGCGCATCAACAAGCCCGGCGAGATCATCGCCGAGGGCCGTGCCATGGAGCTGCGTGGCCAGGATCATCCCTGGGTCTCACGCGGGGGCGTGAAGCTTGCCCATGGCATCGCGCATTTCGGGCTTTCACCGGAGGGGCGCGTCTGCCTTGATCTCGGCGCCTCCACCGGGGGCTTCACCGATGTGCTCCTGCATCACGGCGGGGCCCATGTCTACGCGGTGGATGTGGGGCACGGCCAGCTCGCCTGGAAGCTGCGCCACGATCCGCGCGTGACGGTGATGGAGCGCGTCAACGCGCGGCACATGAAGGAGGGGGATGTGCCCCCACTCGATGTTCTGGTGTGCGATGCCAGCTTCATCGGCATGCGCGTGGTGTTGCCTGCCTGCCTCACGCTTTGCAAGCCGGGCGCCTGGGCCGTGGCACTCATCAAGCCGCAATTCGAGGTGGGCCCCGCCATCGCCAAGGGCGGAGTGGTGCGCGATGCGGCCGTGCATGAGCGCGTCTGCGCCGAGATGGCCGCATGGTGGGCCGCCCTGCCCGGCTGGCAAGTGCTGGGGGTGGAGCCGAGCCCCCTGCTTGGCCCCGAGGGCAATCGTGAGTTCCTGATCGGGGCGGTGCGGGCTTAGCCGCCAGCCGTGAAGGGCTTTCCCTGCTCGTCGTAATCCGAGTATCCCAGGGTGATGCGCAGCTCTGCCGGTGGCAACGCCAACTCGGACTCGGCCTCCCCGGCCAGTAGTGCGGCCATGCCAGCCTTCATCCCGGCGATGGCGGGCGAAAGCATTGCCGTGGGGTAGGTGCCGATCTTCAGCCCAAGCGCGGCCGCTTCGCTCACGGTGGGAATGCGCCGCCCCGGCCCGGGCGAAAGCACCGCGAAGGAGGGCTTGCCATCCGCCGCGACCACCGCGCGCAGGAATTCAGCGTCATCCGCCGGGCTGTCCAGGAAAAGGATATCCGCCCCCTCCTCCACGAACATCTCGATCCGCGCGACGGCCTCATCAATGCCCTGGGTGGGCCGGCAATCGGTGCGCGCCAGGATCAGGATCCCGGATTCCTTCGCGGCCGCGACGGCGGCGCGGATCTTCATGCGCGCCGCGTCGCGCGACAGGCAGGGCTTGCCCGATGAGGTCAGTTGCCGCGGCGTGATCTTGTCCTCGATGAGAATCGCCGCGGCCCCCGCGCGGCCATAGGCGCTGACGGTGCGCTGCACGTTGAGCGGATTGCCATAGCCATGATCGCCATCGGCGAGGATCAGCGTCTGGGGTGCCGCGTTACGGACCATGGTGAAGCTGTCGAACATCTCGCCGAAGGAAATCAGATCCAAATCAGGCCCGCCCAGGCGGCTGGCTGCCACGCAGGAGCCGGAGAGGAACGCCGTCCTGTAGCCCGCGCCGGCCGCAAGCTTGGCCGAAAGCCCGTCCCAGACGGCGGGCATGACGACAAAGCCGGGTTCGGCCAGATGGGCGCGCAGGCGTTCGGGCGGGGTCATGGGCGGTTCCTGGGACATGTTGCCGACAGGCTGGGAAGTTTCTGCGCCCCGGTCAATCGGCGGTGATGTTGGCAGCGCGAGCCACGCGCGCCAACGGGCGGGCTCGCCTTGCTGGAAGGCCACGCTGCGAGCCGGCGCGCCTGCGGCGGCAAGCCTGCCGGGATCAGGCGCTGCGCACCGCCGTCAGGAACGCGCCCGATCTTTCGCGCAAAGCGGCGGCCTGGCCGGTCAGTTCGGTCGCGGCTGAGACGAGGCCGCCGGCGGCATTGCCTGTCTCCTTCGCCGCCTCGCGCACGTCGCGGATGCCGGTGACGACGGTGCCAGTGGCATGCGCCACCCGCGCTGCCGTTCGGGCGATCTCGCGCGTGGCGGTCCCCTGCTGCTCCACGGCGGCGGCAATCGCGCCGGTCACCTCCTCGATGCGCTCCACCGTGCCGCCGATGCTGCGCAGCGCCTGCACGGCCTGGCCCGTGGCCTGCTGCACGGCGCCGATCTGCTGGCTGATCTCATCGGTGGCCTTGGCAGTCTGCCCCGCCAGCGCCTTCACCTCGCTCGCCACCACGGCGAAGCCCTTGCCCGCATCACCGGCGCGCGCCGCCTCGATCGTCGCGTTGAGCGCGAGCAGATTGGTCTGGCTGGCAATGTCACCGATGAGGCGCACCACATCCCCAATCCGGGCCGCAGCTTCGGCCAGGCCGCGCACTGTGTCATCCGTCGCGCGCGCTTCGGCGCCAGCATCACGGGCGATCTGCGCGCCTTGTGCCACCTGGCGCGTGATCTCGGCGACCGAACTGGCCAGTTCCTCGGCTGAGGCGGCGACGGATTGCACATCCGCGCCGGCTGCATCGCCGGCCTCGCCGACCACGGCTGCGCGCGTGCCGGAAAGTGCTGCGGCTCCGGCCAACGCCTCAGCCGACGCCTGCACCTGCCGCGCAGCGGCGGCGACCGCCTCCACCACGTCGCCCACCTCATGCTCGAAGCTGTCAGCGAGGTGCGCCTGGCCCGTGGCGACATTCCAGCACAGCATGGCAGAGGCATATTCGCCCTCACGGTCACGAATGACGGAGATGCTCACATCCAGTACCTCATCGCCGAGGATGACGCGCTGGCGATGCGGCAATTGGTCAGCTTTCACACCGAAGACATGCACCTCCTGCCCCAGCAGCGCATCGGCCCGGACTGGGAGAAACCCTTCCACACGGCGCATGATGTTGAGGCTTTCGGGATTGGCATAGGCGATGCGCATCCCGTTCCTCGGATCCGCCGTCATGACCCCGATGGGGAGCTGTTCCACCATCTGCTGCTGCGCGAAGGCGCGCTGCACGCTGCCGCGCAAGCTCTCCAGCGCACGGGCGATGGCACCCACCTCATCGCGCCGCGCAAGCCCGGGAACCGCATCATTCGTCTCGCCGGCAGCAATGCGCTGGACGGAGGTGGTGATGCCCGCCAGAGGATGGGTGACTGAACGGCCCAGCAGGTAGGCCAGCACAAAACCGATCAGCACCGCCCCGGCGGCGAGCAGCCAACCCTCGTGGCGGGTGTCACTTGCACTGGCCTGGGCTGCCACGCGCCCGGCGCGTGCCTCGGCGGCGAGTTCCGCCATCACGGCTTCGGCCAACTCCGCAGCACGGGCACCGGCCTGGAAGAGCTGTTCGTCGCGCATCAACTCGGCATCGGCACGGCGGGCCACGACCTCCTCAAGGTGTTTTGCGTAGGTTTCGATCTGGGCCGAAAGCGTCGTCAGGCGCTGATCGAGGGTGGGTCCGATGATGGGCTGTTCCAGGGCCTGTGCCAGCGCTGAGCGGGCCCTGCCCAGGCCGACCTGGGCAGGTTCGACAGTCGCCTGGTCGCCGCGGAACATGAAGCGGTTCGCCACACCCCGGCCGTCCAGAAACTCCACCGTGGCGCGGGCCATGAACATGTCGTCGGGGAAGCTTGCGACCAGGCGCTTCATCTCGGTGGTCAGTGTTGTGCCGAGGGGGAATAGTTCGTTTTCCACGCCCTCCAGATAGCTGTCCCACAGGCTGTGCAAAAGGGTGCCGAATTCGCGCCATTCGGCGATCACTTCGACCAGGGTCGAGATGCGCTCGCGCTGTTGCTGGCCGGCCTCGGCCTGCGCGCCTTCCAGCGCGGATCGGGCTGCCTCCACCTGCGCGATTGCGGCGTCGAAATGGCGCTGGTCGCCGGTGATGAGGTAGTCCCGCAGGGCGCCGCGCGCATCGGCGAAGGCGCTGCCGCCGCGCGCCACCTCTGTGGCGACCTGCCCGGAGGCTGCTACCCGCTCGGCCTCATAGACAACATTGGAGAGGCCCCGCTGGCCCAGCCAGGAAACGCCGCCGAGGAGGAGAAGCACGACGCCGAACCCCATGGCGAGGCGAAAGGAGACCGAACGCAGAAGGCCAGTCAAGGAGACCGAGCGAGGCGGGATGGCACGCATGAATGGTTTTCACTCCAGCCGCTTGCCATGTGGCAGGGTGCGGATCGTGGATGGATGGCGCATCCGCGGCTAACCAACCGTGAAGGCGGAGTAGAAATCGGCCTGGAGTGATGGGCGTGGTGCCGTGCTCGATGTTGCCGGAGACCTGCTGGTCGCGCGGCCTCTCCGCCCTTGCCATGGCGCGCCCCACACCGATGGACTTGCGGTCGGCTTCAAGGATCACGCGCCGTTCGGCATTCTTGGCCGTGCTGCCAGCCCCCTGGGAAGCACGGTGCCATGCCCCCATCTGAGCAGGGATGTTGACGTTCCTGGAACAGGATGTGGAGGCGGGAACCCTTTCCGGCCTGGCGCTGGTCGCCAATGCAGCCGCCGCTTTTGCCGTCCGGGC
>JBBRVI010000081.1:0-13597 GCA_038247025.1 Acetobacterales bacterium
ATCGCGGCATGCTGCGCGCAACAACTGGAGGAAACCGCGCGATCACCCACCGCGCGCTTGCTGCCTCATCCGCCATCTCGCTCGCCGCCCCAGCCCGCCCGATGTGCCCACCATGGCGGAGGCCGGCCTTACCGGCGTGGAAGCGGAAGCCTTCAGGGTTCTGCTGGCGCCAGCCGGTACGCCGCCGGCCATTCTGGCCCGGATGGAAGCCGGCACCCGACGCGCGAGCGAGGTGCCGGGATTGCGCGAACGCCTGACCACCATCATGGGCATTGAGTTGCGCAATGAGGGCGGCGCCGCCTTTGGGGCCTTCCTGGACCGCCAAATAGACATCTGGGGCAGGGTGATCCGGGAGAACGGGATCAAGCCGGATTGAGCGGCGTTCAGGCGTCCTGCGAGGCCAGTTCGGGGAAGGCGGCGCGCAATTCGGCCAGCAGCGCGCGGACCAACGCATCAGCCTCGGGCGCGCCGTGACGCAGGGCGTTGAGCACGCGGCGGGCCTGAATCACCTGTCCAGGCTGGCCAAGATGGCCCACCGTGCCAGCCAGCGCGTGCACCGCCTCGACCTGGGTCTCGCCCGACTGAATTGCCCGTTCAAGCTGCGCGAATCGTAGCGTGAGTTCAGCGAGAAACATTGGGCGAAGCGCCGCTGCGGCATCAGGTGCGTCCTTCTCGGTCGGGGTCGCGCTGACGCAGCCTGCGAGGGTGTTGAGCAAAGAAGCGCGGTCCACTGGTTTGATCACATGCTGCTGCATGCCGGCCGCACGGGTCTTTGCGATGTCCTCGGGGAAGGCGCTGGCCGTCACCGCGATCACGGGCATGCTGCCCAGCACGCCAGGCATGGCGCGAAGGCGCCGCGTGGTCTCCAGCCCATCCATTCCGGGCATCATCACATCCATCAGCACGGCATCAAAGGGCCGGCCTTCGCGTGCGGCAATCTCCACTGCCTCCAGCGCAGCGCGGCCCTCGCTCACGGTTTCCAGATCGAAGCTGGTGTTAGAGAGCATTGCGCGCAACACCGCCAGATTGGAGGGAGCGTCATCCACCGCGAGCAGCCGCAGATGCCGCTGAGCAAGAATAGCGCCAGATGACGGCGGCGCCTCCTGAGCGGAGGCACGGCGGAACGGCAGTTCCAACCAGAAACAAGCACCGGGCGAGGGCACGGCGTCCGTACAGCCGATCTGCCCTGACATGAGGCTGGCCAGGCGCGCCGTGATCGAAAGGCCAAGCCCCGTTCCCTCGGCGGAAGGGCTCTGGGTCAACCGCGTAAAGTCGCGAAAGAGGTGGCCACGCAGCGCTTCGGGCACACCGCCCCCCTTGTCACAAACCTCCCAGCGCAGACGTTCGGGCGTTCCTTGGACTGTGGCACTCAACCGGACTTGTGAGCCTGTCGGGGTGAACTTCACCGCATTGGCGAGGAGGTTGAGGAGCATCTGCCGCAGGCGCGTGGCGTCAACCTCGATTTGCGCAGGCAGGCCGTAATGCGTGAAGAGGAGGCGGACCTGTTTGGCCTCGGCCAGCGGCTGCACCATGGCGATCGCCTCGGTGCAAATCTCCTGTGGCGAGGCGATTCCAGGGTGGAGAGTGAGGCTCTGCGCCTCCATCGCGGCAAGGTCCAGCACTTCATTGGCCAATGCGAGAAGGTGGCGCGCCGTGGCGCCCACCAGCCCTGCCTGATGGCGCTGGGCAGGAGCGAGGCTGGCTTCGCCCTTGAGCGCATCGGCCAGGCGCAGAAGCCCCGCGAGCGGGGTGCGCAACTCATGGCTCACATGGGCAAGGAGGTTGGATTTGGCGGCGGTCGCTCGGTCCGCTGTGTCGCGGGCCTCGCCAAGATCTGCCATGGCGTGTTTGAGGGGAGTGATATCGGTCAGGATGACCACGATTCCGCCGCTCGGCATCTGTTGGCGCGCAACGCGCAGCCAGCGCCCATCCTGCATTTCGTGCTCGACGGGCGGGCCTGGGTTTCGATGCGAGGCCAACAATTGCGTCAAACTGCATTGGGAAGCGTCCATCCCAGGCTTGAAGAGGCCTGAGGCGATCCAACCCTGCGCCACCTCCGCGAAGGTCATACCCAGTCTGAGTGTGTGGTGCCGAGGTTTGTACAATTCGGTATAGCGTGAATTCCAGATCACCAGCCTGTCCTCGACATCCCAGAGGACAAATGCGTCAGGCAGACTTTCCACAGCAGCCCTGAGACGCAGATTCGCAGCCTCGCGTTCAACGACGGCACCATGGCGGATCCAGGTGGCAAAGAAAACCGCGGCAGCGAGTGCGGCGAGCAGCAGCGCGGCGATGGCAAGCCCAGTGAGGATGGACATGCGCAGCGTGGGCCAGCCACCCAGGGCTACGGACTCTGGCAGCGCCACCATGGCCACCAGCCCGGGAACCGCCAGAGGCCTGGCAGCCGCAAAAACCTGGCCGTTTGACTGGCGGTCCTGGCGCAATCTGGCCCTGAGCTCTGGCATCTGTTCCACCGGTGCGGGGCGGAGAGTCTGTCCGGTGAGATGAATTTGCTCCGGGCCGGCCGCCAGAATCAGCCCGTCCAACGTTTGGAGCCGGACTCTGAGCTGGGACGGGTTGGTCATGGGAGCGAGAACGTTGGTGATCATCTCGGTGGGAATCTCGGCCACGGCAAAGAACGGCTGGCCGGCCTCATCGGCGCCAATTCGGCGCAGCATGAGCAACACCGTCTTGCCGTCCACCGGGCTCAGGATGGGGCCTTGCAGACTGCGACCTCGATCCAGGTCGGCGCGGGTCAATGCCTCGCGCGGGAGCGGCAGTAAGCCACCTAACCTCGCCGGGTCGGCGGAGGCCCAGATGACGCCATTCGCGTCTGCGAGCATGAGGTTGCGATGGGTGTAGCTGCGCGCTGCGAGCTCCATCAGTGCCTCGCTGCTGCGCGTGGGCTCCTGGCGCGAAACCAAGCCCGCGCCCAGCCAGGCGGTGAGGCCCACCAGACGACCATCCACCTGAAGAAGGTGACGGTCCAGGACGGATTGCGCGACATCAGCCGCCCGCGTCACTGTCTCCTCCGCCGACACGACGGCCAGCGCATCCCCGCGTGAGACGTTAAGTGCAGTGGAGATGGAAAGCGTCATGAGAACCATGAAGGTGGCACCCAGGATCAGGGCCGTGACGGCGCGATGGGTCATGCGCTTCGGCCCAGGAGCCATCCGCAAGGTCCTGCCTTTGTGGGTTCTGCCCGCCTCACGCTACAACCTTCGACCTCCCCTTGATTTCGGCAGCGGATTTGCAATTATGGGCGCAGAAATCTAGCATATGCCCTCATAGCGTGCAAATCACTATCACGGCTTTATCAGCGTGCCCGCCCCGCGATCCGTAAAGAGTTCCTGCAAAACGGCGTGCGGCACGCGACCATCCAGGATGACCGCACCCTTCACCCCTTGCTCGATCGCGTAGATACATGTCTCGACCTTGGGGATCATGCCGCCAGCAATCCAGCCGGCCGCGATGCCTGCTCGCGCTTCTGCCACGGTCATCTCAGGGATGAAGTTTCTGTTCGCGTCCAGCACGCCGGGCACATCGGTCAGCATCAGCATACGCTCAGCCTGGAGCGCGCCAGCCACCGCGCCCGAGACGGTGTCGGCGTTGATGTTGTAGGTCTGGCCATCCACGCCCACGCCCACGGGTGCGACGACGGGGATGATGTCCGCGCCGATCAGCAGGCGCAGGACTCGGGTGTCCACGCTCTCCGGCTCGCCCACCAGGCCGAGATCGAGGACCTGCTCGATGTTGGAGCCGGGGTCCTTGACCGTCCGGGTTGCGCGTCGCGCGCGGATCAGCCCGCCATCCTTGCCGGAGATGCCAACGGCCAGCGCGCCGGCGCGGGTGATCGCCTCGGCCACCTGCTTGTTCACCGTGCCGCAGAGGACCATCTCGACCACTTCGACCATCTGCTGGTCGGTGACGCGCAGCCCCTGCACGAAGGTGGATTTAACGCCCAGGCGCGAGAGCATGGCGTTGATTTGCGGCCCGCCGCCATGAACCACCACGGGATTCACGCCCACCTGTTCCAGCAGAGCGATGTCCCGGCCAAAGCGCAACGCGCTTTCTTCTTCACCCATCGCGTGCCCGCCATATTTCACGACGACGATCTGGTCGTCATAGCGCTTGAGGTAGGGCAGGGCGCCGATCAGCGTCTGCATTTGCGCGATGGCGTCAACCATGGGGGCGTCCTCTTGCCAATGCGACGCCTATCGGTCGCGTACAGCGTTGCGTCAAGCCGCCAGCGCTGCGAGTTCCGCCCGGATATCTTCCATGCCGAAACCCGTCTCGCTGCTGGTGGTCAGCACCAGCGGGTGGCCGGCCGGATGCTTGCGTGCCAGCGCCTGGACTTCAACCTGCCGAGCCGCGAGCACGGCAGGTTTAACATCATCGCATTTGGTCAGCACGAGTTGGAATGGCACCGCCGCGCGATCCAGCAAATCCATCACTGCGGTGTCAGAGGGCTTCGTCTCGATGCGGCTGTCCATCAGCAGCATCACGCGGCGCAAATTGGGCCGGCCGCGCAGATAGTCGAACATCAGCCCCTGCCAATCCTCCTTCACCAGCTTCGACGCCTTGGCATAGCCATAGCCCGGCATGTCCACGAGGGTGAGTTGGCCCTCATCAAGCTTGAAAAAGTTGAGTTGCTTGGTGCGGCCTGGCGTGATCGAGACGCGCGCCAGGGCCTTCTGCCCCGTCAACGCGTTCATCAGCGAGGATTTTCCGACGTTGGAACGCCCCGCCAGCGCCACCTCAATGCCATCGGGGGGCGGCAAATGGTCCAGCCCCTGGGCTGCGGTGAAGAAGGTGCAGGGGCGAGCGAAAAGCAGACGCCCTGCCTCGACCAGCGCGGCGCGCTCTTCGTCGTCGCGCGCTTCGATCAACCCCCCCGAAGGAAGTGTCACTTTTTCACGGCGACCGCGCCCCCGCCAGTCCCTCCTTGGGAGGGTGGCTTGGCCGCCTGTGCCTTCGCATCCATTCGCATGATGTACCACTGCTGCATAATCGAAAGCAGGTTGTTCCAGGTCCAGTAGATCACCAGGCCGGCGGGGACGCTCGCCAACATGAAAGTGAAGATGACCGGCATCCACTGAAAGATCTTCGCCTGGATCGGGTCAGGCGGCTGGGGATTCAGCTTTTGCTGGAAGTACATCGTCAGGCCCATCGCAATGGCCCAGGCCGGCAAATGCAGGAAGGCCGGCGGATCGAAGGGGATCAACCCAAACAGGTTGAACACATTGGTCGGGTCCATCGCCGAAAGATCGCGGATCCAGCCAAAGAAGGGCGCGTGCCGCATCTCGATGGTGACGAACAGCACCTTGTAGAGCGCGAAGAACACCGGGATCTGGATCAGGATGGGCAGGCAGCCCGAGGCGGGATTGATCTTCTCGGACTTGTAGAGCGCCATCATCTCGCTCTGCATCTTCTGTGGTTCTTCTTTGTAGCGCTCGCGAATCTCGGTCATCTTGGGGCCAAGAATGCGCATGCGGCTCATGCTTTTATAGGCTTTGTTGGCCAGCGGGAAAAAGGCGATCTTCAAACCCAGAGTGAAGATCAGGATGGCGATGCCCATATTGCCGGTGAGCACGAAGAGCCAGTCCAACCCGTAGAAGAACGGCTTGGTGATGAAGTAGAACCAACCGAAATCAATCGCCTTGTCGAAATCCTGGATGCGCAGCCGCGTGGCGTAGTCATCCAGCAGGTGCACTTCCTTGGCGCCCGCGAAAAGCCGCGTGGCCAGCGCGTCCACAGCACCCGGCAGGATGGTGACGGGTGCCGGCGGCGCCACATCCACCTGCCAGCGATCCACCGTGCCGTCCTGGATATGGCGGAAGGCGCTGCGCAACCGCACGCCGTCATCGGCGCGGGTCAGCGCCGTCAGCCAGTATTTGTCGGACAGGCCCGCCCAGCCCTCGGCCGCCTCATTGTCCCAGGCGGAGCCCAGGGCGCGGCGGGTGCCGGTCTGTTCCTTCTTGCCGTCGCTGTAGGTGATTTCGGTCAGCCGGCCATCCTGCACGGCGATGAAGCCCTCATGGAGGATGAAGAAGCCGGCCACCTGCGGCGTCCGCTCGCGGCGGATGCGCGCCCATGGGAGAACCTGCACGGCCTCGGTCGCGTTGTTCCGCAGCCGCTGCTGGACGTGGAACATGTAGTTGGCGTCCAGGCTGACCACTGCCTCGAACACTTGACCCTGGCCATTCTCCCAGGTGAGCGTCACGGGCTGCGTCGCCGTCAGCGGGCCGCCGGAGACGGTCCAGTCGGTATCATTATCCGGCACGCGGGTGCGCCCATCGGCCGAGGTCCAGCCCCATTGCGCAAAGTATCCCTCCGGCCTGCCGCGCGGCGCGAGGAGGGTGACGAGAGGCGAGTTGCGCTCGATGGTCTCACGGTAGTCGCGCAGCGTCAGTGCTTCGAGTTGCAGGCCGCGCGCCGAGATGCGGCCCTGGACGCGGGTATTCTCGACCGCGATGGTCTGCGCTGGCGTGCCTGGCGTGGCGGTGAGCACGCTGGCGGCGCCCGGCGTGCCAATGACGCCAGCGGCAACACCAGGTGTGGCCGGCGTTGCGGGCAGCGGCACGTCGGCTGTCGAGGCTGGCGGCAGCTGCACGATCGGCACTGGATTTTGCGAACGGTTCCAGACCTCGAAGGTCAGCAGGATGCCGATGGAAAGTGCGATCGCGGCAAGAAGGCGCTTCTGGTCCATGGGTCTATGTCAGCCTTTGGGGTCGGTGGGGGCCAGGTCTCGAGACGCAAGGTCTGGGGAGGCCAACCGCCGGAAGGATGGCGGCACCGGGTCATAGCCGCCCGGGTGCCAGGGGTTGCAGCGGAGAATGCGCCGAACGGAGAGCCAACTGCCGCGCAGCGCACCATGCTCGGTCAATGCTTCAGCGGCAAAGTCGGAACAGGATGGGTGGAAGCGGCAATTGCAGCCCAGTAGCGGCCGCAAGGTCCACTGATAGGTGATGATGGCACCCTTGAGGATGACTGTCGCAGGATTGCGCCCGTCGGGGTTCGTCACGGTGCCGTACCAACCTGTGCCTTGACCAGTGCGTTGTCCAGATCAGCCATCAGTTTAGAAAAAGGGCAGGTGCCGGTGATGTCGCGGGCGATCAACACGAGGTCCCAGCCAGGCGGCGGCGCATCACTGAGCCTGATGCGGGCGGCCGCACGCAGTCGTCGCTTGGCGCGGTTGCGAACAACGGCATTGCCGATTTTTTTTGTGGCAGTGAAGCCGAGGCGCGTTTCCCCATCTGAGCGGGCGAGCGCCTGAAGCACCAGCGAATCCCGCGCTGCCTTGCGGCCGGCCTTTGCAGCCTTCACAAACTCCGCCCTGCGTTTCAGACGGCCCAGCTTCGTAGAAAAGGTGTGATCGGAGGCCTCAACAGGAAAGACCAGCGACGCACAGCCCGGCAGAGAATCGCCGGGCCGATCGCGGTCTGGCATGACTGGCCCCTTTGAGTGACGTCGCGCGAACGCGAAAGATCAGGCGGAGAGCTTCGAGCGCCCCTTGGAGCGACGATTGGCGAGCACCCGCCGCCCACTGACCGTCGCGAGCCGTGCCCGAAAGCCGTGGCGGCGCTTGCGTACAAGATTGGAGGGCTGAAAGGTGCGCTTCACGGCAGGCTCCTGGAATTCATCAGTCAAAGAAGATGGGCCGGCGGTGGGCGAGCCACCCCAGCGGTGCGCGCTGTATAGGGAGGAGCGAGCCGCCGCGTCAACCTGCGCCGCCCGCCCCGGCACTGTACAGTTTCAACGCGACAGGACCAAAATCCGGCTCAGAACATTTGGCCTCACCCATGACTGAGATTTATCGAGTTGGGGGAGGCTTCGTGGCGGGGCAAATAACCCGACGAAAACGCGTTTGATGGCACCCTGGGTTAATGCTTTGAACTTGTAATAGGCAACCCGCCATCTTAAGACAAAGGGATATCTTCCTGAAAAACAGCCTTTTCTGTTAGGAATTTGCTGCAAGACTGCGGAAACGCACACAAACCTCGTGAGTTGATCGGAGAAAAAACCTAATTGGCCTTGCCAAACATGAGGAAATTAGCATTATTCCCTCATGGGTTGTATTTTTTTCCCAAGGGGAGTTCTCATGGTTGTGAAGACGTCGGGCATGCACGTTGTGCAAATGGACCAGTTGGTCAGACAGAGCCTCGGCACTTGGCCGCAGCGCCCGCCCGGGCTGGAGCCATCCTTCAAGCAACCCGGCACCTGGCTGCGCGCCCGCCCCGACCTGGAGCGTAAGGTCACCCAGCCCTACCTGAAGTTCCCCGGCGCGGACCGTCTCAAGACCCTGCCTGACGGGCTGTATCTTCATTTCAGCACCAGAGCCGAGGAGCCCTACGTGGATATCCTTTGTATCGAGGCCTGCAGCACATTTCAGAATCTGCTCGACAAGCGCTCGCGCTTTGCTCCCAGCACGGGGTCACTGCTTGCCGTATGTCCAGTGCAGTGGCTGATGCAGCCGGGCATTCCTGGCAACAACATTCCTCGCTGGCGGCTGATTCGTATGCTCAAGCGGGAGCCAAAGGAGCCACTCATCCTGCCGGTGCGCGATGCACGCGTCCTCTTTGCGCTCAAGCCGCAGCATTTCCGTGGCTTCATGGCGACCCAGACCGCCCATCCGCACGAATTCTTCTGTCCCATGGATGTGCTGACCGATTTAAACGGTGCCGCCAACCCGGCGCTGCGCGCCTTGCTCGCGCGCGCATCGGCAGCTTCCAACTTCATGGAGGTGCCCGACGGCCAACCCGCGGGGCGGCGCTCAACCCGGCCCGGCCGAGCGCAGATCGGCTGATGATGATTCCTAGCGCAGATCGGCTGATGATGATTCCGAGCGCAGATCGGCTGATGCTCAAGACAGGCTGAGGGCTATTCGGGGCGCATCGCCGCCGCCCAGGCCTCGTGGCCTGGCATGTAGTTGGAATTGCTGATGGCAGCGTTGCGGTTGATCAACGGCCGCGCATAGAGGGGATGCGTCATGCTGCGCACCTCATGCTCCAACCGAAACAGTGCGGCACCCGATTGGGGGTCCACAATGTCCAGGAAACGGTATTGCCAGGGGCTGCTTTCCTCGCTGATCAGGCCCGCTTCAGCCAAACGCGCATGCGGAGTGCCGAAATCGGCGAGCGTGATCTGGATGTGGTGCCCATCGAATTCGGGCAGCGGAGCTTCCGTCTCCCTGAACACCAGATGCTGACCATTGCCCACCAGCGCACGGGCCACGCCGGCGTCGGCTGAGGCCGGTGTTCCCAGGAATTTTTCGTAGAATCGCGCGATGCCGGCCGCGGAGCCGGGCGGCACATCGAATTCCACATACGGCAAGCCCAGCGTGATGCGGCCAAAAATTTCGGCATCCGGAGCGTGGACGCGGATGCGGTTGCCCCAAGGGCAGGTCGTTTCCACTGCATCCTCTGTCTCGCGGAAGGAGAAGCGCGAGCCTTCCAGCGCCTTCCGCTGTCGGTGCAGGCGGTAAAGCAGCTCTGCGCGATTGGGGAGGACCAGCGCAGTTGTCCCGCGCACCACCTGCGGTGCGCCAGCGGGCAGGTGAAACTGGCTGATGCCGACATTGGCCCACATATTGTCGGTGCCGGTCATCAAATAGGGATCCCGGGTGAGGCCGAGGCCGCTGATATAAAAATCCGTGGCAGCGATCTGGTCCGGGACACGCAAATTCACGTGCTGCAACTCGACCACATTCCCCAGAGATTCCGCCGCGCGGTCGAAAGGATTGGGCAGGGTGTCGGGTTCGCGCATCCGGTGTCTCCTGGGTTGTCGCCAAGCTTTGCGCTGGAATTTACCCACCGCAAGGGTCTTTGCCGGCGCGGCACTTTGGGGGCAGGATCGCTGCTCCATTGGGGACGACACATATGATCCGCCGCGCCTTGCTTCTGGAAACATTACTCCCGGGCCTGGCGCTTGGGCGATAGGCGCGTGTTGGGTGTCCTGGGGGGAATGGGGCCGCTGGCCTCGGCTGAATTCATGCGCGCGCTAACATTGCTCACCCCAGCCGCGCGTGACCAGGACCACATCCCCACAATCCTGTGGTCCGATCCCCGCGTGCCCGACCGCACCCAGGCCCGCGACCATGACGGCGAGGACCCGCTGCCTGCCCTACTTCGCGGCATTCGCGGGCTGGAGATGGCAGGCTGTGGAGCCATAGCGATCCCGTGCAACACGGCCCATGGCTGGTTCGATGCGATGCAGGCGGCAACCCCCTTGCCCATCCTGCATATCGTGGATGCTGCCGCCGCCGATCTCGAACGCCAGGGCGTGCGCGGCGGGCGGATCGGGCTGATGGGCACCACCGCCACATTGGCCATGCGGCTTTATCAGGAGCGGCTTGGCGTCGAATGCATGATACCCAGTGCCGCGACGATGGAAACCCTGGTCATGCCCGCTGTGGCGCTGGTCAAGGCCAATCGCGTGGCTGAGGCCTATGCGCCGCTGGCCGAGGTTGCTCGTCAATTGCACGCGCTCGGTGCCGATGCGGTGGTCCTTGGCTGTACCGAAATCCCCCTGGGCGTCGCCGCCGGCCCGTCGCTCGGTTTTCCGGTGGTGGACACGGTTTCAGCCCTCGCGCGCGCTGCCATCACATGGGCGCTGGGTGAGCAGGCGCTGGGCAACCAGGCTCGGGCTGGCTGACCCTGCCTTTCCGAACTCCGTCACCTCGATGATATCACGCGCAGCATGGTACGAGATCGCGCTCTTTGCGCTGGGGAGCACCCTGGGCTTCAACTGATCACGCAAATGACGGAGCCACCATGTCCAATCCCCTCGGCCGCCGCGCCACTTTGTTTTTTTCCGCGGCATCGCTTTCAGCCTGCGCCCTTCCGTTGCGCGAGCCTGCCGTGCCGCGCGGGGCGACGGCCCGTGCCACCGTGCTCGGCCTTGCCAATGAGCGCTTCATACCGGCCTTGGGCAGTGGTCCTATCAATGCCGAGTTTGAAGCCGCCCTTCGCCGGCGCCTTGCCCATCTCGGGGCCGCGCCGGGCGTGAGCATTCCCCCGCTCGATCTGCTTGCCGTCTCAGGTGGCGGCGAGGACGGCGCTTTTGGTGCGGGCCTTCTGAATGGGTGGTCTCTGGCAGGGACGCGGCCCGAATTTACCCTCGTGACTGGTGTCAGCACCGGCGCGCTCACCGCCCCCTTCGCGTTCGTTGGTTCGGATTACGATGCTGCGCTGAAGCGCGTCTACACAGAAGTGACGCTCGCTGACATCGCGATCCGCCGCTACGTCTTTGCCGCGATCTTCAATGACGCGATGGCGGATACCTCGCCACTCTTCGCCACCAGTTCGCGCGAGCTGGACACCCGCATCCTGGCCCGCATCGCAGAGGGCTATCGGCAAGGGCGGCTGCTGTTGATCGGCACCACCGATCTCGACGCGCAGGTTCCCGTGATGTGGAATATTGGCGCGATCGCGGCGAGCGGACATCCCCGCGCGCCGGCGACAATCCACAAGATCCTCCTCGCCTCGGCCTCGATTCCCGGCGCGTTTCCGCCCGTGCTCTTCGACGTGACGGTGGATGGGCAGGCCCACCAGGAGTTGCATGTGGATGGTGGTGCCATCAACCAGGCCTTCCTGTATCCCAATTCAGTGACAGCGTTGCGGCGTGCCTATCTCGCCGCGAGGCGGCCCGTACGGCCCGTGCGAGCCTGGCTCATTCGCAATGGTCGCATTGATGCCGACTGGGCCATGACCGACCGCCGCACACTGAGCATCGCCCAGCGCGCGGTCTCCACCATGATTGCCGCCAGCGGCTACAATGATGCCAATCGCATCTGGTTCAATGCCCAGCGCGACCAGGTGGAATTCCGGATGGCCTTCATTGATCGTGAATTCACAACGCCGCTGCTCACACCATTCGATCAGACGTATATGCGCGCGCTGTTTGATTATGGCTTCGCTCGCGCGCGGCGCGGATATGAATGGTCCGACCGTCCGCCCTTCAACGAATAGGCGTCAATCGCACTCGCAGCCCAGAGAGGGCGCCGTGCTTTGTCGGGTGACGTGATGGTCCACCCATTCGGCCACTAGGCGGCGTGCTTCGGTAATCGAAGCCTCGGGGTGGTGGACGCGGTAGAGCGTCGTGCAGGCTTGGAACGCACCCATGTCCGTGACACCCACATCGCGCAATTCGCGATAGGCGGTGACGACGGCGCGCTCGCAACGGCGTGCGATATGGCTGAAATCGCGTCCCATGAAGGCCTCCAGTTGCGAATCACTCGCAACGATTGGGAGGATAGCGACATCTGAACGCCTGTTCAAGTGACGCGGTGGTCATTGTGGCCGCTTCGGCCGTCCGAGCAATGGGATTACAAGGAAACCCAACAGCCCCGCCAGCAAGCACGCCAAGCGAAATCCCAGCAAAAAAGCGTCCAGCGGCTCTGCCTGGCTGGCCAATGCACTGCGTTCCACCGCGCTGAACACCAGCGTGAACAGTGTGGCGGCAAGCACGATTCCCAAAGAGCGCGCCAGCATGGTCAGGCTGCCCGCCACGCCGCGATTCGCCCGCGGTATCGTGGCGGTCACGATATCCGCATAAGCGAGCAGGAACAGGCCCATCCCGAGGCCCTGCGCCAGCATAACCAACGCCAGCGGAAAGGCGGGCAGGGCACCCGCCACAGCCAACGCGAGCAACCCGGCGGCTGAGAGGGCCGCGCCAACCCGTGCCAGCTTCGGCCCACCGCCAAGCCGCCCCCCCAGCCAGGATCCCAGCATCAGCCCCACCGGCCCCGCCGCGAGCACCATGCCCAAAGCCAGCGCCGATAATCCGAGCACCCGCGCCAGAAGGAAGGGCACCAGCAGCATCACCGCAAAGCCCGATACATGGACCAGCAGCCCCGCCAGGTTCAGCCGCGCGAAGGCAGGATCGCGAAACAGGCTCACGTCGAGGATGGGGCGGGGTGCACGGCGGCTATGCCAGATGAAACCCCAGCCGCTGAGCAGGGCTGTGGCAAAGAGGGGAGCGGAGATGGGATCCCCCGCCCGGTTCAGCGCCAGCAGAAGCGTCGCAACCGCGAGCGTCAGCAGCACGGCACCGGCTGCGTCGAAGGGTTCGCGCCGGCCGGTGGGGGGGGGCAGGGGAAGGCTGGGCATGAGCAGCAAGGCCGCCAGGACGATGGGCAGGCGCAGGGCAAAGACTGCCTGCCAGCCAAAGCCCTCTACCAGAAGCCCAGCCAGCAGCGGTCCCATCGCGGCGCCGGCGGCATAGATCGCGCCATAAGTGGCGAGAGCCCGGGTGCGCAGGGCCTCCGGATAAAGGCCGATGACCAGCGCTGGTCCGCAGCCGATCAACAGTGCGGCACCGACCCCCTGCAACACGCGCGCAGCCAGCAGCCAGCCATAGCTCGGTGCCAGCACGCACAGCAGCAAGGCGGCGCCGCTGCACAGGAGCCCTGCATGAAACACGCGCCGATAGCCGAAGACATCCCCGATGCGTCCCTCCGCCAGCATCAGGCTGCCATGCGTCAGCACATAGCAGATGATGAGCCACTGGATCGCGGGCACATCCAGCCCGAATGCTGCCGCGATGCTCGGGAAAGCCACATTTACCGCCGTATCCAGCGGCACGATCAGCGTGCCGA
>JBBRVI010000082.1:0-13533 GCA_038247025.1 Acetobacterales bacterium
GCGATGCCAACTCCGACGGCGTTGTAGGTCTGGCCAAAGAAGCTCCAGAGTGAGGGGGAAATCTTCCAGGCCAGCGTGCCGGCAACGATGCCAAGCACCATGCTGCCAACATCCATGCCTGTCCACTTCTCCATCGGATCAGGCCCGCTGAAGAGGCTGAAGAGGATCACCAACCCGCCCAGGCCCGCCTGGATATAGAACACCATCAGCGGCATGTAGCCCGGCCCCATCCGGCGCGCGCTCCCCAGATTATGATCCTGATTCAGGTAGATCCCGACCAGCGCAACCAGCACCAAAAATATGCCGGAAGCGAGGTCCTTCGCATTGATCTTCACCTGCATAAACTCGAACTCCCAAGAACGCGTCCGGACCTTCCGGCATTTTTAACAAACTGCCAAGCGCGAAGCGAGGTGTGACTCGAATGTTACCCGTCAGTCAGGCTGCGCGCCACTTTCGCGAACCAGCGTCGCCCAACTGGCAAGCTCGCTGGCGACGAAACCCGCATATTCCTCAGGCGTGAATTGCCCCGGTGTGCCGCCTATTTCAGCAAAGCGCGTCAGGGTTTCCGGCATGGCGAGGATGGACCGCACCTCGCGCGAGAGGCGATCAACCACCGGTTGCGGCAGGCGCGCAGGACCCGAAAGCCCAAACCAGCTGCTGGTGACGAGATCGAAACCTTGTTCACGCAGCGTCGGCACATCGGGGAAGGCGGGATGGCGTGCGGCCGAGCTCATCGCCACTGCGCGCACGCTGCCCTGACGGATGTGCGAGGCTGCGGAGGGCAGACTGTCGCTCATCAGCGGAACCTGCCCGCCGATCACCGCCGTCATCGCGGGGCCGGCGCCGCGGAAGGGAATATGGTTGATCTCGCGGCCCAGAATCTGGCCCATACGCACGATCAACAAATGGTTGGAACTGCCGGCCCCGCTGCTCGCCATGTCGAGCCCTCGGGTGCCTGCCCGATGCAGCAGGGCGAAATCGGCCATGTTTGCAATGCCCGAACGCGGATTGGCGACAAACACGGAAGGATTGAGCGTCAGCAGCGCGATATGCGTGAAATCGCGCAGGGCGTCGTAACGCACATTGGTATAAAGCGATGGCGAAATGCCATGGCTCGCGATGTTGGAGAGCACCAGCGTATAGCCATCGGGCGGCGCCTGTGCGGCCATCTGGCCGCCGACTGTGGCGCCCGCACCAGGCCGGTTCTCGATGATGATGGGTTGGCCCAGGCGCTCCTGCAAAGGCGTTGCCACCAAGCGCGCGATCAGGTCCGTGGTGCCGCCAGGCGCGAAGGGTACAATGAGGCGGATGGGCTGCACGGGCCAGGCTTGCGCGTAAGCGATGGCCGGCAAGCCCAAGCCGGCAGCCATGAATGCGTGGCGGCGCGTCAGTTTTCCGAACATCCTGCACCCCCAGTTTTTGGCCTGATCAAAGCCCACTCTTGTAAGCGGCTATCGCACGCGCTCCCTTCGCTCGCAAGCATGACTGGACAGCATCGGAGGCGGCGCGGAGGATGCGCCGCATCGAACATCCGCTCCATCGAGGCTGAACCCATGCTCGTTAATGATCCGCAGACCCGCATCCGCGAAGAAGCGGCGCGGCTGGAACCAAGGCTGATCGAGATGCGCCGCGATATCCACAGCCATCCCGAACTCGCCTTCGAGGAAGTGCGCACGGCCGGCATCATCGCCGCGGAACTCACCCGGATGGGCATTTCCCATCGCACGGGTGTGGGGCGAACCGGTGTGCTCGGCGTCATTGAGGGCGGGCGGCCAGGGCCGACGCTCGCGCTGCGTGCCGATATGGACGCGCTGCCCATCCATGAGGAAACCGGCCTGGCCTTTGCCAGCAAGTTGGATGGCAAGATGCACGCCTGCGGGCATGACATCCACACCGTCACGCTGCTCGGTGCGGCCGAAGTGCTCAACGGCATGCGCGAGAATCTGGCCGGGCGTATCGTGCTGATCTTCCAGCCGGCTGAGGAGGTGCTCGAAGGTGCACCCGCCATGATCGCCGATGGCGCGGCCGAAGGCGTGGACATGGCCATCGGCTTCCACAACCACCCCAATCAGCCGGTTGGTACTTTTGGGTTCGTGCGCGGGCCGTCGCTCGCGGCCTCGGACCGCTTCGACATCACGCTGCGCGGCAAGTCGGGCCATGCCGCGCACCCCTACGCGGCGGTGGACCCCATCGTGGGGGCCGCGCATCTCATCACGCAGTTGCAAACGGTGGTGAGCCGCGAGCAGAAGCCGCTGCACCCTTGCGTGGTCACGGTCGGAATGTTCCAGGCGGGAACGACCTACAACATCATCCCCGAGCGTGTTCATCTGAAGGGCACGGTGCGCACCCTGCACGCCGAGGCGCGCGACGTGGCCGAGGCCGCAATCCGGCGCCTGGTCGAGCATCAGGCCGCCGCCATGCGCCTGACCGCGACCCTGGATTACCGCCGCATGGTCGCCTCCCTGGTGAATGACGACCGCGTGCTCGAGCCCGCCATCGCCAGCGTGCGCGCGCATTTCGGCGAGGTGGTGCATGAAGGCCAGCCCTCCATGGGGGCCGAGGATTTCTCTGCGTTCGCCGAAAAGGTACCCGCCTTTCACCTGGGCATCGGCGCCGGCGCGCCGGGGAGGGATGACCGGTTGCACAATGCGGATTACCAGCCGGATGAGCGCTGCATCGCACTCGGCGTGCAGGCGCTTTCGCGAATTGCGGTGGACATGCTGGCGTGAAGATTGCCGAACTCACCGCGCCCGAGGTCGCGCGGCGGATCGCGGCGGGGCATGCGGTGATACTGCCGCTGGGCAGCACCGAGACGCATGGGCCAGCCTTGCCCATGGGGGATTTTCTTCTCGCCGAGGCCATCGCGCTGCGCATCGCTGAAGCGGCTGGCGACGCGCTGGTGGCCCCACCGCTGGCCTATGGGGGCGCGGATTTCTTTCGCGGCGTTCCCGGGGGTGTGGCGCTGAGCACCGCGACGCTCACCGCGCTCATCACGGAAATCCTGGAGGCCCTGCATCAGGGCGGGGCGGGGCGCATCCTCATCGTGAACGGCCATGGCGGGAACATCGCTTCCATCGAGGATGCGCAGCGCGCGCTGCGGCTCAGCCACGGGGTGGTGATTCCGGTGCTGCATCTGTGGAAATCCGCCTTCCCCTGGCAGGTGGAACTGGGTGGCGATGCGCGCGCACTGGGGCATGGGGGGGACCCCGTGGCCTCGGTTGGGATGCATCTCCGCCCTGATCTCTGCCGCCCGGAGCATTTCGCGCCGCGCCCTGAGCCCACAGCCTTCCTCGGGCTGCCGGTCAGTGGCTTTGGCACCGTGCGCGCGGAGGGCGTGGATTTCGGCGTGCCCATTGAATTGGCCGAAATCGCGCCAGGCGGTGTGCAGGCGGCCGATCCCTCACCGGCGCGCGCGGAGCTCGGCGCGCGTATTGTGGCACGGCATGTGCAAGCCGCCGTGGCGATGCTGACCGCCATGAAGGAAGACCGCGCTTGAAAATCTGCGTTTTTGGAACCGGCGCCATTGGCAGCCATGTGGCCGCGCGTCTCGCCCACAATGACCGGTCGGAGGTCTGCGTCATTGCGCGCGGGCCGCAGCTGGAGGCGATCCGCGCGCGCGGCATCACCGTCCTCGCCCCCGACGGCGAATTCAACGCCCGCCCCCGCGCCGAGCAGGACCCCGCGGCACTTGGCCCGCAGGATGCCGTCATCGTCACCGTGAAGGCGCCTGCCTTGACCAGCGTGGCGGAGATGATCGCACCCCTTCTCGGCCCCGACACGCCGGTTGTCTTCGTCATCAATGGCATTCCCTGGTGGTGGAACGAGACCCTGCCCACCCTCGACCCCGGCGGCGTCGTGCGCAAGAACATTGGCCTCGGCCGCAGCATCGGTGGCGTGGTCTGGTCCGCCTGCACCGTCACCGAGCCTGGCGTGGTGAAGGTGCAGTCTGCGTCAAGCCGCGTCATCTTCGGCGAGCTGGACAACGCCATGAGCCCGCGCATCCAGGCCCTGGCCGAGGCGCTGGACGGGCCGGGCATGGGCGGTGTGGCCAGCACGAAAATCCGCACCGACATCTGGACCAAGCTGCTCAACAACCTGACCAATGGCCCGATCTGCCTGCTCACCCGGCGCGACATGAAGTCCACCTTCAGCGACCCCGTGCTCCTCGCCGCTGCCAAGGCTGTGATGCATGAGGGACTGGCCATCGCCAAGGCGCTGGGGCACCCCGTGGAGGGCGATCCGGAGGGGCAGATCCTTCGATCGGTCGGCATCGCGCATAAGCCTTCGATCCTGCAGGATCTCGAAGCGGGACGAACACTGGAATTCGAGGCGCTGATCAGCGTGCCGCTGCAATTGGCGCGCGAGGCCGGGGTGACCACGCCCGTCCTGGAGCTGGTGGCGGCGCTGGCGAAGCAAGGTTCCTACGCGGCCTGACCCAACACCCAACCCTCCCAGCGGCGCACCATGTCGTCCTCCGGGATCGTGTCCTCGCGCACGCCATCCAGCACCGCGATCAGCGCGAGCAGGCCCAGAGTGCAGTCCAGCCGGTCCTCGCCGGCGGCATCCGCGCCGAAGCCGTCACGCAGCGTGGCGAACGTCTCTGGTGAGGGGGCCACGCGCAGCCGCGCCATCACCTCCAACAGCGGTTCCGCCACGGCAAGCCGCGCAGCGCGGTCCCGCTTGCTGCCCACCAGCTTCAGCCCCAATTGGCGCAGCGCTTCGGCCGGATAAACTTCCGCCACGGCCAGGCGGCCGGCGTGCAACAGGCCGTGCAGGGGGCCGGCAAAGGGCCAAATATCGAGCGGTGCGCCCATAGCCAATGCAGGCGCCAGCCAGTCCCGCCAGGCGGTGATGGCGGCCTTGCCAGACTGGTTGGCCCCCAGCGTCCAGAAGGGCGGCGCGCCCGCCGGGCGCGTGGGCGTTGCGCGGTCGCACCAGCGGTGGAGCGCCTCCGCATCGGGCAGGCCGAGAGCGGCCGCATGTGACGCGCGCGTCATGCCCTTCACGCCGCGCATCGGGTAGAAGGGCGCGGCGAGCCCGACCGTTTCCAGCGTGTCACTCACCTGGAAAAACCGCGCATCGCCATGCCGCGCGCGCAGGAAATCCTCAAACCCGGATTCGGGCCGCTGGAGCGCGTAGTGGCGCGGAACGCCGAGCGGCAGATCAAGCCCCAGCACTGCCGGAACCCCTGCCCCACGCAGCGCTTCCGCGAAGCCCGGCACATTCCCCACCAGGCGGGGCGCGTCCATCCGCCATCCCTCAGTGTTGCAATGGGCTATGGCGGCCCAACGTTTGCCGGGCGCCACCGACCAATCCGCGTGCGCTGCGATCATTCGCATGCAATGATGATTCGAACGGAGGCAAGCATGGCCTATACCCCGACGGCGAAGTGGTTCCATTGGATCACGGTGGCGCTGATCCTGATCGCGCTACCCACGGGCATCGTGATCGGGCATGTGAAGGATTCCAGCAAGATGGCGTTCTACGCCATCCATGAGAGCGCGGGGTTCACCCTGCTGATCGTTGCGTCGCTGCGGCTATGGTATCGGATCAAGCACCCCGTGCCGGTGGATGCCAGCCTTCCCGCCCCCATGCGGATGGCGGCTGCGGGGGTACATCTTGCGCTTTATGCGGCGCTGATCGCCCAGCCGCTGCTCGGCTTCTTCACCACCAATGCCTTTGGTTTTCCGATGCGGGGGGCCACGGCCTATCTGGGCTTTATCAACATGCCGGCTTTCATGCCCGCCTGGGAGGGGCTCGCCAATTTCCTGCTGCTGCTGCACCAATGGCTGGGCTGGGGCATCATGGCCCTTCTGGTTGCGCATATCGGCGCGGTGATTTTCCATCAGGCGATCCGGCGCGACGGCACCCTTATTCGGATGGTCTGACGCCCAGGGCGACGATTTCCGCTTCCAGTTCTGCAGCGTCCGGATTGGCCAGGAATTCTGCGGGCACATCCACCGCGGCGGCCAGCATCTGCTTGTAGATCAAACGCGGAACCTCCTCCGTGCCGAATTGCGCCAGATGCGCGGTTTGGAACTGCGCATCCAGCAGGGTGAAACCACCCAGTTTCAGCCGCGCCACCAGATGCACCAGCGCGATCTTGGAAGCGTCATCGGCGCGGCTGAACATGCTCTCGCCAAAGAAGGCGCCGCCAAGTGCCACGCCATAGAGCCCTCCAACCAGCTCCTCGCCCTGCCAGGCCTCGACCGAATGTGCATGCCCCATGCCATGCAGCGCGAGGAACAGGTCGCTGATTTCGCCATTGATCCAGGAATCATTGGAACTGGGCCGGGGTGCGGCGCATTCGGTGATGACCCTCGCGAAATCGGCATTGGCGGTCACGCGATAAGGCGTTTGGCGCAGGCGCCGCGCTAGGCGCCGTGGCAAGTGAAATCCGCCGAGCGGGATTACCCCGCGCTGCTCGGGATCTAGCCAGTAGAGCGTGCGTGCATCCCGGCTTTCGGCCATGGGAAACAGTCCGATCCGATAGGCCCGCAGCATGAGTTCAGGCGTGATTTCCATCTGGCGGCGCGACATCAGCGCGGCCCCGACACGGCAACGGTTCGCGCGATGGGCAAGGAGACTGCGGCGCAGGCCGGGTTGATCACCAAGTCACCCTAGCCCAGGACGCGGCCAAGCCAAAGCGATCTGATATGGCCGGGTCAGACGCCCCGGGCGACGAAGCGCTCCAGCCAATGGATGGTGTAGTCACCCGACTGGAACTCCGCATCGGCCATGATGCGGCGGTGCAGTGGCAGGGTGGTCTGGATGCCATCCACCACCATCTCGTCCAGCGCGCGCTGCATCCGCGCGATGGCCCGCGCGCGCGTCGGCGCATGCACGATGAGCTTGGCCACCAGGCTGTCGTAATGCGACGGCACGGAATAGCCCGAATACAGCGCGCTATCCACGCGCACGCCCAGGCCACCCGGCGCGTGATAGGTGTTCACCCGGCCCGGGGACGGCGCAAAGGTTTCCGGGTCTTCCGCCGTGATGCGGCATTCGATCGCATGTCCGGTGAAGGTCACATCCTCCTGTCCATAACCGAGCTTCTCGCCTGCCGCGATGCGGATCTGTTCGCGCACCAGATCCACGCCGCAGAGCATTTCCGTCACCGGATGCTCGACCTGGAGGCGCGTATTCATCTCGATGAAGGCGAACTGCCCATCCTGGTACAGAAACTCCAGCGTGCCGGCATTGCGATAGCCGATCTGGCGCAGCCCCGCCGTCACCTGCGCGCCCAGCGCGTCACGCTCCGCGGCGTTGAGCGCGGGGGAGCCGGCTTCCTCCACCAGCTTTTGATGGCGCCGCTGAAGCGAACAGTCGCGCTCGCCGAAATGCACGACATTGCCGTGGGTATCGGCCAGCACCTGCAACTCGATATGGCGCGGCCGGTCCAGGTATTTCTCCATATAGACCGAGTCATTTCCGAAGGCGGCCTTGGCCTCCGTGCGGGCCACCTGCCAGGCCTCTTCCAGTTCATCCGCGCTACGGGCCACCTTCATGCCACGCCCTCCACCACCGGCGGCGGCCTTGATGAGCACCGGATACTGGATCTCCTCGGCGATGGCGCGCGCCTCGTCCAGGCTGTCCAGCGCACCTGGTGAGCCGGGGACCAGCGGAACACCCAGCTTGCGCATCGTATCCTTGGCGGAAATCTTGTCGCCCATCATGTCAATATGGGCGGAGGTCGGCCCGATGAAGGTGAGGCCGTGCGCCTCGACCATTTCGGCGAAGCGGGCATTTTCCGACAGAAAGCCGTAGCCTGGGTGGATCGCGTCGGCACCCGTGATGGTCGCAGCCGAGAGGATGGCGGCCACGTTCAGATAGCTGTCCCGCGCAGGTGGCGGGCCAATGCAGACGCTCTCATCAGCGAGGCGTACATGCATGGCCGAGGCATCGGCGGTGCTGTGCACAGCCACGGTGCGGATGCCCATCTCCTGGCAGGCGCGATGGACGCGCAGAGCGATCTCGCCACGATTGGCGATCAGGATTTTTTTCATGATTTACCCCTCAAGCGCCGGGCGCTCGCTCCGCTTGCTGGGCTACGCCGCGCCGCTATTGCGCCAGTCGGGCAGGTCGGTTGGGCGGCGCCGACCGCTGTACGTCCGGATGGTCCTTGGAGCTTCTTCAAACGCTCATGCGGGAGGCGTGCCTTGGGCCCGGAGCGCGCGGCGCTTGGCATCTTCGCTCTACTCCACCAGCACCAGCGGCTCGCCATATTCCACGGGCGTCCCAGCCTCGACGAGGATGCGCGTCACCGTGCCGGCGCGGGTCGCCTTGATCTGGTTGAAGGTCTTCATCGCCTCGATCAGCAACACCGTCTGCCCCACGCTCACCTTGGAGCCCAGCGTGATGTAGGGCGCAGCCCCTGGCTCTGGCGAGAGATAAGCGACACCGACCATGGGTGAGGTGACGAGGCCGGGATGCTTGAGGTCAATCGCCGCAGGATCAACCAGGGCGGCGGGCGCGGGTGCCGCGGCATGCTGCATCGGCATCGGCATCGGCATCGGCGACGGGGGCGCGGCGTAGTAATTGGCTGGAGCCGCCGCGGGAATGATCCGCGCCACGCGGATGCGCGAATCCTTCTCCGAAAGCTCGATCTCAGTCAGATCCGTCTCGCGCAGGATATCCGCCAGCTTGCGGATGGCGTCTGCGTCGAACTGGATGAAGCTGGTCATGCGTCTTCGTCCTCATTTCCGCCGATGAGCGTCGCCATGGCCTGCAGCGCGAGCGCATAGCCCGCCACACCCAGCCCGGCGATCACCCCCGTGGCGGCCTTGGAGACCAGGCTGTGGTGCCGGAACTCCTCGCGCCGATGAATGTTGGTGATATGGACCTCGATCACGGGCACGCCCACTGCAATCAACGCATCCAGGATGGCGACCGAGGTGGTGGTGTAACCCGCCGGATTGATCACGATGCCGGCCGCACGGCCACGGCATTCCTGAATCCAGGACACCAGCTCGCCCTCAGTGTTCGTCTGCCGGAAATCAATCGCGAGCCCCAGTTCTTCCGCTGCCTCGGCGCAGAGGTTTTCCACATCATCGAGCGTCGCGGTGCCGTATTTCTCCGGCTCGCGCGTGCCCAGCATATTGAGGTTGGGGCCGTTGAACACGGCAATGAGGTTCATGTCAGTTTCCGGAATTTGCGGCATGTGCAAAGGGGGTCAGGGGCTAGCACGCCCACAGCGCAAGGGGCAAGCGAGCGGCCGCGCACCGATTGACGCGGTGCGGCCCATCGCTGTAATGACACGTCCACCAGGGGGAGCCCATTTACAGGGCTGAGATTCCGCGGGCGGCGCGGTCAACCCTTTGAACCTGATCCGGGTCATGCCGGCGAAGGGATGGACGCAGAACCTCGCGCCCTTTCCGTCGCCCACCCGCTGGGAGGCACTTGATGTCTGATATTCAAAGCCACGGTCTCACGCTCACCGTGAATGGTGAAGCGCGCCACGTGCCGCCGGGCAGCAGCGTGACGGACCTTCTGGCGGTGATCGGCTTGGCCGAACGCAAGGTGGCGGTTGAGCGCAACATGGAAATCGTGCCCCGGTCGGAATACGCCACGACGCAACTCGCGCCGGGCGACGCGATTGAGATCGTGCATTTCATTGGGGGTGGATGAGTCGTGGAAGACGATAGCTGGGAAGTCGCCGGGCGGCGCTTCAATTCACGCCTGATCGTCGGCACGGGGCGCTACAAATCCCTGGAGGAGACGCGCGACAGCATCGCCGCGAGCGGGGCCGAGATCGTCACCGTGGCGCTCCGGCGCGTCAATCTCAACGACCCCAGCGCGCCCATGCTGCAGGATTTCGTCCCGCAGGACCGCTACACCTACCTGCCCAACACGGCCGGCTGCTTCACCGCGCAGGATGCCGTGCGCACTCTGCGCCTGGCGCGTGAGGCGGGCGGCTGGAACCTGGTGAAGCTGGAAGTCCTCGGCCCGCCGCCCTTCCTCTACCCCGACATGGCCGCCACCTTCGAAGCCGCCGCAGCACTCATCGCCGATGGCTTCGAGGTGATGGTCTATTGCGCCGATGACCCGGTGGCGGCCAAGCGCCTGGAGGAGATGGGCTGCGTGGCGATCATGCCGCTGGGTGCGCCCATCGGCTCGGGCATGGGGGTGGTGAACCCCTACATGATCCGCGCGATCAAGGCGGCGGCGAGGGTGCCGGTGCTGGTGGATGCGGGCATCGGCACGGCGAGCGAGGCGGCCTTTGCGATGGAACTGGGGTGTGATGCGGTGCTGCTCAACAGCGCCATAGCGCATGCCAGCGATCCGGTGCGTATGGCGGGTGCGATGAAGCACGCGGTCATGGCCGGGCGAGCCGCCTTCCTCGCCGGGCGCATGCCACGCGACTACAAGGCCGATGCATCGAGCCCGATGACGGGGATGATCCGCCAAAGCGCCACCTAGACCGAGCCCCCCGCTTGCGGGATGAGCCAGTGCTGCTCGCCGTGTCGCGCGGGTCAAGACTAACATGTGACTTTCGTGCACCATGGTGGCCATCCAAAGGCGTTGGTGAAATTTTCTTGGTCTCTTGCCGGACCGCGCATAAGCTTCCCCCAACGAGAATATCCTTGGAGGGGCGTGCATGCAGTTGTCGGACCGGATCACCGGCGCCGTGCTGGTATCACTGGGTGCGGCTGCGGCCTGGGGGGGCTCACGCCTGCCGCCAGTTCCCGGACAGGATGTCGGGCCTGCGGCTTTTCCGCTTCTCATCGGGTTTGGCCTTGTTGCCTGTGGGGTGCTGATCGCGCTGGGCATCGGGCGCGGCTTTGAAGCCCCGCAGGAGGAAGGGCCAACGCATTCCTGGCTCTCCAGCCTGCGCGTTCTGGTGCCGCCGCTGCTGCTGTTCTTTTATGCACTGGCCTCCGAGGCGCTGGGCTTTTTGCTGACTGCGGCGGTGATGGTGTTCGTCGCTGCAATCGCACTGGGCGCGCGGCCTGGATCAGCGGCGATCCTGGCACTCTCCACGCCGCCTTTGGTGCATCTGGCCTTCTACAAGCTGCTCAGCGTGCCGCTTCCCGCCGGCCTTCTCCCGGCGCCCTGGTAGCATGGACGATCTTCTGGAAGCCTTTCGGCTTGTCGCTGCGACCGACGTCCTCATCGCGATCTTCGCCTCGGCCATCTACGGGCTGGTGGTGGGGTCGCTGCCTGGGCTTTCGGCCACCATGGCGATTGCGCTGCTGGTGCCCGTCACCTTCTGGCTTTCGCCGATCGCTGCCATCGCCACGATCATCACGGCGTCCGCCATGGCGATTTTCTCGGGCGATCTTCCCGGCGCGCTGCTGCGCATTCCCGGCACGCCTGCCTCGGCCGCCTATACGGATGAAGCCTATGCGATGACGCGCAAAGGCCAGGCGGAAGTCGCGCTTGGCGCGGGTCTGTGGTTCAGCGCGATTGGCGGCATCGTGGGCACGCTCTCGCTCATGCTGCTGGCGCCCATGCTGGCGGAGATGGCGCTCTCGTTTTCGACCTACGAGTATTTTTGGCTGGCGCTGCTGGGGCTGATGTGCGCGACGCTGGTGGCGCGTTCCTCGCCCATCAAGGCCATCGCCTCCATGCTGCTGGGCCTGCTCGTCGCGTGTGTGGGGATGGAGAATCCCGCCGGCACGCCTCGCTTCACCTTCGGCATCCCTGATCTGCTCGGCGGCATCGAGCCCATCCCCGCGCTGGTCGGTGTGTTTGCCGTCTCGGAGGTGATGCGCGCCATGGCCTCAGCCGAGCCACCCAAGCTGCCCAAGCGGGTGTTTGGCAGCATCCTGGCGGGGCAATGGCTGCTGACCAAGAAGTACCAATGGCAGATGTGGCGCGGCAATTTCGTCGGCATCATCATCGGCATTCTGCCGGGCGCGGGGGCCGACATGGCCGCCTGGGTCAGCTACGCGATGAGCAAGAAATTTTCCAAGGAGCCGGAGAAATTCGGCACGGGCCACCCCGAAGGCCTGGTCGAGGCAGGCGCTTCCAACAACGCATCACTGGCTTCCGGCTGGGTGCCCTCGCTGCTATTCGGCATTCCGGGCGACACGATCACGGCCATCGCGATCGGTGTGCTCTACATGAAGGGGCTGAACCCGGGGCCCACGCTGTTCACCGAGCGCGCGTCCAGCATGTACGCGCTCTACATCATCTTCATCCTGGCCAATATCATCATGATCCCCTTGGGGCTCATCATGATCCGCATGGCCTCCACCGTGCTGCGCGCGCCGCGCAATTTGGTAATGCCAGTGATCCTGCTGCTGTGCGCCGTCGGTGCCTTCGCCACGGGGGCCAACCTGTTCTCGGTGATGCTGGTGGCCGTCTTTGGCATGCTGGGCTTCGTGATGGAGCGCAACGGTTTTCCGGTCGCGGCCCTCGTGCTTGGCATCGTCATGGGGAACATGCTGGAGCAGAATTTCGTCGCCTCGCTCATCAAGAGCGACAGTGACATCCTGCCCTTCTTCGAACGCCCCGTCTCCTCGGTGCTGGCAGCGCTGACCATCGCAGCCCTGCTCTGGCCGTTGGGCGTGTGGATTTTCAACCGGCTGTCACGCAGCCGTTCGACGACTCAACCAATAACGGGAGGAACCAAGCCATGACAACAACAACACGCCGCACCCTGCTGGGTACCGGCGCCGCACTCGCCGCCACACCCGCAATCGCCCAAGCGCGCTGGCCCGTGCGGCCGGTGCAACTGCTTTGCCCCTGGGCGGCGGGTGGGGGGACGGATGCCGTGCTGCGCATCATCGCAAGCCTGCTGCAGCGCGATCTCGGCCAGCCCTTCAACGTGATCAACCGCACTGGCGGCTCAGGCGTGGTGGGCCATGCGGCCATCGCTGCTGCCGCGCCCGATGGCTATACGCTGGGCATGATCACGGCCGAAATCTGCATGCTGCACTGGCAGGGGCTGACGGAACTGACCTTCCGGAACTACACGCCGCTTGGCCTGATGAACAACGACCCGCCGGGCATTCAGGTGAACAACACCTCGCCCTATCAGAACGTCCGTGCACTGGCCGATGCGATCAAGGCCTCCCGCCCCGGTCAGTTCAAGGCGAGCGGCACGGGCCAGGGCGGCATCTGGCATCTGGCGCTGGCCGGCTGGCTGGGGGCGATGGGGCTGCGCGCCGATCACGTGCGCTGGGTGCCGTCCAACGGTGCAGCCCCCGCGATGCAGGACCTCGCGGCGGGCGGGCTCGATTTCACGACCAATTCCGTGCCCGAGGCCCGCGCCATCATCGAAGCTGGCCGCGCGCGCAGCTTGGCCGTCATGGCGCCGGAGCGGCTCTCCGCCTTCCCCAACATCCCCACCCTGAAGGAGGCGATGGATGTGGATTACAGCACCGGCGCATGGCGTGGCGTGGCAGGCCCGTTGAACATGCCACCCGCGGTGGTGAGCACCATGGATGCGGCACTCAAGCGCGTCTTTGACAGCACGGACTACAAGGACTTCCTGAACAATCGCGGCTTTGGGCTGGTCTATGCCGATGCGGCGGGCTTCGGGCGGCATCTGGCGGCGGCGGATGCCTCGCTGGGCGATGCGATGAA
>JBBRVI010000083.1:0-13419 GCA_038247025.1 Acetobacterales bacterium
GCAGCCGCCGTCTTCACGCCGATGCCGGGCACACCGGGCACATTATCCGTCGCATCTCCCGCGAGGGCCTGGACCTGCGCCACCATGTTGGGGGCCACGCCGAATTTCTCCAGCACCTCCGGCTCGCGGATGGGCTTTTGCTTGATCGGGTCCAGCATGATCACCCGCTCGCGGATGAGCTGCATGAGGTCCTTGTCGGAGGAGACGATGGTCACGCGTCCGCCCTCGGCTTCGAAGGCTTTGGCGTAGGCGGCGATCAGGTCATCGGCCTCGAAGCCATGGAGCTCCACCTTGGCCACGCCAAAGGCCTCGGTCGCTTCGCGGATGAGCGCGAATTGCGGGACAAGTTCTTCTGGCGGTTCGGGGCGATGGGCTTTGTATTCAGGGTAGATCTCATTGCGGAAGGTCGCGCGCGAGGTGTCGAAGACCACGGCAATGTGCGTCGAAATGTTCTGGCTCAGAAAGCGCTCCAGAATCTGCGCGAAGCCAAAGACCGCATTGACCGGCGTGCCATCGGGCCGCGTCATCGGCGGCAGGGCGTGGAAGGCGCGGAAGATGTATCCGCTGCCATCAATCAGGATGAGGTGCGGATCTCCCCCGGCAGCTTCAGTGATGTCCGTCATCGCCCGCACCATCCTTCAACCGATAGGTGCGCGAGCAATAGGGGCAGGTGATCTGCGTCTCCTCAATGCGCATGTAGATCAACGGGTGGCCCAATGCGCCGCCACCGCCATCGCAGCCCACACTGCGCGTCTCGACGAGGATCACTTCCTCCGGTGTCACGCCAGGGGTCATTTTCGGGCTATATCCGGTCATTTGCGGGTCGCGCATTTTGGTTATTCATCCTTGCCGCGTTCTCATCACAGCATAAACATGGCTTGCGGGATGGACCAGCGGCCGAGCCCCCCATATGCGGAGGGTATGAAGCTGCTCACCGCGATGCTTTTGGCACTGCTTTCGGTCGCTGCCTGCGCGCCGGTCGTGGTGCCGGCCGGGCCTGCTGTGCGCGAGGCGGGTATCACGCCCTTCGAGGCGCCGCCCTTGCCCTGGGTGCTGCAGCCCAGCTGGGCCTTTGCTCCCCCCCCGCCGCGTGGAGAGCCTTCGGGTCCGCGTCCGGAATCCATGCTGATCATGCCCGATGGCGCTGCCTTGCCGCTGCGGGTCTGGCGACCGGAGGGGCCTCCAAGATTCGTGGTTCTGGCCCTGCATGGCCTGGGCGACCACGGTGGGAATTTCCTTTTGGAGGGCGGCCCGCTGCTCAACGCGGGCGGCGCGCTGGTCTATGCCTATGACCAGCGCGGCTTTGGCTGGGCTGTGGCACGCGGCTTCTGGCCCGGCGCCGATGCCATGGTGGCCGATGCGCGCGAAGCACTCCGCCTGATCCAAGCGCGCCATCCCGACCTGCCGCTTTTCCTGCTGGGTGAGAGCATGGGCGGTGCCGTGGCGCTGGCGGCCAATCCGGATGATGTGGCGGGCGTCATCCTCTCCTCGCCCGCATTGTGGAGCCGGCGCTACATGCCACAGATGTTGCGCGGAATGCTTTGGGGCGCGGGGCATGTGCTCGGGCCGGTGGCACTGCCGCCCTCGGCCCCCAACATCGCTGCCAGCGACAATGCGGCGGCCCTGCTGCGGTTCTCCCGCGATCCGCTGACCTTGCGCGACATTCGCCTGGACATGCTCTACGGGCTGGTCGGCCTGATGGACCAGGCGGTCGAGGCTCTCCCCACCTGCTGCCGTTCCGTCCCCACGCTCATCATGGTCGGCGGGAATGACCAGGTGGTGCCGACGGAGATCGCGCGGCGCGCGCTGCATGACGCACGCGCGCCGCGCGTGGCCTTCTACCCACAGGGCTGGCACCTGTTGCTGCGCGACAGCATTCGCGCCGAAGTGGCGCAGGATATCCTCGCATTCATGAACGCGCCCGACATGCCCACGCAGCGCGAGGTGGCGGGGCGTGCCTGGCTGGATGCAACGCCTCCGCGTTAGATCTTCGTCGCGCCATCCTCTCGCCAATCATGCTTCGGGTAGCGCCCGCGCATTTCCTTGCGCACCTCCACCCAGCCGCCCTTCCAAAACCCGGCCAGATCAGCCGTGATCGCGATCGGTCGCCCAGCCGGTGATAGCAAAGCCACCTGCAACGCGATCCGCCCGCCGGCCAAAGCTGGCATGGCGCTCATGCCGAAGAGATGCTGCGCGCGGGCCTCCAGCGTCGGGATTTCGGCGCTGTAGTCCACGGCCGCGCTGCGCCCGTCCGGCAATGCAATGCGCGCGGGCAGGGCAGCATCCAGTTTGCGCCGCAGATCCCCCGGCAGGAGCATTTGCACCACATCCAGTGCCTTCAGCTCCGTGAGTTTGGTCATTCCATTGCAAAAGGGCGCCAGCCATTCCCGGGCGGTGGCGGCCAGTACGGCATCGCTCACATCCGGCCACGGCGCGCCCTCCAGAGCATGCAGTCGCGCGATGCGCGCACGCAGCTGCGCCGCATCCTTGCTCCAGTCCAGGTCGCGAAATGCCCGTTCGGCGGCAGCTTCAGCCAACGCCTCGGCCATCGCGGCGGGGTCCGCGCGCGGCAGGGGGCTCTCCTCCAGCACCAGCGGCCCGAACATCACCCGGCGGCGCGCCAGTACCGCGCCGGATCGGGCGTCGAAGGCAGCGCCCTCCACCGTGGCGAAGCGCTCGGGGAAGCGCGCTTCCAGCACGGCGCGGGTGATGGGGGCGGCCATGCGGATGCGCGCCTCGGTGCCCTTGAGTTCCAGGTCGGCCACACAAAGCAGCGTCTGCTTCGCCAGCGGGTCGGCGACAGAAAGCCGCGCACCCTGGCCTGATGCAAGCCGAAACGCGCCATCCATCGTGCCGCGCTTCAGCGCGATGCGATCGGGAAAACCCGCCGCCAGCAGCGCGCCCGCATCGCCGTCGGGCGGCGTATGGCCATGCACGCCCAGGCGCCTGCGATGCATCGCAGCCGAACGGCGGATGTTGCGGATGGCGATGCCGTCGCTCTCCGTATGCGCATGGCCATGCAGCACATCGAGGCGAAGCGTGATGTCGGAGGGTGGTTCGCGCCCACGCAAGGGATCACGCTCCTCCAGAAGAGCGGCAAGGTCGGCGGCCAGCGCGGCCTCGCCCTCATTCTCCACGGCGCACATCATGCGCGCCAGGCGCGGATGCGTGCCCATGCGCGACATTCGTTTACCCATGACGGTGATGCGCCCGGAGCCGTCCAGCGCGTCCAGGCTGCGCAGCAGCGCGCGCGCCGCCGCCACCTGGCCCTCCGGCGGCGGGTCGAGGAAAGCAAGGCTGCGCGGATCTGCGCCCCAGGCCGCGCAATCCAGCACCAGCGAGGAGAGTTCCGCCTCCAGCATTTCCGGACGGTCCTGCAAGGCCATTCCGCGCTGTGTCGCCTCGCTCCAGAGCCGCACGGCCACGCCTGGCTCGGTGCGGCCAGCACGGCCGGCGCGCTGCTCAGCCGCCGCACGGCTGATGCGCAGCGTGACGAGCCGCGTGAGGCCCGTCGCGCCATCCAGTCGGGGTGCGCGCCGATACCCGCCATCCACCACGATGCGCACGCCGGGCACGGTCAATGAGGTTTCGGCGATGGAGGTGGCGAGCACAATGCGACGGCGGGGGCCAACTGCGCCCGATGGCCGGAGAGGCGATTGCTCCGGAGGGCTCGACCGGTCGCCAGGAATGTTCAGGGCGCGGTCCTGCTCGGCGGGCGAGAGTTCGCCATGCAGGGGCAGCACATCGGCGTCGATGCCAGCCAGCCGCTCCGCCGTGCGGCGGATTTCGCCCCAGCCGGGCAGGAAGGCCAGCACATCGCCGCCCTCGCGCGCCATCACGCCGCGGATCGCCACCGCCATGGCTTCGGGCAGGTCCCGCGGGTCGGTGATGTCGCGCTTCACATGCTCCACGCGCACGGGATGCGCGCGGCCAGCACTTTCGATGAGCGGGGCGTTGAGGAGGCGGGTGAAGGCGCCGCCATCGAGCGTGGCGGACATGGCCAGGAGCCGCAGTTCCGGCCGCAATGCGGCTTGCAGATCGAGGCAGAGAGCCAGCCCCAGATCCGTGTCCAGATGGCGTTCATGCGCCTCATCGAAGATGACCGCACACACACCCTCCAGCCCGGGGTCGGATTGCAGGCGACGGACCAGCAGGCCTTCGGTGATGACCTCCACCCGCGTCGCAGCCGAGACGGCGCGGTCCAGCCGCGTGGAGAGCCCCACAATGCCACCCGGCTGCTCGCCCAGCAGCGAAGCCATGCGCCGCGCGGCGGCACGCGCGGCCACGCGGCGCGGCTCCAGCACCAGGATTTTTCCGCCCCGCGCCCAGGCCTCCTCGCGCAGAGCGAGCGGCACCAGCGTGGTCTTGCCGGCACCGGGGGGCGCCACCAGCACCGCGTTACTGCCCGCCTCCAGCGCGGCGCACAGGGCGGGCAGTGCTTCCTCGACCGGAAGCGCGAGGCTTATTCCCACCCTTCCGCCACCGCCTTGCCCATCATCGCCCCACTTTCCACCAGCGCGTGGCCTTCCAGCAGGTTCACTGCGTTGATCCGCCCCAGATGGCGCGTCAGCGTGTGGCGCAGCGTGCCGGCTTCGAGCATCCCCGCTACCTCGTTGAGCAATTGGTGCTGCCGGATCATGTCGGGCGTCGCATAAAAGCTGCGGGCAAACATCGCCTCCCAATGGAAGCTGGCCGCCTTGGATTTCAGGCGACCGATATCCAGGGTCATGAAATCATCAATGGCGCAGATGGCGCCCTGTGGGGCCACCATTTCGCAGATTGCGCGCCAATGGTGCAGCGTCTGCGTGGTGGAGAAAATCCACGGAAAGCCGAGGTTCATCGCCTTGGCCTGCGCGACCAGATCCCCGCTGTGGTCCAGCACATCATGCGCGCCCATCGCCTCGCACCAGGCGCGGGTCTCGGGGCGGGATGCGGTGGCCACCACGCGCAGCTTGGTCAATTGCCGGGCGAACTGAATCGCCATGGAGCCCACGCCGCCCGCACCGCCGACGATAAGCAGCGCGCCCTCTGCGCCGCGCGGGATCCGAAGTCGGTCGAACAGCGCCTCCCAGGCGGTGATGGAAGTGAGAGGCATGGCGGCTGCCTCAGCAAAACTCAGGTTTTTTGGCTTGCGGCCAATGATCCGCTCATCCACCAAATGGAATTGCGCGTTGCTGCCCGGGCGATTCACCTGGCCGGCGTAGAAGACCTCCTCGCCATCGCCGAAGATATGCGCATGCGGCCCGCGCGCGCGGATGATTCCGGATGCGTCAAAGCCCAGGATGCGCGGCTCGCCCAGCGGCTCTGCCGTGGCGCGCAGCTTGGCATCCACCGGATTGACCGAGACGGCGCGGACCTCGATCACCACGTCGTGGCCTTTGGGTTCGGCCGCATCGGCCAGAACAAGGTCGAGCAAGGCGTCTTCATGCGTCAGCGGATGGCAATGTGTGTAGGCGACGGCCTTCATTGTGTAAGCTCCGGTGAAATTGTCTGGAGTTGCCCATAAGGATTGGCTGACAGCCCGGCGCAACCCCCCTATTCATGGAGGCGCCGCAACGGGAGCTTCAAGCCATGACCGATCTCGCTTTTGCCCGCCGTGCGGCCATGCTGGGGGCAGCCGGCGCGGCCACCTTGGCCTCGCTTCCCGCCGCTGCCACCGGCGCGCCGCCGCAGCAGGGCGCCAACCCCCCGCGCTTCTCGCGCCTCAAGATCGGCGATGTGGAAGTGACAACGCTTCTGGATGGCGCGATGAGCGGCACCAACGCCGGCATTCAGAGCTTCTTCCCCGACAGCCGCCCCGAGGAGATCGCACCGCTGCGTGAGCGCGCCTTCGCCATCGAGGCGGGGCTGCACCAGCCGGTTGGCGCCTACCTCATCAACACTGGCCGCAACCTGGCGATGATTGATTGCGGCGGGCATTCCAGCTTCATCCCGACCACGGGCGGCACGCTCGCGGCACTGCGCGCCAGTGGCTACTCGCCCGAGCAGGTGGATACGGTACTGTTGACGCATATCCACCCCGAACATGCGCTGGGCCTCTCCTATGACGGCACCACGCGCAACTTCCCCAATGCGGAAGTCGTCGTCACGCAGATCGACCATCAATTCTGGACCGACCCGGCAATGGAAAGCCGCGTCCCGCAAGGCCAGCGCTTCATCGAGGCCGGCCGCCGCGCCATCCGCCCCTATGCCGGTCGCATCCGCACGGTGGACATGCGCGAGGGGCTGGAAGTCATCCCCGGCGTGTTCATGGTGCCCGCGCCCGGGCACACGCCCGGCCATGTCAGCTTCCGTTTGACTAGCCAGAACCAGACCATGCTGATCTGGGGCGATATCGCGCATCAGATGGTAATCCAGCTCGCCCGGCCGCGCTGGCGCGTGGGCGTGGATGTGGACAGCGCCATGGGCGTGGACAGCCGCGTGCGCACGCTGGAGATGCTTGCCGCTGAGGGCATCCTGATGGGCGGCGTGCATGTGCCATGGCCGGGCTTTGGCCGCATCATCCGGAATGGCGAAGGTTTTCTTTACGTGCCACGCCCCGCGCAATTCGCGTGATCGCTGGCCCTTCCAACCGGATGCGTTGCTGCCCCAGCATCATCGCGGATAAACATGCCCGCAAAAAATGACCGAGAGCAGCTGGGCCACGCCGATGTTCGCCAATGGCAATTCCACGGCCATGCTGCGCTCGCTTGAGATTTACGTCGTCTGGGATTTGCGTCGTCTGATGTTTCGGCATGGCGCTGTTCTGGCGTGGGCTGCCGGCATTGTTCCGCAGGGACTGAGATCGGCACGCTAACAGTTCGTTCATCCGCTCCGCCGCAATGATGGGTGGTGGAACTTCTTGATCCTCCCCTTCTGGACGCTTTCGCCGCTGCCTCAGGCAAACCCGCCCGCTGCGCCGAACGCGGCGTTGCCGCCCCGTTCACCACGCCGCTGCTCTTTGCCGCGCGCTTACGCCTGGGGGCGGACCAGGGGATCGAGGTGCTGGTTCCCAATCCTGCCGGCCGCGAGGGCTGGTTCGTCCTGCCCTGGGCGGCCGCGCGAGAGGCATTGCAACCCAGCCTCGCCGACCAGGCCTTGATCGGGGCGCTCACGACATTGGTGGCCGACACCGCGGAGTTGCAGCCCTTGCAGATGCGCCAGGCCGCGCGCCAGGCGGCCAGCACTGGCCTCGCCGGCCGAGCGGCCCGGCGCGCGGCCAGCGGGACCAGCCCCGCCGGGGCGGAAACCATGCGGGGGTTCGCCCAGGCGCTCAATGAATGGCTGCTGACCTGCCCGATGGAAGAGGACCGGCGCCGCGCTGCCGCGCTCGCCGCGCGCGTGGCTTCGATCTCTGCCGCCATCACCGCACTCAAAGCCGAGGCCGCCCGGACAGACACTGCGTCTCGGCTCGCCTGGGTGCTGGACGGATGGGTGCTGCTGGCGCTTCTGTGGCATTTCTCTCCGGCCGAGGCGCGAATCGCCGTGCTGCGCCGGAGCATGGCCCTGGCCCCACCCCCCGCCGACGAGATGCTGCGCTGGCCGGGCTGTGCGGATCTGGGCCGCATACCCGGGGCACCGGCCCTCGCGCCGCAAACGCGCTTCGTCGCGCCGGCCATCTGCGAGGCCGTATTGGCGGAATGGCTCGTGATCCATTGAACCCTGATCCCCGCATTCTGCGCGAACTCCAGTCCGCAGCACGTCAGGCAACGAACGGGCAACTGCTCCGCCTCGCCAGCGCGCTGGATGACCTGCCCCATCGCGCCGTCGCGGAAGGGGTGATGGATGCCGTGCGTCCCCGGCTGCGCCATCTTCGGCCGAGCCGGCCACTCAGCCTTTCGCGGTTGCTGTTCCTGCCGCTGGATCCGCTGTTGGTCGCGCCGGGCGATTGGCGGCCAGGGCGGGGCCTGGTTCCACGAAGTGCCATCCTTCCCATGACCGAGCATTTGCGCTCAGCGGAGTTCGCTCTCGTCACCGCGCTTGAGGAGCGGCTCGCCGGGGCCAAGCTGACTGATGTGGTGCTGGCGGCCGAACAAGGCGCGCTGCTTTGGCCAGCTGCATCCCGGGCGCTGCCGCGCAGCCCGCCAGCGGGCTGGGAGGAGGCTGGGTTGCCAGGCCAGCACTTCGCTGCGGTTGCGAAGATTTGTGCCACCCTTTGGCGACATGCCCCGGTCCTCTGGCCGCTGCGCTTGGCCGGTCGGGACGGGCCACCCGAAGCCACGCTGCGCCCCGCTTTCCGCGTGATCGCAGCGGATGGGCCTGAGGCGGTGGAGTTGTGTCTCGGCGCGCTGTTGCCCTATGCCGCCCAGCCGGCATGTATGGTCGCTGTCGTCGCCGGGCTGAACCAGGCCCTCGCTCCGCCGGCGGAACGCGCGCTGGACCGTTACCTCTCCGGGATCACCCCCGGGCTGGAGGGTGCCGATCTGGAAGCCATGGCCGATGCGGCGGCGCGTTTTGCCCGCACCCTCAAAGACCTCGATAGCGCCTTGACGCGTGACAAGCCGAAGCGCGCACAGCAATTGCAGGCACTGCGGATGAGCGCCGCCCAGTCCTGCTCCGAAAGGCTTGAGCAGGAAATGGCGCGGCGGCTCACTGAACCCTTGGCCTTGCTTTTGGCAGCACCCGCGCCCGCCGATGCGGCGGTGGAGGCGCTGGAACAAGCGGCGATGGCACTGCGTGGCATCGGGGATTCGACCCGGCGGTTACATGCCTCTGGCGCGTCCGAACGGCTTTTCGCGCCGGTTATCGCCCAAATCACAGCATTGGCGGTTCGGCTCCCTGCGTCGGGGGCAGGCTTCCTTCGCGCGGATGCGCTTCGGCTGCTGGAAATCCTTGCAGGAACTCAGGTGGCGGCGCGGCTGGGCTGACCGACCGGCGTCAGCACCGAAGGCCCGCAAAATGTGCGCGCAAAATCTCCACGACCAACCCTGCCGTCGCTGCGATCGCATCGGGCGATCATGCGGCAACGTGGGACGTGGGGATAAGATGTGCGCTCGCGGCCACCACCAGCCGACTGCAGACAACGGTGTCATGGCCGGTGCGAAGTGTTCGGTGATGGGTGTGCCAATGCGCCCTTTGGAGGAGCGCGGAATGCGCAAATCAATGGCGGCAACCTTTCCCTGGGTTTCCGCGTTGGATGAGCTCAAGCAGCAAGGAATCAAACACATGCGACAGATGCAACGGAGCCTGCTCATCCTCGTCCTCGCCGGAGGTCTCGCCGCCTGCGGCAACACGACAGGCGATCGCGCATTGTCGGGCGGTGGGATAGGCGCGGCCGGTGGCGCAGCGCTGGGCGCCTTGACGGGCACTTCGGTTCTTGGCGGCGCCGCACTTGGCGGTGCCGCGGGTGCGGCAACCGGCGCGCTGACGTCTCCGGGCACCGTCAACCTTGGACGGCCTGCCTGGCGATAAACAATTATGGTGGACGCACTCCGTTTTGCAGCGGTGCGCCCACCAGACACCCCGCTTCCAAGACACAAATTACGCCAAGCGAAATATCCGACGAGGCAATTGGTTTCTGCCGGGTGCGCTGGTCAGGCGGCATCCCTGCCTGCCAGGTGCCCCCTGTAACATCAGATCACGACAAAGGACCAAACCATGACAAGCGTTCAAAACATTGCTGACACCGTGGCCAAAGACGCAAAGGAGGAACTGGCCCAGCTGCGGGCTCAGGTGGATTCTCTCATGAAGGAGCGAGTCAATCCGATGCTGAGTGGCATTGCCCATCAAGCCGGCGCTGCCGCCAACCAGGCTGGCGCTGAAATGCGTCATCAGGCTACGCGAGTTTCGGATGCGGTTCACGAGAAGCCGATTGCAGCTTTGGCCATCGCAGCTGCCGCAGGCTTCGTCCTGGCCCAGATGATGCGGCGCTGACTATGCGAGCCTTTCGCCTGATTGCGGTTGCCGCGCAGGCGGAAGGCCTCTTGCTTCGGCGGCAGGGATCGCTCATTGGCCGGACGGCGCTGTTGGCGGTGATTGCCGTCGTTTTTGGGCTGGCCGCCATCGTCCTGCTGCACTTAGCAGGCTGGCTGTGGTTGGAAAACCGCGAAGGCGTCTTGGCTGCTTGTCTCTGGATGGCACTTATTGATGCGGCGATGGTGGCGCTTCTGGTCTATCTGGCACGGCCGAGGAATGACCCCGTTGCGGATGAAGCACTCATGGTGCGGAAGCGATCCCTCTCAATGTTGGGCGGCACCGATGGTCAGGAACGACAATACGATTGGGCGCGGTTGGCGCTTGAGGGCTTTGGCGCGGTCATCGAGCGATGGATCAAAAAGTAGTTACCCCGCCAATTCCCGTGAGCGCGCCGTGGCCGCTTCGATCGCTTCTTCCATCAGTGCGGGCCACGCCTCGTCGCGCATCAGAACAGCCAGCGCTCGTTCGGTTGTGCCGCCGGGGCTGGTGACGTTGCGCCGAAGTGAGGACGCTTCCTCGGTACTTGCGGCCAAAAGCGCCCCGGAGCCCGCTACTGTTGCTCTAGCCATTCGCCGGGCCAGCTCGGGCGGCACGCCTTGGCTGATGGCCGCTTTCTCCATCACTTCGGCCAACAGGAATACGTAGGCTGGCCCCCCACCAGAGACGGCGGTGATCGGATCAATCAGCGATTCCTGATCAACCCATGCGGCCTCACCGATCGCTGAGAGCAGGCGGTGACACAGGCTCTGCTGGTCTTCAGTTACATCGGGTCCGGGGTACGCGACGGTGAATCCAAGGCGAATTGCGGCCGGCGTGTTGGGCATGGCGCGAATGATCATCGCGTTCCCACCCAGCATGGCGTTCATGTTCGCCATATTGCAGCCAGCCATGATCGAGAGAAACACCGCTCCATGTCCCACGAAACTTGCCAGGGAAGGGAGGGCCTTGGGCGCCTCCTGCGGCTTTGTGGCAAGGATAATGGCGGCAGGCGCGAAAGCTTCAGGAATGGCCGCAATGCTCGTCACATGGCGCACGCGGCCGGCGAAGGGGGAGACCGCCGCTGGGCTGGGTTCGACGACGACCGTTTCAGGCGGGAGGCCCAGTTCCAGCCAGCCCGCCAGCATCGCCCCCCCCATCTTACCGCAGCCGATCAGAAGCAAGGGGGGCAGGGGGGTGATCATGTCGACTCCTCGGCGTTTCGCCGCCATTAAACCCATGTTTCGCTGGATGCGAGTCCGTGGAGTTCCAGCGTCAAAGCCGACGGGGCGCGACTCAAGCGGCCGATTGACGCCAGGCCTACGCCTCTCCCACGCAATCGAGCATGGCTGCGTCCAGCGCCTCGGCGGGGGCCTTGCCGCCCCAGAGGACGAATTGGAATGCGGGGAAGAAGCGCTCGCACTCGGTCACAGCGATGTCCACCAAGTCTTCCAGCGATTCGGCAGAGGCACCGGGCGCGCCGCGCAACAGCACGGCGTGGCGGAAAACGGGCACGCCTTCATCGCTCTCCAACCCAAAATGGCCGATCCAGAGCCGCTCATTGGCCAGCGCGAGCAGTTCAAACAAGGGAGCACGGCGCGCATCCGGCACCTTTACGTCGAAAGCACATGAAAAGTGCATGGCACTGATCTCGGGCGCCCAGGAAAAGAACAAGCTGTAATTGCACCACTTTCCTGGAGCCTCGGCGGCGATTTCGCCCTCTGACCGGCGCTCGAACATCCATTCATTCGCGATGACAATCTGCTCGACCACGTCGAGCGGGTTGGTTGCGCGTTCGTCTGCAACCTCGGCCAGCATTCCGGACATGTGGCACTCCCCAAAAGGCCCGGCAAACGGCAAGGGGCGCGCCCCGGGCGGCGCGGACCCAAGGGTGGCGGGACCGTGACGGTCCTGTGTCGCACAACACCCCCGAACACTGCCGTTAGGACCAGGGATAGGGGTGTGGTGCCCGATTCACCACCATCCCTAGGGTAGGGCAGCGTGAATCCACTCCGCAAGTCCTTCTGATGGTAAGAAGCTGTGAATAACGCGAGACGATTGCAGGGCGATGGGCCAGAGCTCGTCGCAATGGCAGGGATCTTCCGGGCCTATGCCTTATCGCTCGCGGTGAATCTGGGCTCGCAGCTTGGCAAGACCGAACTGGCAACGCTGCCGGGCAGTTAAGTGGTGCCCCGGGGGACAGCCTTGCCGCAATCCCGCCTGTTATCCCACGCCGGTGGCGGCCACCATCTCTCTCGCCCGCGCCCTCAGTCCACTGGCAGGAAGATGAAGACAACCTCCATCACCAGGCAACCCATGGCGGCGAAGTAGGTCCAGCGCAGCTGCTCGCCAAGGAAGCTCACACTGAACACGGCAAAGACGCCGAGGGTGATGACCTCCTGCATCACCTTCAGTTGCTGCCCGGTGAACGTGCCCGAGGCGTAGCCAATGCGGTTGGCCGGCACCGCCAGGCAATATTCGAAAAAGGCGATCCCCCAGGAGACCAGCACCGCGACCCAAAGCGGCCAGGCTGGCGCCTTGAGGTGCCCATACCATGCGAAGGTCATCAGGATATTGCTGCCGATGAGCAGCAGCGGCGTCGCGATCAGGGGGGACAAGTGGGGCCTCCGGCACTGGGGTCGGGATGGTCACGTCTCGGGTATGATGGCAATGGCACGCGGCGTCGGTGGCGGCGGCAACTTCTTCAACAGCCACAGCATGATGCACAACGCAGGCAACGCCGCCACGGTGGTCACCAGGAAGAAATTGGTCCAGCCCAACCCCTCCGCCATTTGCCCGGACCAGGCGCCAAGAAACCGCAGCGGCACCGCCGCCAGCGAAGACAGCAGCGCATATTGCGTGGCGCTGAAGGCCCGGTTGGTCAGGCTGGTCAGGTAGGCGACGAAAGCGGCATCGGCCAGGCCATCCGTGAAATTCTCCACCCCCACCTGGGCGTAGAGCATGCCGATATCCCGCCCAGCCGCGTAAAGCGCGACATACATCAGGTTGGAGAGCATCTGCAGCACGCCCGTGATCACCAATGCGCGCCCCGTGCCGATGCGTGACACCAGCCAGCCCCCCACCGCCACGCCAGCCAACGCCATGATCAAGCCAAAGACGCTGGCCACCGCCGCCACTTCGCCGCGCGTGAAGCCGATGGCGCGATAGAAGGGCGGCGTCATGATGCCGGCCAATGCCTCGCCGAGCTTGAACAGCACCACGAAAAGCAGGATGGCCAGCCAGTGCTTGCGCCGCATGAAATCGGCGAAGGGGTCCACCACGGCGAGCTTCATGCGCCGCCCCCAGGGCATCTCCTCGCGCGGCGGGGCGTCAGGCTCGCGCGCGAAAAGCACCGCGATGAAGCCAATCCCCACCAGTGCGGCGCAATAGGCGAAAGCGCCCTCCCAGCCCACCAGGCCCACCATGCCCAGCGCCCCGGCATTGGCCGCCAGCAGCGCAAAGCGATAGCCCCAGACGTAGCAGGCGAAGCCATAGCCCTGGTCCTGCTCCTCCAGGATTTCGATCCGGTAGGCGTCAATCACGATGTCC
>JBBRVI010000084.1:0-13328 GCA_038247025.1 Acetobacterales bacterium
GCATCACGCATCACTGCGACATCCTGGAAACCGGGAATGATTCATTCCGCTTCAAGCAGAGGAGAAAACAACCGAAAATAACCGCGTGAACTGGAAAGTTTTGGACGCTGTTACCTGGAAAATATTGGACGCTGTTTGACAGCCATGCCGGTGGCTGGCGCCCACCAGCCCGGCCTGGCGCATCAGCCGCGCGATCCGTTTGCGGCCGTGTCGTTCACCGCGGTGGCGCAGATCGGCATGCAGGCGAGGCGCGCCATAGGTCTGGCGGGAAATGGCGTGCACCGTCCGCACGCGGGCAAGCAGCGCCGCGTCGGCCTGCGCATGAGCGGATGGCGGCCGGTCCCGCCAAGCATGGAAGCCCGCCTTGGAGACGCCGAGCTCCACGCGCAGCTGCTTGTTCTCACGCCGTGGCCGCGACAATTCGTCTAGTCCGACAGCGCTCAGGCCGGGTGGCGCATCCGCCTGTCGGCCCTCTTTCTTGTCTGCTCGCGCGATCCAGTTGCGGATGGATTGGGCGGTCGGTTCGAACTCCCGCGCGAGATCGTCAAGGTCGCGATCAGCGCGAACCAAGCCGACCGGCAGCAGGTCGTCATCATCGCCGCCGCGGGCCGGGCCGCTGGGTGCCTCCCCACTGGCGTCGGTCCCGGCGGTCTGTCTTTGGTCCTGCTGGGCGCTATCGCGCCGCCACAGCTGCTCTGCCTCGTGCCTGAGGCGATCCTCAGGCCAGGGCGGGTCAATGCGAGCGGCGTTGTAATCGCTGATCTCCTGCCAGGCCTGGGCGGGCGTGGCGTGGCCCTGGCGGCAGCGCCTGATCCAGTAACCGATGATCCGGGACAGCGCCTCGAAGCGTGTGATGCCATCGGTGCCGCCCTCACGCACCCGCTGGCCGAAGAGTTCGGCCACCTCGCCGCGAGCCTCTCCGGCTCCATTGAAGTCAAGTGGGTCGCCTACCGGATCTGCGGACACGTCGCTGCCGACACCGGGCAGGGGAGGAATCGCCATGACCGCCTCAGCGAATTCCGCCAAGTCACGGTCGGGCCCAACCGACGCCAAGATACTGACCAAGCGGTGCGTCGACGTCTTCGCGTGAACAGAGCCGGCGACGCGGATCGGCTGATGCGCAGAGCGAAAGGCAGGGTCGCCGCCCGATTTGAAAGCGATCGCGAAACGCATCCAGCACCACCGCCTCGACATTGAGATACTGCGCGTCGCTGGTGCGGCTTTGGGTCACCGAGCCATCGGGGCCGACGTCGCCGGGACGGATGGAGAGGGGCGAACCTTCAGCGCCGCGGACGGGCCACCCATAGCGCGCATTTCGGCGGCGGGGATCGAAAGCGCGGTCATTGCCCAGGTCCGCAGGCTGCTGCGCCAGCCGGAGGTGGTGATGGGCGCCTGGCGCGCGGCACGGGCTTCGGCGCCGGACATGACGGAGGACGAGGCCTGGCTGGCGCTGGAGCGGCTGGACCCGCTTTGGGAGGAACTCTTCCCCGCGTAGCAGGCGCGCATCATCCACCTGCTGGTTGATCGAGTGGACATCCGCCCGGACGGCGCCGATGCTTGCCGCGCCGTCGGCAGAATCGATGAGGGCGGCAGCATGACCAGCGCTGCACAGATGCTGACGGTCCGAGTGCCGCTGGCGATCCGGAAGCGGGGCGGGCGGAAGCTGGTGGTGACACCGGTAGGCACGATGAGACGCGGCCCGTCCGGCGCAGACAGCACGCTGGTGAAGGCGCTGGCCCGGGCGTTTCGCTGACGGCGTATAATGGAGACGGGCCGGTACGGCACGCTCAACGAGCTGGCCGCAGCGGAGAAAATCAACTCCTCCTATGTCTCGCGCTTGCTGCGCCTGACGCTGCTGGCCCCTGACATTGTCGAAGCGATCCTGGACGGGCGGCAGCCGGATGGGGTGACGCTGCCATCACTGATGGAGCCGTTTCCGGCGGAGTGGGTGAGCCAGCCAGCAAATCCCGACGCGAAAACAATGGGGTGGAGCCGGGCCACGGGGTCAATTGTAACAGCCTTCGCTACTCAGATCCTGGACGCTGCCCGCACGATCGCATCACGCGAAGCCACGAGAGCCGCGAGCGTGAGGCTTGCCTGCTTCACCACCCCAGGGTCGCTCGCATCCACGTAGGACACCTGCTCCTCGGCATCGCCCACCCCTGTCACGATCTGCTCGCGCAGCTCGTCCAGCCACAGACGCTCCAACGCCGCATTCACGATCGGCCGGATCAGCCGCAGCGGATGACCCGCCGGCACCATCGCCTCCCGGCTCAAATAACTGAACATCGCACCCGTCTGACGATCCGCACCGCGCATCAAACCACTCCCCAATCCGCGCAACGACGAATCAGATCAGGGCCGATTTGCCCATCTAAGTTTCCGCGGCCTGTCAAGGCGCCTACTTTGCGAGGCCAGATTTGATGTTCCCCGCCCTGACGCAGGACCTGTGGATGGAACCCAAGGACTACGGTTTTGCGCTGCGCGGTTCAGGCATCGAGCGCGCCTGGCCGCTCGACCTGTTCTCGGGCGGGCGGGTGATCATTGATGCGGCGGGCTTCGTGAACATCGTGCTGGTGGGCCACGCCGCGACGCCCACGGTGCGCGCATATCGACGCGACACGCTGGACTTCACCGCCGGGCCTGATCCAGGGCACCTGCGCGCCCACCGCCAGGACTGGCGCATCACGGAAGCGACGCTGGTCGCACCCGATGGCCGGCAGCTCGACCGTTTGCCGGGCCACACAGCGTCTGGTCCGCCTGGGCCGGGGCTCTCCGTCGGCAGGGCGACTCGGGCGGGGCACCGCGCCGGCGCTGACGCCGCCAAGCGGTCAGCGACAAAGCACGGCGCGGACCATCTCGGCCGCGCTCGGTGTCGGATCGCCGACTGGCGTAGTGGTTCCCCTCTACATGCCGAACAAGATAAAGCTGTTCCGATCGGGCTTCATTTTTTGATGGGGTGACGCTTGTGTGCCCGGCTCAGTCAAAGCGGCGCTCGCGCATTTCACCACGCGGGTCATCCCCGACATTCTGCCCCTGAGCTTGGTCTTCGGCCGATCAAGCGCTGCCGGCTCAAGTCAGTTGATGTCAGATCTTCAGGGTCTCTATTGTACGACGGGCGCAGCAAGCCGCAGCCACACTTCATCGTCTCGCTGTCGGCATCATCAAGCCCGCCAGGCCGAGGCCGAGGCAGCGTGCGACGAGAAATCGCAGTACAGGATCATGCGTGACCACCACCGCCGTGCTCCAGCCCGGCGCTGCCAGCAAGCGATCGAGCGCATCGTCAGTCCGTCGGGCAAAACAGCCAAACTCCTCGCCGCCGAAGAAACGGGCGCCGGGATCGGCGGCGCGGCGATAGGCGTCGGCGATGACGGCACGCAGGTGAACCGGCGGCACCGCTGTCAGATCGCCCGGCCGCAACTCGTTCCAGCCCGCGTCGACCACCGGTTCGAGCCTCAGGCCGGCGGCCAGGATGGCCGTGGTCTCGATGGCACGCAGCACCGCCGAGGTCACCAAAAGCTCCACCCCGCGGCCTGAAAGCGCGGCGGCGAGCGCGTCGGCCTGTGTCCTGCCCTGGGCGGTCAGGCTGACCTCCCAGGGATCGACCGGGCGCCCGCCAGGGCCGAAATAAGCAACCTCGCCATGACGGAGCAGGTAGAGCCTTCGCCAGGTTCCGGTGCCACCGGCCAGCGCATCCCCGCCCTCGCGGTCGGGGCCTGCGGCGTCCTTCACCCGCATGAGACAGCCTCCCGCCCGCAATGAAGTTGCCTTTCATTGCCGGGGGGCGGAAGGCCGGCCACTGCGTTGTCCTAAGCGGCCCGCCCGTACAATGCCGCCCAGCGCGCCGGCACGAGGCCCTGGCGCAGCAGAATCGCGTCCAACCCCAGGCTGCGCCCCGCGCGGTGCAGAATGAACCAACTGAACGTGAAGGTCATGAACCAGAAAATCCAGGGCCACTCGATACCCAGGCGATAGAGGCCAAGCCAGAGTTGCGCCACGAAAACAATGGCCAGCAGGCTGAAAAGCCGCACGGCGAAGCCCAGCATCAGGCTGATCGCGAACGCCATCTCAGCGAGGAAAGCGACCGCCTGGAACAGCGGCAGATAGGGCACCATCACCTCGGCTGCGAAGGCGCGATGCCAGCCAAAGGCAGCGTTCTCAGCGATCGAGCTGGTCCAGCCCAGGAAGCCGTCCGATTCCGGGAACGGCAACTTCCATAAGGAGCCCTGGAACCACATGGCCCCGATCATCATGCGCGCGACTGCGGTCCAGGCATGCGTGACGGTGCGTTGTGTCGGATCAGCCCGCCAATTGGTCGCGACGATCACGATGCCGGCGATCAGCAGCGCCCAGAACAGCCCGGTGAGGAGATAACCGGAGATGCCCAGCTTGAGCTGGTCTCCGTGCTGGCCGATGAAGAAAAGCCAGGTGTCGTAGAACGGGTTGATGCGCATGGTCTGGTTTCCTCGCGGGTTTTGATGCTCAGGTTTCGGCGACGGCGCGCAGGGCTGCGCCGATGAGGCGCAGCGCATCGGCGGCACCTTCCGCCTCGCCCTTCTCGAAATCACCTTCGTCCTGCCCCATCGTGTTGGTGACATGGGCGATGCAGAGAAGCCGGCGGCCGGCGGCGGCGGCAAAGGCGTAGAGTGCGGCGGCTTCCATCTCCACCGCCAGGCAACCTGCTGCGCGGGCCGCCGCGATGGCGGCTTCGGTCTCGCGGAACGGCGCATCGGTGGTCCAGGTGGCGCCCCGCAGCACGGTGATGTCAGGCGCCTCCGTCGCCACCCGGGCGGCGACGCGGGTGATCAGCGCGGGGTCAGGCATTACGGCGAAAGCCGTGGGAGGCAGGTAGTGATGGCTGGTGCCCTCATCACGCAGCGCCCGCTCGATCAGGATGAAATGGGGCCCCGCCGGCAGCGTCGGTGCGATCCGGCCTGAGGAGGTGACGCTGAGCAGCACCTGGCAGCCGCTGGCGAACAGCTGCTCGGCCAGCAGCACTGCGAAGGAAGCACCCACCGCGCGCCCGATGACGCCGACCGGATGCGGCAGGCCGGGCAGATCGAACTCGACGAGTTCCGTGTGGTAGCAGGCCCAGCCGGGATGCGGACGCGCGCGGCCGATGCGCGCCAGATGGGCCACGATGTCGCCATCGGGATCGAGCAGGCAGGCCATGGGGACGTCCATCTCCGGCAGCCCCTTCTGCCGCCGCGCCTCGCGCAGCAGGGCAGCGGGCTGGAAGACGGACGGCTCGCCGAACGCCTTCGCGGTGAGCAGCGGCGATGTCATGCGCCGACCAGCGCCGCGGCGGCAGGCGTGGTGCTTGTTTCCGTGGCAAGCAAACTGATCGGCTCCATGGCGTCGGAGCGCGGCAGGACCGCCCCGATGATCGCCGCATGCGGATAGCCCGCCGCGTGCAGCGCCGCCACGCAGGCCAAGGCCCGCGCCGCCGGCACACCGGCCAGCAATCCGCCTGCGGTCTGCGGATCGAACAGCAACGGATAATCGGGCAGCGCCTGAGCCTCATCGAGGTTCCGAACGGCACGGCGCAGTCGAACATTCTGCGGCTGAAGGGAGGAGAACACGCCGCGCGCCACACTCTCGCGCGCTCCTTCCAGCACCGGGATGCGATCCAGGATCAGCGTCGCATCCACCTCGCTCGCGCGCGTCATTTCCACCAGATGGCCGAGCAGGCCGAAGCCGGTGACATCAGTGGCAGCGCCTACCTCATGCGCCGCCAGAACCTCCGCACCGCGGCGGTTCGACGCGCACATATGCAGGATCGCGGCCTGCACCCATCGCGCCCGCGCCAGGCCGCGCATATCGGCCGCCAGCAGCGTTCCGGTGCCGATCGGCTTGGTCAGGATCAGCGCGTCGCCAGGCCGCAGCCCGCCCTTGCGCAGAAAGTTCTCACGCGCGACCAGGCCATTGACGGCAAAACCCAGCGACAGCTCGGCGCCTTCACTGGTATGGCCGCCCACCAGGGCGCAGCCGGCCTCGCGCAGCACCGCATTGGCACCTGCCATCATGGCGGAGAGTTCGGCCTCGACCTTCGCTTCCAGGCCGTAGGGGATGGTGGCGATGGCCAGCGCCGTCTGCGGTTCGCCGCCCATCGCGTAGATGTCGCCCAGCGCGTGATTGGCCGCGATCATGCCGAAGCGCCAGGGATCGTCCACGATGGCGCGGAAGTAGTCCACGGTCTGCACTGAAAGCTGGGGGCCGCCGGTATCCACCACCGCTGCGTCATCAGGGGCGGCAAGGCCGACCAGCACCTCGTCCCGGTGGAACGGCTCGATGCTGCCCAGCGCGCGCGACAGTACGGTGGCACCGACCTTGGCCCCGCAGCCGCCGCAGCGCATCGCGATGGCGGAGATATCGCGCAGGGCCGCCTTGTCCGCCAGCGGCGAGGCCGGCCCCGTGGCCGGCGCCGCCATCTCGGGCAGGTCACGGAAACGGCGCATGAAGCGGCGGTCAATCCAGTCTTTCCAGCGCCACACCAGGGCGCCGCCGAAGACACGGCCATTGCGCGTGCCAATGGCGTGCAGCCCGCCGGTGGACACCAGATACAGGGCGTCGCTCTGCGGCTTGTAGGGGTGCAGGGCGGTGCCGGTCAGGGTTGCGCGGATGTTGTCCGCCAGCACCGGACCGGCGCGCACGGCATAGACGCCGCTGCGCGGGATCGGCGCCGGATCGAAGGCAATGGTATCGCCGGCGGCGAAGATGTCGTCCCGGCCCACCGCGCGCAGCATCGCATCCACGCGCAGAAACCCGTTCGCGTCGAGCGCCAGGCCGGTATCGGCCAGCCACGCGGCCGGCGCGGCCTGCGTGGTCCAGAGAATCTCGTCGGCCTCGATGCGCCTGCCATCGGCCAGCAGCACCGCGCCCTTGTGGACCGCAGCGACCCGCGCGCCGGTTTCCACAGTGATTCCGCGCTTGGCCAGCACGGCGCGGAAGCGGGCGCAGAATGCCTCCGGGAAGCTGCCCAGGATGTCCGCCCCACCGGCAATCAGCGTGAAGCGCATCCCGGGCGCCAGTTGCCGCAGGCTGTGCTCGGCCGCCAGCAGGAGTTCGACGCCACCCGCGCCTGCGCCCACCAGCAGCACATGGCGGGAGCGGCCTTCCACCACGCGCGCACGCAGCGCCGTATAGCGTGGCAGGAAACTGTCTATGGGTTTGACGGGCAGCGCGTGTTCGGCGGCACCGGGCACGGTGGCGGTATTCGGCCGTGATCCGATATCGAGCGACAGGATATCATAGGCCACTGGCGGCCGGTCGCGGCAGATCACCCGCCGGTTGGCGACGTCAATGCCGACCGCCTCGTCCTGATACAGCCGCGCGCCGGCAAACCGCGCCAACGGGCCGGTATCGATCAGGATTTCATCGGCCGTGTAGTGGCCCGCGACGTGGCCAGGCAGCATACCGGAATAGGGCGTATCCAGCTCACGCGTGATCAGCGTCAGCCGCACACCGGGGATCGGCTTCATGCCGAAATTGCGCAGCACCGTGACATGCGCGTGGCCAGCGCCGAGCAGCACCACATCCTTGACGACGGGGCCGTTGTTCATGCGCATGTCCGCGCGCTCCTCGTCTGCTCGTCGTCGGCGGAAAGCCGCATGGGACGGTTCTCCACCCGCAGGCGTTGGCGCAGCCAGCGTGAGAGCGTGTCCACGCCGATAGAGAGCAGCCCGGTCACGATGATCAGCACCACAGCCGTATCCAGCCGCAACTCGGTGATCGCCGCATCAATGAAATATCCCAGGGTCAGCACGCCAAGGATGCCGAAGATGGCGCTTTCGCGCATGATGATCTCCCAGCGATACAGCGCATAGGCCAGGAACTGGCCATAGAGCCGCGGCACGGTTTCATAGGCGTAAAGGTTAAGCCCGCCCGGCGCGTCAGGCCGATAGGGCAGCGCATCGGCGTGGCGGCCGAGAAGATAGCCGATGATGCCGCCATTGTGCAGCGCCAGCGCGATCGCGGCCGGCAGCATGGAGGGCCCGAGCGTCTGCAACAGGACATAGGCGAGCATGTATTCGGGCGTGGAGCGCAGCACCACCAGTGCCACGCGCCCCAGCGGCTGCCCGATGCGGCCAGCGAAGCTGCGGCAGACCAGCGGAAAGACCAGCAGTGCCAGGATGGCGCTGGCTACCAGCGCGATCTGGGAGAGGATCAGCGTATTCACCACGCCGGGCAGCGCCTGCGTGTACAGGATCGCCCACAGCCAGGAGGCCAGGGCCACCCAGCTGGCGGGATCCCCGAGGTCCGCATTGCGCAACGGCCGTGGCACGATGTCGGTGCCCAGGAAGCGCGCCATATTCGACCAGATGCTGTCGCCCGCGATCGGCTCGGTCAGCCACAGGATCGCCAGAACGCTGCCGGCCAGCAGGAAGGGCAGCGTGGCCGGGCGCACCCAAAGCCGGCGCGTGCCGATGAGGAGGTAGAAGACCAGTACCAGGGCCGCGGCCTCGGCATATCGCCCCTGGCGAAAGTAGGTTTCCAGCTCGAACCCCATGGTTGGCAGGCCGATGAAGCCCAGCACCAGGGTCGAGCGCATGCCGCATTCGAAACGGTAAAGCAGGTAGGTGCCGAAGGGCCCGGCGAGGACCGGGATTCGCGCATAGGCGAAGCGGGAGACCGTGTCGGTGCCCGCCGGCAGGACGCGGTCGGCGGCCAGATCGGCTTCCTCGATGATCTCGGAGAACACCTTGGCGAAAATGCCCGCATAGGGGATGGCGATGGCCAGGATGCCCGTGAGCGGTGACAGCCCCGTCACCTGGATCAGCAGCAGCGCCCAGAACAACTCATGCACCGAGCGCATCGAAGCCGCCAGCGCGCGCACCGCGCGGGAGCGGGCGAAAACCAGCGCCAGCAAAAGTCCTGCCGCCGCACCAGAGGCCACACCCAGCATGGCGAAGGCGACGGTGAGCACCACGCTGGCCCCCGCAATCGCCAGCAGATCGGGGCGAATGATGCCCGCAAAGATCCGGGTCAGTTCCAGCCAGGGATCGGGGCCGGAGACTGCCAGGTCGGCGATTGGCAGTGCTGCCAGCGCGGCCAGCAGGAACCAGCGCGTCGCGCCGGCGTAGCCGAGGCGTGCGGGTTCAGCCATAAAAAGGCAGAAGCTCCGAGACGCTCAGTTCCGCGGCCGGCGCGTCCAGCACGATGCAACCCTGATCGAGAACGATGATGCGCTGAGCATGCGCCAGCGCCAGGCCGATATCATGCATCGCCAGCACCATCGTCTCGTGCCGCGCTGCAAGCCGCCGCAGCACCTCCGCACCCTGAACGCGATCGAGCGCCGAGACCGGTTCGTCGCCCAGCACCACCGGCCGGCCATTATACAGTGCACGCGCGACCGAGACGCGCTGCTGCTGCCCGCCGGAGAGCGCGCCGGCGCGGCGGAACAGGTATTCCTCCATGCCCAAACTCTCCAGCACGCTGCGCACTGCGGCCACCTCGGCGCGTTCGGGCAAGGCCAGCATGCGCAGGTTTCGCCACGCCGAGTGCCGATCCAGCCGGCCCATATAGACATTGTGGAAGACACTGAGCGTGCCGACCAGCGCGGCCGCCTGCGGGATCAACGCCGCACGGTCATCCAGCCGCTGAAACAGCAGGTTGAGCAGGGTGGACTTGCCCGCACCAGACCGGCCCAACACCGCCACATGCTCGGCCGGGCGCAGCGACAGGTCGAGCCCGCTGAACACCGGCTTGCCGGCATAGCCCGCGCTCGCGCCGTGCAGTTCGATCAGGGGCGATGGCTGCACCTAATCGAGCAGACCAAGCGCGCGCGCGGCGGCTTCCATCGGCGCGTAGTCGCTATTGGCGGTCAGGATGAAGCGCTCACGCGGGAAGATGTTCAGGATCGCCGGATCGTTGATGGCCAGCAGCGCGGCGCGCACCCGTTCCTTGAAGCCGGCGCCGAAGCGCGCATCGATGTCGCCGCGAATGGTCCAATTGTAATTGGGGAAGCGCGGGGTCTGCCAGATCACCCGCACGCGCGTATCATCCACGCGGCCCTGCTGGCGTTCCAGGTCGAACACGGTGAAATCCAGCGCACCGACCTCGAAGGCGCCGGACTGCACCACCTGGATGGTGCGCGAATGATCGCCCGAGAAGCCGACGCGGGAGAAAACCTGCTCCGGTGCGCGGTTGAATTGCTGGCGGATGAAGGTCTCGGGCATGACGCGGCCCGAGGTGGAGGCGCGCGAACCAAAGCTGAAGCTGCGGCCGGCGATCCCCTCGGGGAAGGTCTCGGAGCGCGTCAGCCCGGTGCTGGCATTGGCGATGAAGTAGCTGAAGAAATTGGCGTCCTCGACACCCTGGACGATCGCCTCCGAACCCGACACCGCGCGCCGCGCCTGGGCGCTGGTCAGGCCGCCGAACCAGGCCAGTTGCACCTGGTTGTTGGTGAAGGCGGTCACCGCGGCGGCGTAATTCTTCACCGGCACATATTGCACCGACACGCCGAGCGCGCCTTGCAGATACGCGACCACACGGCGAAACCGCTCCATGAGGCGTGTCTCATCCTGGTCGGGGATGGCGGTGAACACCAGGCGCTGCGGCGCCTGCGCAAGGGCGGGGCTGGCCAGGGACGCAGCCCCCAGGATCAGGCCAAGGCGACGTTGGATCATGGTGAGAGCTCCGGTTCGACCGAGTAGCTTCGCTCGGTATGGGGCCAAGGTTACGCTCCGGCTCCCATTTATTCGGGAATTGCGATAGCGATCCGCGCGATGGCCCGCAACGCGACCGGGCCGAGGCCCTGCTCGGCCTCCAGCCTGGTTGCGAATTCCTGTTCGACGGCACCGCGATCCTCCCCGAGGCTGGCCATCAAAGCCCCCATCCCCGGTGCGAAATCAAGCGTTTCGGCCAATGCGCGCGCTGAACTTGCATGCAGAAAGGCCTCGACCCGTTCGACTGCTTGGACTGCGAAGCCCGCTTCCCGCAGCAGCGCGACGAAAACCTCGGGATCGGCGTAGCGCAGTTGCGCGGGGGGTGTCGGTGGCGGTGGGGGCGGCGCGCCGCGGATTTTTTGCACCGCGGCCCAGAGCCGCGCGGCCAGCTCGTAATGGCCCGGCTCGGTCCAGGTGACCACCGCGAGCCGCCCGCCGGGCCGCAGCACCCGCGCAATCTCGCGCAGTGCCGGCACCGGGTCGGGGAGGAGCACCACGCCCAGGCATGACAATGCCGCGTCGAAGCTGCCATCCGCGCAAGGCAGCTTCTTGCGCGCATCGGCCTGTTCAGCGATTATGGAGGCGTTGCCAGTCCGCGCACGGATGCGCGTAACCATTTCGCCCGAACCATCGAATGCAGTCACATGTGCGCCACGTGCGACGGCCTGGATTGCGGCCCCTCCGGCGCCGGCGGCCAGGTCCATCAGCCGCGCGCCAGCGAGCGGTTCGAGCAGATCGAGAGCGCGGGCGGCAAAGGCATCGGTGAGGCCTTCAAAGACGGTTTCGTACGCGGCGGCATGGCCGTCCCACCGGGACGTGTCCTGGTCGGGTTGCAGCGGTTGATCGGGAGGGCGTAGATGCATGATTTTACGTTATCAGAGGGAGGTTCACGAAACAATGTCGGTTGAAACCACGGCGGCCCCCGAACGGCGCTTCTCGCTCGGCCTTGGCCTGACGAATGAATGCAACCTGGCCTGCGCGTTCTGTTACCGCGATCCGACGCGCACGGATCGGCTGGGACTGGACCAGGTGCGCTCCGTGCTGGCGCGCCTGCCGGTGCGCTCGGTCAATCTGGGCACCGGCGAGAACGGCATGCATCCGGAATTCCGCGAGATGCTCGGCTTCTTCCGCACCCAGCCGATCAAGCTGACGATCACCTCGAACGGTCATTCCATCGAGGTGCTGGATGATGCCGATCTGCGCGGCTTCGCCGATGTGGAGTTCTCGCTGGATTACCCGACGCGCGAGGAACAGGACGAGCAGCGCGGTGCGGGCAATTGGGACCTGATCCAGCAACAGGCGCGCCGTTGCCGCGAACTCGGCGTGGGTGTCACGATCATCGCGGTGATGATGCGCGGCAATTACCAACGGCTCGGCGAGTTGGCGCAAGTGGCCGCCGCCTTCGATGCGCCCCTGCGCCTCAATGTCTATCAGTCGGTGCGCAGTGACAGCTATGCGCTGACCTATGACGAGTATTGGGATGGCTTCCGCAGGCTCTTCGCCGAGACTGACGCGATCGCGGTGGGAGAGCCGCTGGTGCGTGCGATGGCGGGCCTGCCGCCACGGCTCGGCGGTTGCGGCCAGGCAACGGTGCGGGTGACGCCGCGCGCCACCGTGCAGCCCTGCGTTTATTGGCCGGGCGCCGGCGCACCGCTCGACCTTCTGCTCAATGCCGGCGGGGGGATTGTGGATACGGCCCCCTTCGTGGCCGCGCGATCGGTGCCGGCGGCTTGCGAGATCTGCACGCATCGCGCCACCTGTGCCGGCGGTTGCGCCGGTCGGCGGCGCCTGATGGACGCGCTCGATGAGCCCGATCCCTATTGCCCGGTCATTCGCGGCGACGACCGGCCGCTTGTGGTTCGCATGGCCCCGCTGCGCGACCTGCCGAAGCTGGAAAGTGCCTGCACCACCATTGTCACAGCCCGGCGCTGACAGGCTGCGCGGATTGGGCCACTATGTGGTCTCGCAGACAGCCATCGTGCATCACTGTTGCGATGGAATGCCGATTGGATTTTGCATGCGAGTACTCTCGTCGGTATCTCCGCCGTGCTGCTCAGCCTATCCTCATTGATACGTGCGTTCCAGGGAAACATTCAACTTCACGGCCAGTGCGGTTTCTTCGCGTGGAAAATTCAGCCAGCGCCGAAGTCAGTCAGTGCGTTCCGGTTGCCCGCCATTGCTCTTGTTGCAATTCGCGAGGGCGTCTTGTGATTAATGGGAGACGTAAGCCACTTGATAGCCGCACCAGAGTTTTTGCTCTCGAAGTACCGATTTCGGGCAGGTGCAAGGCGATCCATAGCAAGTGCCGACCGCGCTGAAACCGGCCTTTGGCCTAGGTTTTTGCGTTCCGTACTAAAACGGCCAAGTCATCAGGTCCGGGGAGGGATTTCCGGCCGTCTCCGCGACGGGCCAGTCAACAGGCCTGCCCCGAAAACCCCTGGAAACCTGCCACTCAGCGCGGCGCTCGGTCAGGCGGAGAACACGCCTCGCATAGGAATCGGCGGAGGAGGTGCATCTGGGTACAAACGTTCTCTGTGCGCCGGGAGACCGGCAGGAGGTAGCGGATGAAAGAGCCGCACGTTGAAGGACTAGCCACCCACGACGACCCCGAGTCATGCGCTGTCACCCGCGAGGGTGCCGGTGAAGCGTTGACAGGGGCAC
>JBBRVI010000085.1:0-13302 GCA_038247025.1 Acetobacterales bacterium
CCGGTGGCGGCGGATGATGGAGACCGGGCGCTTCGCCACGCTCAACGAGCTGGCCGCGGCCGAAAAGATCAACTCCTCCTATGTCTCCCGCCTGCTGCGCCTCACGCTGCTGGCGCCGGGCCTGGTCGAGGCGTTCCTGGACGGGCGGCAGCCGGAGCAGATGACGCTGCCGGGGCTGATGGAGCCGTTTCCGGTGGAGTGGGAACGGCAGAAAGGGAGTCCGTTACCATCACCCTTGGCGCTCGTCGGCGCCCCGAATAGATCTGTATATAGTGACCTGGCCGAGTCCTTCATCCGCAATGGGTCGGCTGCAGCTCGGCTATGTGGGACCGGGCCGGCTATGCTTCCCGCGTGAACCCGCGTCAGCGAAGGGCACGGCGACATGCAACGCTCACGGTCGGCGCGTCCTGCGCGGTCCTATTGCGAAGTTCGGCTACTTGGCGCGTCTAGCAGGTGCTGAGTCGCGTCACTAAGCACGCCACCATTAAGTCCAGGGCCTGCGAGAGCGGCGAAGGAGAGCCGCAAACAAAGTGGCTGGAAATCTTCTCGACCGGGCAAGGTATCGGCGTACGGGCGAGCAGGGGCCCGGAAGGCGAGTTCCGCGCCATCCGGGCGAATCTTGAGCTCGGGCGGAAACCAGACGCGGCCCACACCGGCTTGCCGCGTGGACACCACGAGCAAGCCGGCACCGCGGGCGTCATCGGCGATGACGGATTGCGCCGCCGAATCGAACGGTAGGCCGAGTTCCGCTTGCGCGAGGTCCACGTCGCATCGTCCACCCAGCACCAGGGACACGGCTGCCGTGGAGGGCTCCGCCTGCCTCGCCCGCTCGACCGCCACTCCCAGCACCTTCGCCGCTAGCCGCCGACGCTGGCTGCCAACATCAGGGCGGTCGAAGTGCATTGCAAGCACGTCGACAAGCCGTGCCGAGTCACCCAAACTGGCGAATCTGAAGCGGCGTGGGCGCCGATCAAATAGAGGTCCGGTGAATGCGGCGAGTTGATGGGTGCCGCCAGTGGCGGCGAAATCCTGTTCGCTGTCGGCCGGCCATTCCGGCGAGAGTTGCAGCGGCTGCACAGTCTGCGTGTTCCACAAGGCGACGGCGTCTGGGCCGATTGCGCCTTGCGCCTGGGGACTGGCTTGGTAGTGCAACCCGAAGCGTCGCAATTCCTGAGCCACCCGTAAGGCCACTACCTCTGCGCACCCTTCCAGGATCAGGATGTCGAAGCACAACTCGGCGATCAGTTTGACGAAGTTGGACAGCCGCGGCGAACCGTCGGAAGCTACGCGGCTAGCTGCCAGGAATCCGATGTCGATGTCATGACCCTTGGCGTACAGGGCGGCGGCCATCTCCCGCGGATTGCTGCCGATCGGCGGGCGTCCCAGCGCGCCGAAGTAGCCTCCCAGCAGCGTATCGGTGTCGCGGAACGTGGCCAACGCCGCGGTCGCATCACGGCGTTCGATCTCGGTCTGGGCCCGCCGCTCCAGGTCCACCGCGACCGCGGACATTTTTGTGGCTAGGTTCAGGTAGTCGGCAGGGTACCCCCGCTCGTCGATGACCCCCACCAAGGTGTCGGCGCCGAAATGCAGCCCCACCGCTTCCCAGCGATTGTTGAATACCGGTGCGCCCGAGCTTCCGAACTCGGTGTCCGAGAGATAGCCGAGGAGCAGTCCCTGGTCCGCGAGCACGCGGTTGTCCTGGATCGATACCGCCTTCGGCTCACCATCGGGATGGTGGATAAGGTTGGCAGCCTCGCCCTTGCTCAGCTTGGACGAGCCGCGGCTGATCGGGAGATGCCCGAAGGTTTGCGCTGCGACGGGATCGATGCCGACGAAGGTGTAGTCGAGCCCACCTTGGTCGACCAGGCCGCTAGTGATGAACAACGCCTGCGGCTTCAAGCGGAACGACATGCTTTGCTTCAGCGAACGTGACGCATGGTCCAGCTCGAAAGCGAAGATGCAGATCGCTTCCAGCGCCGCCTCGGCAGAGGGCAGGACGTGGTGGTTGGTGAGCAGGATATCCGCGGCGACGAGGAAGCCGGTTCCGGTGCCGCCGTTGCTTAGTTGCAGCTTGCAGACTGCGGTGCCGCTTGCAACCCCCTGGGCCAACATGGCGAAGGGCAGGATGTCGTCGCGGCCGTTCTTGCCTTCCAGCTTCAGTAGCCTCCTATCTGCTGGTCCGCCAAGTACGGTGTCCTGGGGCAACCGGCGGTTCAGCCGTGTACGGTTTCGCAGAGTCTCCAGATCCGCGACCGCCAGCAGCTGACGTGATGGATCGACGGCGGGCTGAGCATACAGCATGCGCGCCATGACGCCGGACCTTATCGCAGCGGTGGCGGGCAGGTCAGTCGACACCAGATCCGGCGTCGGGGCTTTCGACAGGCGGCGTCGCTTAGCCGGCTTGGCGGTTGTCATAACACGCGCGTCCGGCCTGCCATGAAGGCCGCCAATGTGGCGGCGCTCGCCGCGGCTTCCAGCGCCGCGAGCGCGTCAACGCGCCGGAACGTTTGGTTAGTATGGCCGACATTGTCGTTTTCGTCGTCGCCATCGATGATCTTCACCGCGCTGGACCGCATCCATTGCAGCACGTCCGGGACCGCCGGCAGTCGGCCGAATGCGCGCATGTGCAATTCCTGCAGCAGGAGCACGACGCCGCAGATCACCGGCGTCGCCTGGCTGGTTCCGTGCTGGATCGACTCGGCGCGCCGACCACCGATGCCGGAGGATGTGATCGGCGCACCCGGGGCGAAGATGTCGGTCGCGGCCGCGCCGCCGGTGCTTTCATGGAGGCGCTGGGAAAACGGCGTGATGCGGTCCGCCGCGGTGGAATGGGCCACGGCGGCGCCGTATGAAAAACTGCCTTCGTTGGCGTCATAGACGGCACCGACGCTCACCGTCTCCCGGAAGATGGCGGGGTATCCCATGCCCTGGCGGCTGCCATGGGTGAAGTAGTCGTTCCCTGCGGCGACGCAGCAGACCACACCGGACGCCGTCAGCCGCCGCAGCCGGTCCTGGATGGAGTCGCGCGGGAAGCCGGTGTCGCTGACGTGGTTGCGGGAATCGCCTAGCGACAGGCAGATAACAGAGATTCGCTGCTCGGCATGATGCTCGATCACCCAATCCAGTGCCTCTCTCACCCATCGAAAGTCGCCGCCGCCTTGGTCTCCGAGAACTTTCAGCGGAATGACCTGGGCGCCCGGCGCGATGCCGACGTGGTCCGCCCCGGCGCAGATGATGCCGGCAACGTTGGTGCCATGGCCATGCCGGTCCGTGGTGTCGGTTGCAGCGCCGTCGCGGGTGAAGTTGCGGCCGGGCAGGACGCGGCCGGTAAAATCTATATGCTCTGCATTCAGCCCGGTATCGAGCACCGCGACCACCAGCTCTTTGCCCGAGACCCTGAACTGCTGGCGCGCCGTGCGCGCGCGGATCAGCCGGTCCGCCTGACCGAGCTCGGTCAGCAGCGGGCCGCCGCGTTGCACCGGCGCTTCGACCGGCGGGATTTCGATGGCAAACAGCGGCTCCTCGGCCACCGCCATCAACGGCAGGGGAATTGACGCCAGGGTCGAACCGGCGCGGATCGTCCATTCGGCCGTGTCGTCAAAGGCCGGGCTCTCAGGTAGCACCGAAAAATGCGCGTGCCGCGTATGTGGATTGCTGCCGCCATAGGCGCGCCACGCCCAGGCTGGCTCCCCTCCGCGTGGCGTCGCACTGGCGATCCGGCGGTTCCAGATGATGTACTTGATGCGCCGGTCGCGGCTGCCGCGGATCGTCTCCACCACCTGCTCCATGTCACAGCCACCGGCCGGGTCGTTGGTCAGGTCGAGCGCCGTGACCACGCCAGTGCCGTCGGCGCCCACCACCCAGGGATTGTGGTCGGAGTCCCGCCCTTGATGCGCAAGGTCGCCGATAGTGCCGTCGCTGCGCTTGCTGCGGGACGGTGCCATCGCATTCACCTGATCGCGCAGCTGCGTTAGGCAGCGCGCTACACGCCAGGCGGTGGTCGCGGCGGCAGTGGCGCCCATTGCGGAGGCTGCGATGTCCTCGGCATCGGTGTGCAGGTCGACGCAGGCGTCATCGGGCGCAATTTCTTGCGCCCGCTCTGCTTCTGGCTGGACACCGCGGAGGTGCACCGTGTCGGCAGAGTGGGGTTTCTCGTCATTCATGGCGTGGCTCCATTTGTCGCGGTTGGACTGGGATGCTGCTCGGCCAAATCTGGCCTCAATCGTTTCGCTAGCGCGTGCCCGCCGGCGGCGCCGCCGCGGCCTTGATCGCGTCCTGGATCGCCTTGGTCAGCGCCGCCTGTAGCGGCGCATCGCCTTGTTCCAGCGCTGCGTTCAGCAGGGTCAGGACCCGCTCGGGCTCTGCCGTCTCGGTGATGAAGGCATAGGCATTGACCCGCGAAACACCGCTGGCGACCGGCGTGCTGCGTTCCAGATCGGCGAGCGGATGCGCGGGTTCCATGTCGCTGCCGACTGGTGTGTAGCGTGCTGACAGGATCTCGGTGCCGGGTCGGAGCGTGCCGAAGTTCAGGGGGAAGACCGCGTTGGCGCCGGTCGCCGCCGTGGTCGAGGTGGCAGCGCCCGGCAGCGGATCCTGGCGCAGGATCAACACCATGCCGATGGTCTTGGCCTCGGCGCGGCCGCGGCGGGCGGCGGTGCGCGCGAATTGCAGGTATTGCGGCTGCAACACCAGGTCGTTCATCGGCGGGGTGGCACCCAGCCGCGGCCGTATTGCCAGGCGCGCCTCCATGTAGAAATCGGGCGGCCCGGCGAGGCCCACTTGACCCATCGCCTCGTCGGTAACCGCGCCTTGGCTGCTCGGCCGGTCGGCGTCCGCCCTGCCCATGCGGCCACGCGTGACGATCAGACAGGCGGAACCCGCCGACGGCAGCGAGCCCGACCCGCTGGCGGTGTAGCTGGCGGTGCGCTCGCTTTCGACCCGCGCCAGATAGTCCCGCACGGCCGAGATCGTGAAATCGACCGCAATGGGAACGAGCGCCGCAGCCAGGACGGGGAGCGCGGAAGTCGACAGCTCGGGTCGTCCGAAAGTGGCGGCCGGCGCACCGCCGGCGATCGGGCAGGTCGCCTGAATCCGCACTGTGGCGGTCTGCCGGGCATAAATCGGGCTGATCACCGTGGCGGAGGTTACCGGCGGCGTGCTGCCGCTGCCGGGCGAGCAGGCAGCAAGTAGGCCGGCAAGGCCGACGCTTACGACCTTCGCTGGGGAGATGTTCATGACTTTTTCCTTCATCCCATCTGGGCCTGATCAGGCTGCGGCAGGCGCCGTTAGTCGAGCGTGAGACGGGCGTGACCGGGCATGTGCCATTCCCCAACCCAGGGCGTCTGCGCCGCCAGGATGCGCCAGCGCAGTCCCGCTGCGAGCTGCCCGGCCGCAACAAGCCGCAGCCGCGGCACGTTGTTCCTGAGCCGCGCGAAGCCCTCCGCCGCACGCCATCGGCCGGCTATTCGGAGCTTCGGTGCGCTGCCTCCCATTAGCCGGAACAGGATGTCCGGGCGCGGCGGCTGTGAGGCGACGCGCTGCCCCAGCAGGGTCAGCCGCGGCACCAGGCGCGACGCCGCCGAGCCGCCGCCGGCCGCGCCGGCTAGGGCTATCGCCAGGGTGAGCCCGTCTGGGCCGAAGCGGGAGACGATCAGCCAGACCTGCATAGCACGGCGACGCCGCTTCGGCCCCGGCACGACGATGAGGCGCCCGCGCATGGCGACGACGAAGCCATCAGGTGGCATATTTAGGTCCTGTACGATTGTTCCTTGCCTCGGCCAGTCGACGTGAATCCTGCGTGAATCTCCGACGACGCTGTAGGCTGGCTCTGCCATGACGGAGGCGCAGGCGTGGAACTACCGCGGCAGGCCTTGCAAAACGCCCTGCTCGGATTGGATGGGAGGGACGCCGATAGCGGTGGGCGCCGGCTGCTCGTCTGGCTCGGCTGGGCCGCTCCTGTCCCCGAGGTGCAGCGCGCAGACCGGATGGCGTTGCTCCGCGTGGCGCTACTGTGCGGGTCGGTCTTCGGCCTGGTGCTGCCCCGCCTGCCCCGCCTCTGCGCGGTCGGGGCACAGCTTGACCTGGCTGCCGCGACGGGAGAGGCCGACCTGCCGGTGATCAGCGCCTCCGGCGTGGGCCTGGATCCCGGTGCCGCCTTCGCCGCCTGCATGGGTGAAGCCGCGGAGCGGCTGGCGCAGGTCGAAATGCCGGAGGATCGGCAGGGCGACGAGGCTGTCCCGCTTTACTCCTGGCCGAGCGGGGCGGCTCGGGCGTGGCCGCGGGACTTGGTTTTCCGGCGCGCCGCGGATCGCCGTACGACACTGCCGCCGTTCCCCCTTAGCATCGGATGCGCCGCCGGTCCGTCGCCGGAGGCCGCTCGCCTTGCCGCCCTGCTGGAAATCGTGGAGCGTGACGCCGTAGCACTGTGGTGGCGTGGCGGCATCGCAGCGGACAGAATTCCCCCGGAACATCCGGTCGCCCGTGCCGCCGCCGCCACGAACCTGGCGCTGGGCGCAACCCCGGCGGCTCGGCCGGACATGCTGCTCGACATCACCTCGGAGCTAGGCGTGCCCACCGTCGCGGCGATCGCCTTCGACGCGCAGGGACACGGTTTCTGCTGCGGTACCGCGGCGCGGCCGGTCATGGCGGATGCGGCACGGGCGGCGATGATGGAACGGGCGCAGAACGAGCTCGCCGTCGCGCTGGCCGAGGCGAAGCGCGCAGCGCTGGGGCCACAGGCCCTGACCCCTCGCGATCACGCTCATCTCCATCGGCATGCCGCCGTGACGGTCGCCGTCCTGTCGATCCTCCCGGCTAGCGGCAACCCACGCGGCTTGGCGATGCCCGGCCTTGGCTTCGCAGAAATTGCGGCGCGGCTGCTGGCTTGTGGCCATGAGGTGCTTTTGCACGACCATCGCCGCGACTGGCTCGGTATGCACGTGAGCCGCGTCTTCGTGACGGGTCTCGCCTGCGAACCGTCAAGTGACACGCCGCCACGTCTGGCGGCCGCTATCCGCGGGACGGGCGGCGGGCCAGGTCTCAGATTGCCAGTTTCCTTGTTTTCCTAAAGCAATGTAGATTTCGCCGTAACCTGGCTCGAGCGTCAAGGAGTTGCATGGTGGAGGCAGCCGTCCAGGGCAGAGAGCCGCCCAGTCCGCAATCGGAAGAAACGGCCTTGATGCTCAGGCTGTTCGGAACGCTACGCGTGCTTCGGGGGCCGCAGGAATTCCGCTTCCGCAACCGCAAGGCTCGTGCCGTGCTGGCCTGCGTCGCCCTGGCCGAGGGCCAGGAGCTGACGCGTGAGCATATCGCTGGCATGCTGTGGAGCGAGTCTTCCGAGGAAAAGGCGCGCGCCTCCCTGCGCCAAGTGGTGCATGAGTTGCGGGAAGTCCTGCCACCCGGCACGCTGCGCGCGGACCGGATGACTGTGGCGCTGGAACCACGCAGGGTGCGCCACGACCTCGAAACCCTGCTGGCCTCGCTGTCGACAGGCCGGCTCGATCCGCGCCTGCTCGATACGGTCCGCCTTGCCGATCAGTTCCTCGGCGGATTGGATGATCTTGATCCCGCCTACGCGGAATGGCTGCGGTCGCGCCGAATGGCGCTGCAGGACAGGTTGATCGCGGGTCTGGAGGCGATTCTGACGACAGCTGAGGGCGCGCGGGCGCGCGCCGCGGCACGCGCCCTACTCAACCTGGACGCGACGCACGAGGAAGCTTGCCGCCGCGTCATGCTGGATGCGGCTCGGGAGGGCGACGTGGCGGGCGCGCTGCGGGCCTATGAGGCCTTGTGGAACATCCTGGACGAGGATTTCGACATGGAGCCCTCCGCCCCGACACAGGCGCTAGTCGCAGAGATCAAGTCGGGGCGAATACTGGCCGCTGCGCCACCGCCCGCGGTCGTCGCCCCAAATGTGGTCGAGTTACGGCTGGCCCTGCTAGTGCAGCCGTTCATAGCGCATGGCGTGCCGGAAGACCGCGTCTACTTGGTGCATGGGTTCCGCCACGACCTGATCGCCTGCCTGGTGCGTTTCCGCGAATGGTTCGTGGTGGACGGCAGCGAACTGCCGGTCGGTTCGGCGGGGCCATGGCGGGTCTCCAGCCGCTACGCCATCAGTGCCGTGGCATATCAGGCCGGCGAGCGGATCAGCCTGGTGCTGACCATCCGAGAGGTGGACAGCGGCGTGGTGATGTGGAGCGAACGGTCCGATCTCGACCTGGCGAGCTGGGCCGATGCGCAGCGCGACCTCGTCCACAGCATCGCGACGTCGCTGAAAGGGAAGGTCTCCGCCGCGCGGCTGGCGAGCTTGCCCTTGCAGCGGGGTGGGGCGCTGTCGGCGCATGACCGTTGGCTGCTCGGGCAATCCGTGATGCGGGGATTCCGCGGCGACCGCTACGCGCGGGCGCGCGAACTGTTCGAAGAAGCGATCGCGGCGGATCCGGGCTTCTCCCCGGCCTACAGCAGCCTAGCGCAATCTTATAACGGGGGTCACATCGCCCGACCCGGATCCTGGCGAAGCCGTGAGACGGAGGCGAAGGCGCTGGCGCTGGCGCGGAGGGCGGTGGAACTGGATGCGCTGGACTCCCGCGCGCACCTCGTCATGGGCTGGTCGTTGTCGATGTCTGGACAGGGCGCGCTGGCAGTGCCGCACATGCTACGCGCGACGCAGCTCAATCCCTATGACAGCTGGACGCTGATCTCCGCGTCCCTGTTCCACGGCTTTTCGGGCCAGCATGAGGAAGCGCGGCGCCTGGCCGACGCGGCGCTGGACATGTCGCTGATCGTGTCGCCGACCCTGTGGGGCTATCAGGTCGTGGTCGCCTATCTGCGCGGCGACGATGCCGGGACGCTCGAGGCCTGCGACCGCGCGCAGGACGTGATCCGTACGCTGCCGGCCTGGCGGGCCGCGGCCCTGTGGAACCTCGGCCGGCGGGACGCGGCGCGCGAGGCGGCTGCGCACTTTTTCGACTTGGTGCGTACCGCCTGGGTTGGATCAACCCCGGCGGACGAGGCGGCGATGGGGCGTTGGCTGCTGCACCAGTATCCCTTCACCGATGCAGCGAACTGGGAACGTCTGCGCCGCGGCGTCGGCGGCGCAGGGATTCTGGCGGATGGCGTCGGCTTCGGGCAGTGGTACGCGGAATGACCGCGCCGCCGCCCGCGGCTATTCGCAATGGGCGATGGTGTAGTCGCCGATGCGCCGGGCCTGCAGCAGCATCTTGTCATCTTCGGACGCATTCGCCTGCGAACCCTTGATGGGCACTTCTTCATAGAAGAGCGGCACCTGATAGGCGACGCCCGGCTGCTTCAGCCGTGCCTCCTTCGCCTTGATGAGGTCGGCGGGCGGAATGCGAAGGACCATCTCATTGGCTTCGTAGCGGATGATGGTCAGCTTGTTGATGTGGTCCGGGATGTCCGCTCCGGCGCCAAGAAACTGGAGCAGGTTCTTGAACTCGTTAATCGTCGTCGGGACCGGATGCAGTTTGCCGCCGGTGTATTGCGCGTCGCCGGTCGACCAGCTTTTCACGAGGTTGCCGAGTGTCTCGTAGACCTGGATCTTCATGGTCTGCAGGTCAGGGCCGGCGGGCGGGTCGGTGTCGCTCATGGTCATATGGCTCCTTGGGGTTACGGTCAGAGGAAGGCGGGATCTGCGGCCTGGAGGCCGCATTCCCGGGCGACGAAAAGGATCAGAGCGGCCATCGTGCCCTCCTCGGGAAGCCGATCCGACGCCACAGCGATGTGAAGCTCGTCGCTCAGCACGCGGAGCGCCTCTCGAAGGCTGGGACCCGGGCTGACCCCAGGCTCCTCACCCGGCAGCGGATCGCCCAGCATGGCGCCGAAGAAAGTTTCCGCGATCAGGATGGAGCCCAGCGGGCCGAGTCGGGTGCCGCCATGCACATGCTCAGCCTCGAACTGTATGTAGAAAGGCAGCGGCGGATCGTCGGCGAGGCTGGTGATCTCCGCACACTTGAATGGATCATAGCTGTTGCTGTGGGCGGTGAGCCATGCTCTCAGCGCGGCGCCGCGCTTGCCGGCATCGGCTAGGCTGCTGCCCGCGAACGGATCGGCCCATCCTTTCAACTGCGCCTGGCCAGCGATCGCGTCATGCAGCCCCGATACCGACCAGAGGGGGACGCTGGTGGCGCTCGCCAAGTCCTGCATTGCCAAGCCATGGCCCGGTGACGGGCCCTCGAACAGCTCCGGACTTATGAAAGCGGAGATATAGCGGGGCTTGATCAGTAGGCTACGGTTAGTAGCGGGCGTCGCGCCGAGCCCATCGAAGAAGTCGCTCCAGCGGATGATCCAGCTTGCATCGAGCGGCATGTTCGCCGCCTTGCGGGCGCTGGTCTGCTGCAGCGCCCGCTCGATCGGATGGGTCGCGGTGGCGTTGATGCGGTATTCGGGGCGGACCATGGTGTGCGCCGCCCGCATGGCGCCGTGAGAGAATTCCAGAGGCACGGAGACCCGCGGCCTGGCATAGGCCATGTCCCGGTCCAGCAGATCTGCCTCCCTCGCCCGCCTGTACCGATCGAAGACCGGGATGTGCAGCAGCTTGGCCAGCAGATCGTCGCGCAGGATTCGGCGATAGATGAGGGTCGTTGACGCTCTGGCCCAGGCGAACTGGGGTTCCCGCACACGTTCCGCCGGCCCCGTGGCGGGGTTGCCCTCGGCGAGGGCGAGGAGGGTATTATGCACCATGTGCCAAAGCGCGGTCATCTGCGCGAGGATCGCATGGTCCTCGTTGCGCGGATCGCAGATCAGCGGATCCGTCAGCGGTGCCGCCGGGTCGTTGTTAAGGCCGGAGATCCGGGCAATGTCACGCTGCGGTACAGGCCCGGTCGACCCTGCTTCTAACTTCATCGGGCCGAGGCGCAGTGCGCTACGGGTGATGTCACTGGGATCGTCCGGCGCAAAGGCATGCGGCGTGCCGAAGGGGCCGAGGCCATACAGCGTGTCCAGCCGCAGCCGGGCAATACGCCCGTTGCGCGCGGCCGCGCGCCCGTCCGGGATCTGCCAGAACGGCGTGGGTGTCTGCACGCAGTCATGCGCGGCCAGTTGGAGCAAGTACGTATATCCTGCAGCGATATTCGGATTCTCTTCCCGTGCCACGTGCGAGATGCCGGGATGCATGGCGCGGGCGAGGCGCCACAGGGTTTCGCGGGAAGCCTCACCGCGGCCGTGCTGACTCAGGTCGGTTGCGCGCGGGGCGGACAGGAAATGACGATAGCCATAAAGATCCAAGGATCGATTTGCAGAAGCCGCGCCCGCCATTGAGACGGGGCAGGTCGCCCAGGCATTTCCCCCATGAGATCGCGCCATCCTTGATCACCCCGCTCCAGTCGAGGCATCGGATCATGCGGCGCGTGATTCTATCGTTATCGGGCCGCAGCGGTGCTCGGCAACGTTAGAATCAGGTCCCCTTCCGATCGGGCTATAATGGCAATAATCGCCGGTGGCTTCCGCGGAGGTGGTGGAAATTCCGGCATTGGCCAGGGTGTATGGCTTGAGTGGCCGTCGGGCCTGGCGGCTGGGGTGGAGTCGCGAGGCTCCCTACCCTGACTTGGCACGGACGGGACTTCTTAGCCAGGGCCGATGGACGCCATATCTTATCCGCACCGAGTGTTCGCTCTCGAAGTACGCGTTTCGGGCAAGTGGGATGCGAACCACGGCGATTGCCCACCGCGCTGAAACCGGCCTTTAACCTAGGTTTTTTGGTTCCGTACTAAAACGGCCAAGTCATCAGGTCCGGAGAGAATTGGCCTCCGGAGAGCGATTTTCGCGCTTTCTGGCGCCATGCCAGTCAACAGGTTTTCCCTGAAAACCCCAGGAAACCTGCCACTCAGCGCGGCGGTCGGTCAGGTGGAGAGCACGCCTCGCATTGGAACTGGCGGAGGAGGTGCGACCTGACGCAAAGGGTCTCTGGCAGATTTTCGCTATTGTTCGGTCCCCTCAAGTTGGTGCGGCGCAATCGAGCGACTCGCTGCGAAGTCGCGTAAATCCAGCGTAGATGATGTGTGATCAGCAACTGGCGGAGAAGGCTGGAGCGAGGGCAGGGTAGAGCGTCCGGAAGATTGCCTGCCGGCGTTGGGCGGGATCGTGAACCCGCCCGACTTCCACTTCCTCCTGAATCTCCGGTGCCGTGCAAACCTCTTCTGGCTTGCCGCCCTCGGCAGCCAGTCGCGCTAGGCGTGCCGCACCCAGCGCCGGGCCGACCTCGGCGTCGCGATGCAGGGCCAGTGGCCGGTTCAGCGCTGCGGCAAGGATCCGGCGCCATAGCGCGCTGCGCGCGCCACCACCGATGACGGATAGACGCCCGATGCACCCGCCTTTTACCTCAAGCGCGCCCAGCCCGTCGGCGAAGGCAAAGGCGACGCCCTCCAGCACTGCCCGAGCGAGGTCGGCACGCGTGCTGCGCGCTTCCAGGCCGAACCACACGGCGGCGGCGTTCGGGTCGTCATGCGGGGTGCGCTCGCCGGCGAGGTAGGGCAGGAAAACTTCGCGCCCATCACCCGGGCCCGCCTCCTCCACTTCCCTCAGCAGCTCCGCTTCGCTTTTGGCGCCGAGCACGCGGGCGGCCCAGGTCAACGCCGCGGCTGCAGAAAGTATCACCGACATCCGGTGCCAGCGCGCAGGCAGGGCATGGCAAAAGGTATGCACGGTACGGTCCGGATCCGGCATTGGCGCTGCATCCGCGACGAAGATCACTCCGGATGTGCCGAGCGAAAGGAAGGCATCCCCCGGCTGGATGCACCCGAGCCCGATCGCCCCTGCGGCGTTGTCGCTCGCTCCGCCAGCCACCGGGATGCCGGCAAGCAGACCCCAGGCGGCGGCAGCGTTGGCGCGCAGACGGCCAGAAACGGCGTTCCCCTCTACCAGCCTGGGCATCTGTTCCCGGCCGAGGCCGCAAAGTCCGAGCATCTCCTCCGACCAGTCGCGTCCCCGGATGTCGAGCCAGAGAGTCCCCGCGGCATCCGACATCTCCGATACCGCCTCGCCAGTGAGCTTCAGGCGTAGCCAGTCCTTGGGCAGCAGAACACGGCGCGTGGCCGCGAAGATCTCTGGCTCGTGCCGCCTGAGCCACAGCAACTTCGGCGCAGTGAAGCCCGCCATGGCCCGGTTGCCGGCGATGCGCCGCGCGGCCTCGTCCAGGACAGCGCACTCCGCCGCGCTGCGGCCGTCGTTCCAGAGGATTGCCGGCCGCAGCACGCGCGCCGCCGCGTCCAGCACGACGGCGCCGTGCATCTGCCCGGCGAGGCCGAGGCCGCGCACCGAGTCTAGCCGGTGCCCGGCGCGGCGTAGCGC
>JBBRVI010000086.1:0-13199 GCA_038247025.1 Acetobacterales bacterium
ACCACACCTGTTCTCCTCCGAACTGCCAGAGGAAGCGTGGTCTATGAACGGGCAGCGCCCCACAGCGCCGACTTCAGCAGCAAGCCGCAAGTGGGGAATTTTCAACCGCCCGATCTGGGGAATTTACGAGCGCCACTGACACCAACATCGCCTATGCCAGATCTTCAGGCCGCAACGGTGTGATCCTCACGTCGCTTGGCGCCGTTGCCCGGGTTGGCAGCGATGGGAAGCTCACAGGGCGCCACTGCCGCGAACTCCCGCCTGCCACCGGCTCGGATGGGCAGGCATAGAGCACCGCTGAAGCTGGCTCTGGCATCCGCCCGCCCTACCATCGCTGCGACCTCTGGTGTTCTTGCCGGTCGCCGCAAACTGGTATCTGCTTGGACCCCGTATCGAGCTGCCGGCCACATAGGGACACTGGTAATGGACATCATCAAGATCGGTGCGCTGGAAATACGCTTCCTGCACGACAAGGACAGCACCCATGGCGGCCTCGACATGTTCGAGATGCTGGTGCCGCCGAATGGTCAGGTACCTATCCCTCACTACCACGAGAGCTGGGATGAAACGGTGTATGGCCTTGACGGCCAGATGACCTGGACCATCGCCGGCAAGGAAGTGGTCACCGGTCCCGGGGCCAGCGCCTTCATTCCGCGCGGTATAGTGCACCAGTTCAACAATCGCAGCGGGCATCCGGCTCGGGTGCTTTCGGTGCTCACGCCAGGCGTGCTCGGACCCACATATTTTCTTGAGATCGCCGCTTTGCTTACGGATGGACAACGTCCCGACCCTACCCGCATGGGTGCTGTCATGCGCAAGCACGGGCTGGTGCCGGCGTGAGGGCGGGCGTGCGACGGCGAACGCTCCTTGGCGGGCTGGCCCTGCCAGTGCTGCCTCAGGACGTCGACGCCTTTGGACACCATCATGGCGCCCTTCACCCGTGGCACCGGCTGGCAGAAGTGGCTCGGGGAAGTTCAAGAGCCCCGTGCATAGATTTTAGTCCTGAAAGTGGTTTGGACGCCGTGATCCCCAACGGAACTTCAGTGCCTCCCTTTCCGCGTTGAGAAAACTACTGCCCCACCCGCTTTTGCCGTCCTGCGACAAAGAGATCCAGCGGCCTCATCCCCAGCGCTTCGAAGAGCCCAGCGGCGCCCCGACTATGAGCAGCCCGGAACCCGGAACCACGCCGAACGCCATCCAGTGCCCTGGCAGCCGCCCCCAGCGCCGCCCCAAGGGTGCGAGACAACCCGATGGCGCTGTCCAGTTGGCCGAGGAAGTTCGTGGTGGAAACCTGAAGCTGCTGAAAGCCGCGCACCACCGTCAGCGGCGCCTGCTCAAGCTGCCGCCCGAGTTGCTCCGTCGCGCGCAGCAGCGCCGGGAACACCACGTCCGACGTCAGCCGGCCCTCGGAGCCCATCTTACGGAGCTCGCCGACGCCAACGCCGAGTTCCCGCGCCAGACCCTTCCCCGACGATCTTGAGCCGATCGGCGATAGCGGCGCGCGCGTCTGTCGGCGATGGCGCCCTTTCGAAATCAGTCTGGTGGCGGTTCCCGCATCGTGGTCCGCAATGGCGCTGCCACACCTTGACGGGGAGGCGGCGCTGGCGCGGCACCTCGCCTCGAGGATGCGGCGAACGCGTATCGACGGTTTGCGCACGCGCGGACGGTGGCGGGCGCCTTCGCTGAGCCCGCTGCGCCCGGGCTGGCCGCGCGCCTGGCGCTACCGGACGCAGGTGCCGTTCGCGCGGCGCTGGCGGCCGAGGCGGAAAGCTACCGCCTTGAATAAAGCGCCCGCCCGTTGGGGCGTGTTTCCCTCTTGAGCCCATGCAAACACGGTGGGCGCTAGCGCGGAACATCGCTAGTCGCAGGATTTTTTTCGGAGGTTCATCGTCATGCTTGGAACTGAAACGACAAAAGCCGGCCTGGCCGGTTTCATTGGTTTGAGTGAGCGCCGCGTTGCAACGCTGAAGGCCGAGGGGCGGCTTCCCCTCTCCGCGTCCACCGTAATGGCCCGGGGGGACGTCGGCGAACAGCGGAGACCCGGCGGGCAGAGACGTGGCGTATCTCACGAATCCCTCAGCGATCAGGTCGGGATGGAGCGGAACCAGCCGTTGCGACTGCATGGTCTTGAGGGAACGACCCTGAGCGTTGGCGGCGATGTCCAGGCACCACGCGCCGTCGACCTCTTTGATGTCGTCCCGCGAGGCCCCGGCGGCTTCTTCAATGCGGCACCCCGTCAACGCCAGAACCCACGGCAACCACCGGAGGAACCCCCTAGCGACCCGGGCTGCCTTCAGGATCAAGACCGCGTCGGCATCGTCGAACGGCTCCCGCTTCCGAAGGCCGCTCTTGACCACTTTGGGCGCCATGCCGCTGAAAGGGTTGCTCGTCAGCAGGCCGTTCAGCACGCCCCACTGCCAGACCGGGCGAAGCATGGCGATGCCGTCGGCGACTGTCTTGAGCGTTCGGCCCTCCTCAAGCCTATGTCGCTTCCAGGCCAGAACGTCGGCCTTGGTGATCTGGCGGGCGTCGTTGTGGCCGGCCGACCGAACGAGACTGTCGAGAGTGGAGTTCCGCTTGTCCAAGGTCTTCCGCTGCTGGGGGCGCTCCCGAGCAAAGTCCGCCATGAGGACCCCAAACCGGACGCCCGGCTCTGTGGCGGGTGTCGGGCGCGAGGGGACCTGCGGGACGGTGGGTGGGGCGGGCGGTTGCATCTTAGGGAACCGCGATGCGTCAGGGTCGGGGGTCCAGTCGCCGCGAGCACGACGGATTGCCACATGCGCCGCGGCGACCCGCGCCGACCAAATCTCCTTGGCCATTCGCTGCACACTGTCCGCGTCCGCTGCGATGCCGCGCGCTCGGAGGAACTGCCGGGCCTCGTCCAAGTCCGGGGGTGCCGGGTCGAAGGACCGCTCGTCCTCAACACCGTCGCCGTGGTTCCCGGTCAGCCGGTCCAGCAGGTCATCCAGATCAAGGTTCCGGTCGGAGAACTTCCCCGGGTTGGCCTCGGCGGTTGCCACTCCCGCCCTGTAGACCTCGCCAGCCATCGCAGCGATTTCGCGGGGGGTGACACCGCGGGTCACGCCGCCCTGCTCCTCCCGAGCAGCCGCCAGTGTGGCGACCATGCGCGCATAGACCGTCAGGTGCTTCCCAGCCGCCTCGGCACGGTCCTTCGTCCCCAGGCTCTCGATCAGTTCCGCTTTTCCGACGGTCTCGCGGAGGTCGTACGGAACCGCGACCCGGGTACGGTAGACGCCTGACTTGGGGTGACGCTGCGGACGGGGCATTTGGAGGACCACTGTATCACCCGGCTGTACCACCGAGCGGCCTTGAACCCCTTGATTACCCTCGATCTCTTGGCAAATCAACGCCTTGGGGCGTGTCTGGCGGAGGAAGTGCGGCTGGATACAAACGTTCTCTGTGCGCCGGGCCTTGGAGAGCGTTTCATCGGCTCCGGTCAACTCAAGGGTAGAGACCGCGAGGAAACATCTATCGTCAATCGGCTTCGATGTGCGTCAACGAGTCGAAGAGTACGCACTCGAGCCTCCTCGGTAATGAAAATCGAAACCGCCGATGATAGGCGAGCAGCGGCAAGCCCTGTGACCATGCTCACTCAGATGCCGAGCTGTCAGCCAGCCCGACGTTGACCTCGCGAGAACGCCAAACCACCGATCGCGATAAACGCAGTAACAGTCGGGATGTCCAACGACTCAGGCAATGCGACCGCATAGACCCCACCCAGCATCGCTGCGTCGCCGACAGGCAGACCGATAATGCGCCCATCGCCTCCGAGTTCGCCATCCAGCAGCACGCCGACGCCGATACCGCTGGCCACGGCTTCACGGACGGCCTCGCGGCTGCCGACCTCCAGCGCCACGCGCGGGACCAGCCCCGCCGAAACCATCGCGCGCTCAAGCATGGCGCGTGTCATGGAGCCCCGTTCGCGAAGAATCAGTGGGGCCTGCGCCAACTCGGCCAGCGTGATGGCGCTCGGCGCGCGCCGCTTCGGATAGCAGGCCGCGAGGCGTTGGCGCGCGATCAGCGTGCATGCCAGATCCTCCACCGGTTCGATCAGCGTCATCACCGCCACTTCCACCTGACAGGCGCTGATCGCCTTGAGCAGCGCCTCGGTGTTGCCCAATTGCGTGCGCACGGAGATCTGCGGATGCGCCGCCATGAACTGCGCGACCAGCGGCATGGCGAAGGCTGGTGTGGACAGGCCAATGGCCAGGCTGCCGCGCCGCAATCCGCGCAGATCGCGCACCGAGCCCTCGAATTCATCGAAGCGGCTGAGCACCAGGCGCGCGCGCACCAGCAGGTCACGCCCCGCATCGGTCAGCACCAATCGGGGCTTGCGATGCAGCAGCAGCGTGCCGCAGGCGCGCTCCAGCGTTGCGAGATGCACCGAGACCGTGGGCTGGCTCAGCCCCAGAAGCTGCGCCGCGCGAGAGAGGCTCCCGCTGTCCATCACCGCCACGAAGCATTGCAGCCCAGCCAGGGTGACCGAGGGCTCACGCCGATCTGGCTCAGTCCCCAGGCCGTCAGGCAATGTCACGGGTTGACCGCCGGAGTGTCATGACGCGGTCATACGAAGACATTAAGTTTCACTCCGAGACATGATCCAAACATAGTTTTTTTCTATGGAGAGCGCAATGCTGACCTCCTCCCGACGTAACCTTCTGCCCACCGGTGCGGCCCTTCTTGCCGCGCTCGACAGCACGTTTGCTCAGGCCCAGCCAACGACCCAGCCCGTGGCACCACGGCGCGGCGGCGCGCTGGTCTATGCGCAGATGTCAGGCAATCGCCGCGGCGGCGATGCCAGCAACTCACGCCACCCCTATTTCATGGTCGATCTGATCACGCGCTCCGCCTACAACACCTTGGCCTGGGTGGATGAGGAACTGAAGCTCCAGCTTGAACTCGCAACGCGGATCGAGCCCACGGACGAAACGCTGAAGGTCTGGGAAGCGACCATCCGGCAGGGCGTCCGCTTCCACGACGGCCGTGAGATGACGGCCGATGACGTCGCTTCCTCCTTCGAACTGCATCGTCGGCGCAACTTCGCCTCGCGCCAGATTGAGCGCACCGAGGTGATGAACCCGACGACCATCCGCTTCCACCTCGATGCTGGGAATTCCGAATTTCCCTTCGTACTGGCCGAATACGACAACGTCATCATGCCGGCGAACCCTGATTTCGAGCGCATCGGCATGGAGGGTATCGGCACCGGCCCCTTCCGCATCGCAGCCTCCGACCCGCAGCGCCGCATGTTGCTGGAGCGGCACGAGCAATACTGGCGCGACGGCTACCCCTATCTCGACCGGCTCGAAGTGGTGAACCGCGAGGGCCAGATGGAGGCCGCGCTGAACGGTTACCGCGCCCGGCAATTCGATGCGATCCTCAACATCGACCCGCGCCTGACCCGGCAATTCGAGCGTGAGCCGCAGACCGATCTCGTCCCCGCCAGCTCCGGCGACCAGGCGGTGATCATCCTGCCCAAGCACCCCGGCTCGCCCTTCCTCGACACCCGTATCCGCCGCGCGCTCTCGCTGGCCATCGACCGTGAGGGGCTGGTGCGCATCGTTTATGGCGGGACTCGCTGGGGCTGGGTGGGCAATGACAGCCACCTCGCCGCCGCCGACCCGATGTTCGTGGCCCGCGATCGCGCGCGTGATCTGGCCGAGGCGCGCCGCCTGCTGGCCGAGGCCGGCCATGCACAAGGCATTACACTCCCCACGCTGTACTACGCGCCGCAATGGCCTGAGATGGCGCGCTACTTCCAATTCATCCAGGAAAGCGTGCGCGAGGCCGGCATCACCCTGCCGATTGAGGAGCGCCCGAATGACGGCTACCTGCGCTTCCGCACCGGTGAAGCGGATGTGACGCGCGGCCAGTGGCATCGCTTCGCCTATACCGCCGTGGGGCCGCGCAACCCCGGCATCTCGCTCTTCCGCATGCGGCCGGCGAACAACGAAAGCGGCTATTGGTCCGGCCCCGCCGCTGATCGCTACATGGATCTGTATCGCCAGGCCATGATCACGGCAGATGCGAATGGCCGCCGCGCCATCTACGCGCAGATGCAGGCGATTTTGCACGAAGAGGTGCCCGCGATCCTGCCGGCTGGGCGCAACAACGTGCTGATCAAGCGCAACACGGTCCACAACCTTCGCAACCATCCGCAGCACTGGTCGATCCGCTGGGATGACGTCTTCCGCACCGCCTGAAGGAGCCACCGACATGACCGTCATCACCCGCCGCGCTGCCCTTGGCGCAGCCGTCACCATTCCCTTTTCCGGCCACGCGGCATCGGCTCAGACCGCCTCGCCCCGTCGCGGCGGCACTCTGAGCGTCGCGCAATGCTCGGCCAACCGCCGCTCGGCCAGTGCGCAGAACGCGCGGCATCCGTATTTCCTGGTGGATGCCACGACGCGGCTTCCCTATGGCTGCCTTGTCTGGGTCAACCGCTCCCTCCAACTCCAGGCGGAGTTGGCGGAGCGCTGGGGGCCGACAGATGACACCCTCGCCGTATGGGACGTCACGCTGCGCGACGGGCTGTTGTTTCACGATGGCACGCCGGTGACGTCACGCGATGTCGTCGCAAGCTTCGAGTTCCATCGCACGCGGTCACCCTTCGCGCGGCAGATCGAGCGCATCGAGGCAGTGGACCGGCTGACCGCACGCTTCTTCCTGGATTCCGGGAACGCGGAGTTTCCCTTCGTCCTCGGCGAATACGACAGCGTCATCATGCCCGCCGCACCACCCGAGACGATCGGCCTTTCGGGCATCGGCTGCGGCCCCTACCGCATCGTCGCCACCGACCCGAACCGTTCGGCCGTCTATGAGCGCTTTGAGCACTACTGGCGCGAGGGCCTGCCGCTGCTGGATCGCATTACCCTGCACAACCGCGAGGGCCAGCAGGACAGCGCCATTGCCGGCCTGCGGTCAGGGCAGTTCGACGTGGTGATGACGATCGACCCGGCCGCGGCGCGGCAGCTTGCGCGCGACCAGGACTTCGTGGTGGAGACCGGTGGCGGCGGCTACCACTACGTGATCCAATTGCCGCAGCATCCCGGCTCGCTCTTTCTCGACAAGCGCATCCGCCAGGCCCTGGCCTTCGCGGTGGACCGGGAGGCGATCGTTCGCCTGGTCTACGGTCCGCAGAATGGCTGGATCGGCAATGATAGCCACCTGGTTGCGGCCGACCCGAACTTCCTGCCACGCCCCGCCATACCGCGCGCCCAGGCGATCGAGCACGCCCGCGCCCTGCTCGCCGAAGCCGGCCATCCGAACGGCATCAACCTCGGCACGCTGTATTGGAGCCCGCAGACGCCCGAGGCCGGGCGCTATTTCCAGGTGCTGCAGGAGACGGTGCGTGAGGCTGGGATCACCCTGACACTCGAGCAGCGCCCGAATGACGGCTACATCCAGTTTCGCACCGGCGACAATGAATTCGCGCAAGGGCGCTTCCACCGCTTCGCCATGACGGCGGTGGGACCGCGCAACCCGGGTATCAGCCTGTTCCGCATGCGTGGAGCGAACGTCGAAGCCGGCCATTGGCGAGGCCCGGAGCACGACCGCTACATGGCGCTGTACCGGGAAGCGATGGCAACGCGCGACAATGCGGCGCGCAGTGAGCGGTTCCACGCCATGCAGCGGATCCTGCACGAGGAAGTGCCGGCCCTGCTGCCCGCCGGGGCCATGACCTTCGCTGTCCGCCGCCGCAACATCCAGGGCTTCACCTTCCATCCGCAAATTTGGTCCGTGCGCTTCGATGAGGTTTGGCGCGCGTGATCGCGCTCGTTCTACGACGGGCGGCGCTTTCGATCGTGACCCTGTTCCTCCTCGCGACCTTCATCTTCTTCGCGACCGAGGTGCTCCCGGGTGACGCGCTGGACGTGTCGCTCTCGGCAGACGAGATCGCCAATATGCCGCCCGAACTGCTTGCCCAGCGCAAGGCGGAACTCGGCCTCGACCGCCCGGTCTTGGAGCGCTACCTGGGTTTCATGCAGGGGTTTCTCGCCTTCGACCTTGGGCGCACCCTCATCTCGCGCGCGCCGGTCGCCGACATAATTGCCATGCCGCTGCGCAACTCGATGGCGCTCGCCGGCATGACGCTGCTCCTCGCCCTGCCCATCGCGCTCGCCATCGCCATGGCGGCGGCGTGGACGAAGGGGCGCGCCCTGGACAATGCCGTCTCCGGCGCGGCGATCATCGGCTACTCCATCCCGGAGTTCGTCACCGGGTTGCTGCTGATCGCCGTATTTGCGGTCTGGTGGCCGCTGTTCCCCGCCACCATTACGGCCAGCACGGACGACCCGCTTGGCGTCCTGCTCGCTGCGACGCCGCTTGCCGTCGCCACCACGATCATCGGTTCCATCGCCTATCTCGGACGCATCCTTCGGGTCGGCATGATCGAGGTGATGGCAGCCGACTTCGTGGAGCGCCTCCACCTCTCCGGCATTCCGCGTTGGCGCATCGTGTTGCTGCACGCCCTGCCGGCTGCGGTGATCCCCGGCCTTTCGGCCGCCGCGCTCTACGCCGCCTCGCTGGTTTCGGGCGTCGTGGTGGTCGAGCTGGTCTTCGCCTATCCCGGCATCGGTGCCGAACTCGTGCGCGCGGTAACACGGCGGGAGGTGCATGTGGTCCAGGCCATCGCGCTGGCCGCGGCGGTGTGCGTCGTTCTGTTCAACCTTGCGGCCGATCTCGGCATCGCAGCACTCGACCCGCGGACGCGTCGAGCATGAAGGCGTTGCTTCGCCGCCCGATGACCCTGCTCGGGATCGCCCTCGTGCTAGGTCATCTGGCAATCGCGCTGGCTGCACCCTGGATCGCGCCCCATACGCCGACCTCCCTGCTCGACGCGCCGCTCGAACCGCCAGGCGCGACCTACTGGCTCGGCACCGACGATCTCGGCCGCGACGCCTTCTCCCGGCTGCTTTGGGGCGGGCGTGTGGCCATTTTGGTCGCCTTCTCGGCCGGCGGGTTCGCGGTGCTCGGTGGCACGCTGCTTGGCCTCTCCGCCGCCTATCGGCGTGGCGCCTACGACGACGTCCTGCTTCGCCTGGTCGAGATGAAGCTCGCCGTGCCGACCATCCTATTCGTCGCGATCTTCGTCACCGGCTTTGGGCAAACCGTGCCGGTGCTGATCGTGGCGGTTTCCATCATTCAGATGATGGGCGTGGTGCGCACCACCCGCGCCGCCGGAATTGTGCTGATGGAGCAGGGCTATGTCCGCGCCGCCCAGCTCAATGGCGAAGGGGGTGCTGCCGTCGTGGTGCGGGAATTGCTGCCCAATGTGCTGGACCTGATGGCAGTGGAATTTGCGCTGCGCGCCTCCTCGGCGCTGCTGCTGGTCTCGGCGCTGTCCTTCCTGGGCCTGGGCATTTCGCCACCCACGCCGGATTGGGGGCTGATGGTGGAGGATGGCATGGCGCTGCTGAACAGCGAGCCCTGGCTGGTGCTGGCGCCGGCACTGGCCATCTCGTCGCTCGTGCTTGCCATCAATCTGGCGGCGGAGGGGCTTGCCGAAGCCTTCGGCCTGGACGCGGCGCGGGGTGGCGGTGGCTGATCCGGTGCTATCCGTCCGCGATCTCTCCATCACCTGGCGGACACCGGGTGGGGCCGGCCGCCGCGTGGTCGATGGCGTGTCCTTCGATCTCGCTCCGGGTGCGACCTTGGGCATTGCCGGCGAAAGCGGCAGCGGCAAATCCACCCTCGCCCGCGCCCTGCTGGGCCATTGCCGGCCGGGCAGTGCGATCGAGGCCGGCAGCATCCTGCTCGACGGCCGGGACCTTGCGCGCATGCCGCCCACGGCACTCGACGCGCTGCGCGGGCGAGAGGTGGCGATGGTGCCGCAGAACCCGCTCTCCTCGCTCACCTTCCACATGCGCGTGGGCCAGCAGGTGGAGGAGGTGCTGCGACTGCGTGCGGGCGTTTCCGGCGCACAGGCCAGGCAACGCGCCATCGCCCTGCTGGACGACATGGGGTTGCCCGACGCCGAACGCCTGGCGCGTCGCTATCCCCATCAGCTCTCGGGCGGGCAGCGCCAGCGCGTGGTGCTGGCCTGCGCGCTGGCCTGCGACCCGGCACTGCTGGTGCTGGACGAACCGACCACCGCACTCGACAAGACCACCGAGGCGCAGGTGCTGGCGCTGATCCGTCGGCTGCGCGTCGCGCGCCGCGGCGCCATGGTGATCGTCACCCATGACCTCAACGTGGTGGCCGACATCTGCGACCAGGTGATGGTCATGCAGCATGGCCGCGTGGTCGAGCAGGGGCCGGTGCGTAACGTCTTCGTCACACCGCGTGAGGCCTATCCGCGCATTCTGCTCGGCGCCGCGCTGCGGGTGGATGAAGCCTCCCGTGCCAGCCCGCCGCAGCCCGGTGAAGTGCTGCTGCGCGCCGAGGGAATTGGATTTCGTTATACGCGGCCGACGCTGCTGCGCCGCCGCGCGCAGGGGCCGCCGACGCTCGCGGATATCGGCTTCACCATCCACCGGGGCGAGGTGCTGGGGGTGATCGGTGAATCCGGCTCGGGCAAAACCACACTGGGCGGGTTGGTGACGGGCCTTCTCGCCCCGGATGAGGGGCGGCTGGTCTTCGAGGGTGCTGCGCTCGGCATCCGGCGCAGTGCCGCGCAGCGGCAACGCATCCAGATGGTGTTCCAGGACCCGCTCTCCTCGCTTAACCCGCGCCGCCGCGTGGGTGAGGCGGTGATACGCCCCTTGCGACTGTTTCATGGCCTGGACCACCGCGCGGCGATGGCGCGCGCGGCGCGGCTTTTCGAAGAACTCGGCCTGGAGGCTGACCTGCTGGAACGCTTTCCTCGCCAGCTTTCCGGCGGCCAGCAGCAGCGCGTCGCTATCGCCCGCGCCTTCGCCGCCGAGCCGGCGTTACTTGTGTGCGACGAGATCACCTCGGCCCTCGATGCCTCGGTGCAGGCGCAGGTGCTGGACCATCTGCTCGCCACGCAGCGCCGCCAGAACACCGCCATGCTGCTGATCACGCATGATCTCTCGGTGGTGTGGCGCATGGCGAGCCGCGTGGTGGTGATGCAGAACGGGCGCATCCTGGAAGCGGGCGAGACCGCCGCCGTCTTCCAGGACCCGCAGGACCCCTATACGCAGACGCTGCTCGGCGCCGCGAGCCGCGCCGCCCGCGCCGGCGACGCGCGGGCCGAACTCATTACCGCAACAGGCTGAGCACCGCATGATCCAGGACCCCACCTTCACCGCGCCCGGTCGCTTCTGGAAGGGCAATATCCACACCCACTCCACCGCCTCCGATGGCGTGCGCGAGCCCGCGGCGGTCTGCGCCACCTATCGCGAGGCTGGTTATGACTTCCTGGCGCTGACCGATCACTTCCTGGCGAAATACGGCTTCCCGATCGTGGACACGAAGCCCTTCCGCACGCCCGCCTTCACGACCATCCTGGGCGCCGAGCTGCACGCGCCGGCGACCGCACTGGGCGAGATGTGGCACATCCTCGCGGTCGGCCTGCCGCTGGATTTCGCGCCGCTCCGGCCCGGCGAAACCGGCCCTGGCCTGGCCGCCCGCGCGATCGCCGCCGGCGCATTCGTCGCCATCCCGCATCCGGGCTGGTATGCGCTGACCGCCGCCGATGCCAACACGCTGCCAGACGCGCATGCTATTGAGGTCTACAACCACACCTCGCAGTTGCGCACCGAGCGCGGCGATGGCGTTTATCTGGCCGACCAGCTGCTGGCCGAGGGGCGGCGCATCACCCTCATCGCAGTGGATGACGCGCATTTCCTATGCCCTGATGCCTTTGGCGGCTGGCTCATGGTGAAGGCCGAGGCCAATGCGCCCGACGCGCTGCTCACCGCGCTGAAGGCCGGGCAATTCTATGCGACGCAGGGGCCAAGTATTGCGCATATTGCCTGGGAGGAGGATGTGGTGGAGATCACCTGCTCGCCGGCTGCCAGCGTAATGGTTTTGGGGCGTGGGTCGCGTGCCGCGCAATCGGTCGCACCTCTCCAGACGCGCGTGCGGTTGCCTATCGCAGCGTTGCGGGCCGGTGGCTTCGCGCGCGTCGTGGTCGCGGATGCCGCTGGGCGCCGCGCCTGGTCTAACCCCGTCCATTTCAATTAAGGGAGCATCATCGATGAACGATACCACCAGCATCGCCGCCGATATCCAGGCGGTTCTCGAAGGCCGGGCAGATGGCCTTTATGGCCTGCACTTCGTGACGCAGCAGCAGCACGCGTTGCAAGCGGCCTGGCAGGCCGAACGGGACGGCCACAATGCGGCGATGATTACCGCCGCACTTCTGCACGACATCGGCCATTTGGTGCACGAGCTTGGGGAGAACGCCGCCGACGACGGTGTCGACGATCAGCACGAAGATTTGGGCCACGCCTGGCTGTCGAAGCACTTCACAGCAGAGGTCACCGAGCCGGTGCGGCTGCATGTGGCGGCCAAGCGCTACCTATGTGCGGTGGAGGCGGACTATTTCGCCAAGCTCTCACCGGACAGCGTGCGCAGCCTCGCGCTGCAAGGTGGCCCGATGTCGCCCGAGGAGGTGGCTGCCTTCCGTGCGCTCCAACATCATGAGGCAGCCGTGCAGCTACGACGCTATGATGAGGGCGCCAAGGTGAAGGGACTAACGACGCCGGAAGTAGCGCACTTCATGTCCTACGTTGCTGATAGCGTCGTCGTGAATTGATAGAGGTGGCAGGGTGGCATTCACGCCACCCTTCGCTTCATCACCCCCACCGACAGCGTCGCCGCAGCCAAATCGAACGTCGCCGCGGAGATGTTCCGCGCCATCACCCGCACCGTGTTGTTCGACCAAACCGCGGCATTTAGCTCGATGAACCGCGTCGACGACACCAGCGACGCCTGCGCATGGTCCCCCGCCCGTGCACCGCTTACCGTGACATCGATCAATGACGTCGTCCCTGGCGCCAAGCTCGGGAGATCCCAGGACATCTCCGCCGCGAACTCTCGCTGCCCCGACTGCGGCAGAAGCGGCGTGCCATTCAGCACTGCGGGTGCGGCCTCTGGGAGCCCGTAGAGCCGCAGCGATTGCAGATCGATCGGCCCGTCAAACCCAATCATCCCCACCTGCGCGTAAGACACCGAAGGCCCCACGCGGATGGTCTGCCGCCGATTGAAGTTGGCATCATCCATTGGCGCGCCGGCATTCCAGCTCTTCGCCGGCCCGTTCCACTGCATGG
>JBBRVI010000087.1:0-12776 GCA_038247025.1 Acetobacterales bacterium
CTTCGCGGCACCCAGCGTCTGGACCATGCCGACATAGTCGCTGCTCTTGAAGCGCGTGGCGGTGATCAGCGCCACGCAGCCCACCATGTTCAGCGCGTATTCCAACTCCGAAAGCCGATAAGCCGGGTTGATGTTGACCAGGACCAGGCCCGCCATGGCCGTGGCGTATTGCGCCAACACCCATTCGCTGTTGTTGGGCGACCAGATTCCCACACGATCACCTGGCTTCAGCCCCAATGCCAGCAGATTGGCCGCGACATTCTCGACATGCGTGAGCAGCTCGCCATAGCTCCAGCGGATATTCTGATGCCGCACGATCAGCGCGGGTCGCTCTGCCCAGCGCCGCGCCGAGACGGAGAAATGCGCGCCTATCGTGCCGCCGATGAGCGGCGTGGAGGAGGCGCCATGGACGTAGCTCAGCATGGGATGTTTCCCTTTTGGAGTCGGGTGATCGTGTCGGCGATCAGGGCTTCCGGCGCGGCCGTAATATCCAGGACCAGCGCCGCCTCATCCGCACCGGGCGGCTCCAGCGTCGCGAATTGGCTCGCCATGAGCGAGGGCGGCATGAAATGGTTCTCGCGCGCGGCCTGGCGCTCGGTGATCATCGCGGGTGCCCCTGCCAGATGCAGGATGCGCAAGCCCGGCACGGCGGTGCGCAGCCGGTCCCGATAGGCGCGTTTCAGCGCGGAACAGGCAATGACCCCGCCGGCGGATTGCGCCACCAGCCAGGCACCCAGCGCATCCAGCCAGGGCCAGCGATCCGCATCGGTGAGCGGCGTTCCGGCCGCCATCTTCGCGACATTGGCGGGCGGGTGGAAGGCATCGGCATCGGCAAAGGGCAAGGCGAGTGCGACGGCCAGCCGCGCGCCAATGGTGGATTTTCCCGAGCCCGAGACGCCCATGACGAGCAGGTGCAGGCTCATTCTTTCCTGGGCTCCAGATGCCCGCCGAACCCTTTGCGCATCGCGGATAGCGCCTTGTCGGCGAAGCTCGCCTCCTGGCGCGAGCGGAAGCGGGCGAACAACGCCGCGGCCAGCACCGGCACCGGCACGGCCTGTTCCACCGCCGCATCCACGGTCCAGCGCCCCTCGCCGCTGTCGCTCACATGGCCGCTGTATTCAGCGAGGTCAGGGTCATAGGCCAGCGCCTGCGCCGTGAGGTCGAGCAGCCAGGAGGAGACGACCGAGCCGCGCCGCCAGGCCTCGGTGATGTCGGGCAGGTCAAGCGCGAAGGGGGCCGAGCGCATCAGATCCAGCCCTTCGGCCATGGCCTGCATCATGCCATATTCGATCCCGTTATGGACCATCTTGACATAGTGCCCCGCGCCATTGGGGCCACAATGCACATAGCCCTGCATGGGGCGACCATCGCGGGCATCGCGGCCTTCGGTGGGCAGAGCCGTCCCGGCGCCAGGCACGAGTGCCGCGAGCAGCGGATCAATCCGCGCCACCACCGCCGCATCCCCGCCGATCATCAGGCAATAGCCACGTTGGAGGCCCCAGACGCCGCCGGAGGTGCCGATATCCAGGTAATGCAGCCCCAGCGCGCTGGCCTCGGCGCCACGGCGTGCTGAATCCTTCCAGTTGGAATTGCCGCCCTCGATGATCGTGTCGCCCGCCGAAAGCAGCCCATGCAATTCGCGCAGGGTGGCCTCGGTGATTTCGCCGGCCGGAAGCATGACCCAGATGGTGCGCGGCGCATCCAGCATGCCCACGAACTCGGCCAGGGAGGCGGCTCCCGTGGCCCCTTCCGTCACCAGCGCGGCCACAGCGGAACCGTCGCGGTCGAAGGCCACGCCCTGGTGGCCGGCCTGCATCACGCGGCGCAGGATGTTGCCCCCCATCCGGCCCAGGCCGATCATTCCCAGTTGCATCGCTTCCAACCCTTCCTCAGCCGTGATTTGATGGCGCAAACACGGGCTGGAGGGAAGCATGATCGGATTGCCACAACAGGGCGAGGACTGGGCCCCGCTGAAACAGGCCCTGCTGGACGCCAAATCCCGGGACTATTCCTGGAAACGCGGACGCATGGCGGTCTTCTTCTATTACCTGGACGAGGCGCTGGAGCGTGTGCAGCAGGAGGCCTATCTGACCTTCTGGACCGAGAACAATCTCGGCCAACGCGCTTTCCCCTCGCTGGCCAGGCTGGAGGGCGAGGTGGTGGAGATGGGCCTCTCCCTGATGCGCGCCCCAGCAGGTGCGGGCGGCACCTTCACCTCCGGCGGCAGCGAGAGCATTTTCCTGGCGCTGCTGGCGGCGCGCGAAAAGGCGCGGGTGAACAAGCCCAATATCGCGGTGCCGGACACAGCGCACCTCACCTTTGACCGTGCTGCCTGGTATCTCGGGCTGGAGGTGCGGCGCGTGCCGGCCGGCGCGGATCGGCGCTCCGACACGGCCGCAATGGAAGCGGCGATGGATGCGAACACCGTCGCACTGGTCGGCTCAGCGCCCAACTACCCGTTCGGCGAGACGGACCGGATCGCCGAGCTTGGCGGCTTGGCGCTGGCGCGAGGCGTCTGGCTGCATGTGGATGCCTGTGTGGGCGGCTTCCTCTCGCCCTTCCTTTCGCGTCTGGGTGTTGCGCTGCCGGATTGGGATTTTGCGGTGCCCGGCGTGACCTCGATCAGCGCCGATATCCACAAGCATGGCATGGCGCCCAAGGGGGCCTCGCTGCTGTTGCTGCGCGATGCGGCGCTGAAGGCGCATCACCGCTTCGAGAGCCGCGCCTGGGCGCGCGGGCTTTATGCCGCCAACACCGCGCAGGGCACGCGGCCCGGCGGCGCGGTGGCCGCCGCCTGGGCGGTGATGAACCATCTGGGGCAGACGGGGTATCTGGATTGCGCCCGGCGCATCCTTGCAGCGCGCGCGACGATCGCGGCCGGGGTTGGAGCCATTCCCGGGCTGGAGGTTCTTCCCGGCGAGCACGCGATACTGGTCTATCGCAGCACCGACCCGGCATTGGCCATCGGCCGGGTGGCAACCGCGCTGGATGCGCGCGGCTGGCTGGTCAGCCGCCAGCAGGAGCCCGATGGCATACACCTGCACCTCAACCCGCTGCATGCGGAGGTGGCGGAGGAATATCTGGAGGATCTGCGCGCGGCGGTGGAGCAAGCGCGTGAAGGTGCTGGGCCGGAGATGGCGGCGATTCGGGCTTATTAGCGGGCCGACCCCTGAGCAACGCCACTGGCCGCTTCCACAGCATGTCGCTCATCACCCAACGATCCAAGGCGCCCGAGGCCGCCTTGGATCGCGTCAGTTACCGCCCCCAAATTATCGGCTGGCTGTGCTTCGCACCGCGAGCCAACCCGTCAGGCGCTTCACATCCAGCGCGTGGGCCCCGGCCCCCAGGCCGGCCTGCACCAGCAGCGCCGCCGTCAGGAAGGCGGGAAACTCCCAGCCGCCATTCGGCGCCGTGAACAGCCAGCCATTGCCCGCATGCATCGCCGTGGCGCCGAGCATGATGGGCAGCGTCAACAGCGCCGCCGGCCGCACCAGCACGCCGCCGATCAGCGCGAGGCCAGCCGCCGTCTCGCTCAGGGCGACGATCGCGCCCAGGATGGGCGGATATCCGACCGAGCCGAACCAGCCCATCGTGCCGGCAAGCCCAAAGACGCCAAGCTTCAGCCAGGCGCCGTGCGCCAATAGGATTGCGCCAAGGGAAAGCCGCAGCAGCAGCGCGGCATAAGGGGTGGTGATCTGGGTGGAAGGCATGGGAAGAATCTCCGTCTGTGAGGTGTTTCAATGAGGAGGAAATGCGCTCCGGCGCGGTCCGCTTCCAATCACGTCTCGGAACTGGGATCATCACCACCATGAATGATGTTTCCCGACCATGACCGAACTTTCTCAACTCGACCTCAACCTGTTGCGCGTCTTTGACGCAGTGGCGCGGGAGCGCCATGTCACGCGCGCGGCGCAGCGGCTCAACCTGTCCCAACCCGCCGTCTCCAACGCTCTTGCCCGGCTGCGCGCAACGCTGGGTGACGAGCTTTTCCTGCGCCGCGCGGGTGGTGTGGAACCCACGGCCCTGGCCCTCTCACTGGCGGCGCCCATCGCCGAAGCGCTGGACCGTCTGGCTGAAACGCTGGCCGTGCGCGTTCCTTTCGATCCCCTGAGGGCGCGGCGCGTCTTCCCGGTCGCTTTCTCCGAATATGCAGAGGCCGCACTGGTTCCGCGCCTGCTGGAGCGCATGGCGGGCGAGGCGCCAGGCTGCATGCTGGCCATTCGCCATGCCGACCGCACCAATGCCGAGGCATTGCTGGAGAGCGGCGATGCGCAGCTTGCCATCGCCATCCTGGCCGAGCCGGGCGCGCTCTATACCCGTACGCGCTTGCTGCCCGAAACCTTCCTGACCGTGATGCGCGCCGACCACCCGCTCGCAGAGGGCGAACTCACGCTGGAGCGCTTCCTATCAGTCCCGCATCTGCTGCACTCGCCCAATGGCTCGCGCGACGGAGCGCTGGATTTGGCGTTGGCGGCCCAGGGGCTATCGCGCCAATTGGGCGCGGTGGTGGCGCATCTCTCCGCCGTGCCGGAGATCCTGGCGCGAACGGGAATGATCATGACGCTCTCCGCGCGCCTCGCCCGGCAGATGGCCGATGGGCGTGGCCTGATCACCCGAGAGCCGCCGGTGAAGCTGCGCCATACGCGCCTTTCGATGGTCTTTCACCGCCGCTTCGAGGCGGATCCCGGTCATGCCTGGCTGCGCCGCCTTCTGCTGGCCGAGGCGCGGGAGGTTCAGGCCCTGAAGGGGAACAAGCCGTCACCCAACGCGGGCGGCCCGTGAGCTAACCCTTCGCCCTGAGCGCGCTGATCTCCGACTTGAGGGCCGCATTCTCGCTCTTGAGAGCGTCCAGTTCGCTGCGGCCCTGGAAGGGCGAGAACAAGCTCATCGCGCGTTCCATCATCATCATGTTGCGCTGGCTGATCTCCTCCAGGCTGAAGGGGCGCAGCGCCTGCTCCACGCCTTTGCGCATTTCGTCCTGCTGGCGCGAGAAGCCGGTCATCGTCGCTTCCAGATATCGCGGCAGCACGCCTTGCAGACTGTCGCCGTAGAAGCCGATCAACTGGCGCAGGAAGCTCTCGGGCAGGAGGTGGCTGCCCTTGGATTCCTCCTCCACGATGATCTGCGTCAGGACGGAGCGGGTGATGTCGTCGCCCGATTTCGCGTCATAGACCACGAAATCCCTGCCCACGCGGACCATCTGCGCGAGATCCAACAGCGTCACGTAACTGCTGCTTTCGGTGTTGTAGAGTCGCCGGTTCGCGTATTTCTTGACGACGACGGGCGGTTTCGTCCCTGGAGCTTCGGCAGATTGGTCGGGCATGGTCGTTCCCAGTCTGGTTCTAGGTGAGCATCTGGTCTTTGTTGCAATGCAAGCGTAGCACGGCCGCCATGGGAAGCGAAAAGCCTTCGCGCTATGATCCTCCTGTCAACGACATAGTTACGGGCATGGATGGACCGACCCGAGGAATTCGACCGCCTGGCCGCCGACTGGATCGCCCTTTGGGAGAGCGAAATCGCGGCGCTGGGCCAGGATGCGGAGTTGGCCGAGGCCTGGTCCACCGCGGTCGCGCTGATGGCGGCCGCCTCGCGCGCGCAGGCGGCCCAGCTGGCGGCTGCCGCGAAGTGGCGCGCGCATGAGCCACACCCGCCGCGGCCCCCGCCCCCTGCCGCTGCACCTGATGCTGGGGGCGGGCCGGGCCATGGCGGCGATGATGCAGCCGCTGCCCTCGGCGCCCGGCTTGCCGGGCTGGAACAGCGGCTGGCCGCGCTCGAAGGCAAACCAGCGCGAGGCGGCCCGGATCGCGGCAAAGCTCGCAAGCCTCGGGTCCCAAGCGCCGGCTGAGTTCCGCGCCGCCATATTGCGGCGGCTGTGGCGTGAGGATGCCGCATTGCTTCGCGGCCTGGCCGCCTATCGCCGGCACCCGCATATGCGCTCGCTGCCTGACCCGCCCGTGCTCTGGGCCGAGGGCTCGGCGCGGCTGCTGGATTTCGGCGGTGCTGGGCGCCCGGTGCTTTTCGTCCCCTCGCTGGTGAACCGGGCCTATGTGCTGGATCTGGATGAGGGCACCTCGCTCATGCGCTATCTCGCCGGCCACGGGCTGCGCCCGCTGCTGCTGGATTGGGGCTGGCCTGGCCCCGCCGAGCGGCGCTTCACCCTGACGGATCACATCGCAGGGCGGCTGGAACGCGCCATCCTGGCTGCGCCCGAGGGGCTGGTCCTCGCGGGTTATTGCATGGGCGGGCTGCTGGCACTCGCCGCTGCGCTGCGCCGGCCGGACCGGGTGGCGGGCCTCGCCTTACTGGCCACGCCGTGGGATTTCTCGGCCGATCCGCAGGCGGCGGGCCTGGCGCGCCTGCTGCCGGGGCTGGAGCCGCTCATGGAACCCATGGAGGCGCTGGGTGTGGATTTGCTCCAAAGCCTGTTTGCCATGCTCGACCCCTATTCCATCCCGGAGAAATTCCGCGCTTTCGGCCGGCTGGACCCCACCAGCGACCGCGCGCGCCGCTTCGTCGCGCTGGAGGATTGGCTGAATGACGGCGTGCCACTGGCCGCCCCCGTGGTGCGAGAGACCATCGGCGGCTGGTATGGCGCAAACACGCCCGCGCGCGGCGAATGGGCGGTGGCAGGTCTGCCGGTGAACCCGGCCGATTGGCGCGGCCCGGCCTTTGTCGGCATCCCCGCGCGGGACCGCATTGTGCCGCCCGCCTCGGCCTTGCCGCTCGCCGCCGCCATTCCGGGTGCGGTGGTCCATATCGCCCAGGCGGGCCATATCGGCATGGTCGCAGGCCAGGGGGCCGAGGCAGCGCTGTGGCGGCCGCTGCTGGAGTGGTTGCGTCAGCCATGACGAAGGACGAAACTGCGCTCAACAATTCCCCCAGGAGGGTCTTCGCCAATGGACATCGTCATCGCATCCGCCGCCCGCACGCCGGTGGGCAGCTTCAACGGGGTCTTTGCCAGCCTCTCCGCCCACGCGCTCGGCCAGGTCGCCATTGAGGCTGCGCTGGAGCGCGCGGGTGTTGCCGCCGCAGATGTGGATGAGGTGATCCTGGGCCAGATCCTCTCGGCGGGCGCGGGGCAGAATCCGGCCCGCCAGGCGGCGGTGAATGCCGGCATCCCGGCCTCGGCCACGGCTTTCGGCATCAACCAGCTTTGCGGCTCGGGCCTGCGTGCCGTGGCTCTCGCCGCGCAGCAGATTGCCAGCGGGGATGCGACCATCATCGTCGCCGGCGGGCAGGAGAGCATGACCCAGGCGCCGCATTGCGCGAACCTGCGCGCGGGCACGAAGATGGGCAGCCTGGAGATGGTGGACACCATGCTCCGCGATGGGCTGATGGACGCTTTCCACGGCTATCATATGGGCAATACCGCCGAGAACGTGGCCCAGAAGTACCAGCTTACGCGGCAGGAGCAGGATGAATTCGCCGCCAACAGCCAGCGCAAGGCGGGCGAGGCCATGGCGGCCGGTCGTTTCCGCGACGAGATCGCGCCCGTGACCGTTAAGGGCCGCAAGGGCGACACGGTCGTCACCGAGGATGAATACCCCAAGCCGGACACCACCGCGGAGGTCCTGGCCAAGCTGCGCCCGGCCTTCAACAAGGAGGGGACCGTCACTGCCGGCAATGCCTCGGGCATCAATGACGGGGCTGCGGCGGTGGTGGTCATGTCGGCCGAGGAAGCGCAGCGCCGCGGCATCACGCCGCTCGCGCGCATTGTGAGCTGGGCTACGGCGGGGGTGGACCCCTCCATCATGGGCACCGGCCCGATTCCCGCGAGCCGCAAGGCGCTGGCAAAGGCGGGCTGGACCGTGGCCGATCTCGACCTGATCGAGGCGAATGAAGCCTTCGCCGCCCAGGCCTGCGCGGTGAACAAGGAACTGGGATGGGATATGGACAAGGTGAACGTCAATGGCGGCGCCATCGCGCTCGGCCACCCCATCGGCGCCTCGGGCGCGCGGGTGCTGACCACGCTGCTGTATGAGATGCAGCGCCGCGACGCGAAGAAGGGCCTGGTGACGCTGTGCATCGGTGGCGGGATGGGCGTGGCCATGTGTGTGGAACGGGACTGAGTTCCTGGAAGCCTAAGGGCCGCGCGCCTCCACCCGCGAAGCCCGAAGCGCCCGCCGCAACTTGGCGATCCCCGTACGCAGATGCCCGTTGGCGCAAAGCCGTCGCCCCTCCTCGCCCAGATCGCGTGACGCGGCGGCCACGGGCAATGGGCTGACTGCGAGGCGGGCGAAAAGCTCCTCGCAATATTCGCTGCTTTCCGTGGAAATGCGCGGGTTCGCATACGCCTGGACGGGCAGAATGCTCAACAGGGCAAAAGACAATACGAGAACCCATGGCATGATCCAGTGATGCGCGATGGGGTGTCTCGGTGGGGTGGCGTGAGGGTGAAGCCTTGGTCATGACGGGACCACAAGGCATCTCGGTCAAGGCGGCGGAAGCAGCATCGCCACCTTGAGGCCAGGCGGCGTGGCACCCGGCAAGGCGTCCTCCAGCCCGACCTCGCCAGCATGCAGCTGCGCCACCGCCCGCACCAGCGAAAGGCCAAGCCCCGAGCCCGGCAGGTTGCGCGAGGCATCAGCGCGGAAGAACCGGTCCAGGGCCCGCTCACGATCCCCGGGCGAGAGGCCAGGCCCGGAATCGCTGACCGCGATCTCGATCCCCGCCTCAACCTGCCACGCGGTCAGCCGCACCACGCCGCCATCGGGCGTGAATTTGATGGCATTGTCCAGCAGGTTGGCCACGGCCTGCAGCAGGAGGTCCCGGTCACCCAGCATGGGCAGATGCTCAGGCATCTCCACCTCCAGGCGCTGGCCGCGATCCTCGGCCATGGCTTCGTAGAATTCGGCGGCATCGCGCAGCACTTCGGGCAGGTCGAAGGGGGCGAAGGCGGCGCGGCGGGCGCCGGCCTCGGCCTCTGCGATGCGCAGCAGGGCCTGGAAGATGCGGGTGATGTTGTCCAGGTCGGCGATGCCTTCCTCGACCGCGGCGCGCAGGCCTTCCTCGCCCTCGGCCGTGACCAGGCTACCCTCCAGCTTGGCCCGCGCCCGGGCGATGGGAGTGCGCAGATCATGCGCGATGTTGTCCGACACGCCGCGCATGCCGGCCATGAGTGCGGCGATCCGGTCCAGCATGGTGTTCATGGTCGCACCCAGGCGATCGAACTCGTCGTCCTGCAGTGAGATGGGCACACGCTGCGAGAAATCCCCCCCCGCGATGCCCTGCGCCGTGGCCACGGCCGGGCGCATGCGCTGTTGCAATGCGCGGCGGATCAAGGCCGCGCCGACCACGGCAAAGAGCAGCACCGCGCCGAGCGACCAGGCCACGCCCTCGGTCAACAGCAGGCGCAGCTGCACGCGCTCGCTTTCGTCACGGCCAACCAGCAGGCGCAGGCCGGCCAGGTCACGGCGATGGATGCGCGCCTCGGCCGTGGCGCCATCATGCTGGATGCGCGTGCGGAACCACACGCCCTCCTCACCAAGGGCGGTGGGCCAGAGCGTGAGGTTGCCGGCGAGTTTCTCGCCGCGCGCGTTCACCAGAAGGTAGATCAGCTCATTTTCGGCATCCACGGCCAGGCGCTCGTCAATCGCGTCCATCAGGGCCTGGGTGCCGCCCTCCCGGTGGCGCTCCACCAGGGCGGAGGCATCGGTGCGGATGGCGGCGATGGTCTGGCGGTCCAACGCGCCGGCGGTGGCCCACCAGAGCACGGCCACCAGAAAGGCGGCCGCAACCGAAAAGATGCCGACAAACAGCAGCGCGAAGCGAAACCCGGCCGATTGAAGCAGGCGCGGCGCGGCGGCCAGCCGGGACATGGCCGGGCCGGGCCTGACCCCGCGCCAGGGCGCGCTCAGGCGCGCCGCCAGCCGAACATCACGCTTCCGCCCGGATCATGTAGCCGGCGTTGCGGATGGTGTGGATCAGCGGCTTGTCGAAGCCCTTGTCCAGTTTCTGCCGCAACCGGCTGACATGGACATCAATCACGTTGGTCTGGGGGTCGAAATGGTAATCCCACACCTTCTCCAGCAGCATGGTGCGCGTCACCACCTGGCCGGCATGGCGCATCAGGTGCTCCAGCAGCCGGAATTCGCGCGGCTGCACGTCAATCTTGCGGGCACCGCGCGTCACTGTCCGGCTGAGCAGGTCAAGCTCCAGGTCAGCGACCTTGAGCCTGGTGACCGGCGCCTCGGAGGAGGGGCGGCGGCCCAGCGCTTCCACGCGGGCCAGAAGTTCGGCGAAGGCGAAGGGCTTGACGAGGTAGTCATCGCCGCCGGCCTTGAGGCCCTTCACCCGCTCATCCACGCCCGAAAGGGCCGAGAGGAACAGAACCGGCGTGCGGTTGCCCTGCTGGCGCAGCGTCTCCACGAGGCGCACGCCATCCACCCCGCCGGGCAGCATGCGGTCCAGCACCAGGATGTCGAAGGCTTCGGAGGCCGCGAGGAACAGGCCATCGCGGCCATTCGCCGCATGCTCGACCGTGTGGCCGGCTTCCATCAGCCCCTTCTTCACGAAGCGGGCCACCTCCACATCGTCCTCGACCAGAAGGATGCGCATCATGCTGTGTTGTCCTCTTACCCCGGGCCGGGGGGGCGGCGCCCCACCTGTAATGTCACGTCCTGCGTGCGGCCATCGCGCAGGATCGTCAAGCGGACATTCTGCCCTGGCGGCACCGCGGCCACGCTGCGGATCAGGCTGCGCGAGCTTTCCGTCCGCTCGCCATTGATGGACACCACCACATCGCCCACACGCAAGCCGCCACGCCCGGCGGGGCCGGTGCGCTCCACGCCGGCGATCAGCACTGCGCGGCGATTGGCGCGCGGGTCATCGGCCACAAGGTCCTGGACGGAGACGCCGAGCCAGCCGCGCTCCACCCGCCCATCGCGGCGCAGCGTCTCGATCACCGGGCGCGCGAGGTCGGAGGGGGTGGCGAAACCAATGCCGGCATTGGCGCCGGTGGGCGAGAATATGGCAGTGTTGATGCCGATCACCTCACCCGCCGTATTGAACAGCGGGCCGCCGGAATTGCCGGGGTTGATGGCAGCGTCCGTCTGGATGAAGTCGTCGAAGGGGCCGGCGCCGATGTCGCGCCCCCGCGCCGAGACGATGCCCGAGGTGACGCTGCCCCCCAGCCCGAAGGGATTGCCGGCCGCCAGCACCCATTGGCCGATGCGCATCGCCGCACTGCTGCCGAAGGAGACCGCGACCATGGGCGTGCGGCTTTCCACGCGAAGCAGTGCCAAATCGGTCAGTTCGTCGCCGCCGACCACACGGGCCTGCAATTCCTGGCCACCTTGGAGTCCGACCGTCACGCGCTGCGCCTGGCCGACAACATGGTTGTTGGTGACGACCAGCCCCGATGGGTCAATGACGAAACCCGAGCCCGCGCCCTGCACACGCTCGCGCCGGCCGCGGAAATAGCGCTCCAGGGGGGTGCCGCGGATTTCGGGAGGGGGCTGGGCCGTTTGCTCGCCGCTGACGCCGATGTTCACGACAGCCGGCAGCACACGCTCTGCCAGATCGGCAAAATCGGGAACCAGGCCGCGCTGTGCCACGGCGGGGCTGCCGCCGCAGCCGGCCAGGGCGGGCGGAAGGAGGAGGGCGCCCAGCAGGGTCTGGCGACGGCTGACGAAAGGGGCGGCTAACGAAGCCATGGGGGGCGGGGGTTCCTTGACCAGTGACCATCCGAATCGGATGCGGCCAGGTGGCTTGCTCTATAATCGGCTCACCCGCCATGCGGATGCAAGCACAACGCGGCTACAAGGCCTTCATCACCGCCCAGAGATCGTTCTTCGCCTCAAACCCGATTCCCGGCACGTCGGGCATGGCCACGCGGCTGTTCTCGACCGGCACGCCACTCGCGAAACCGCCGAAGGGCGCGAAGACCTCCGGGTAGCTCTCATTGCCACCGAGGCCCAGGCCGACCGCGATGTTCAGCGCGAATTGATGCCCCCCATGCGGCACGCAGCGGCGGGGTGACCAGCCATGCTCGCGCAGCATCACCAGCGTGCGGAGGTATTCGACCAAGCCGTAGGACAGCGCCGGATCGAATTGCAGAATGTCGCGATCCGGCCGCAGCCCGCCGTGGCGGATGAGGTTGCGCGCATCCAGCATGCTGAACAGGTTCTCACCCGTGGCGATGGGGGGCGCGTAGTGTTCGGCAAGTATGGCGTGGGTGCTGTAGTCCAGCGGGTCCAGCGGCTCCTCATACCAGCGCAGGCCGAAGCCCTGGATGGCGGCGGCGTAGCTGAGTGCGGCGTGCAAACCAAAGCGGCCATTCACATCCACGCACAACCGCGAACCATCGCCATTGAGCAGCTTCAGCACCGCCTCGATCCGGCTGATATCCAGCAGCAGCGCCTCGCGAAAGGGCATGCCGGGAGAGCCGCCGATCTTCATCTTCACGACCGAATAGCCCGTGCCGAGGTAGCGCTTCATCTCCTCGATCAGGCCATCCAAATCCTTGCCGGGATGGTAATAGCCGCCGGCCGCATAGACCCAGGCATTGTCGTCGGCCTTTCCGGCATTGTAGCGGGTGGAAAGCAGCTTCCAGAGTGGGACTCCGGCCAGCTTGGCAGCCGCATCCCACAGCGCCATGTCGAGCACGCCCACGGCCACCGAACGGTCGCCATGGCCGCCGGGTTTCTCGTTCTTCATCATCGCCGCCCAGGCGCCGGCGACGTTGAGGCTGCCATCGGCGGTGGTGAGCATCGCCTCGGTGCAGGCCTCCAGGCGGGGGATGAAGCGTTCGGCCAGCAGGCCGGGCTGGGCGTAGC
>JBBRVI010000088.1:0-12759 GCA_038247025.1 Acetobacterales bacterium
AGGCCATGGCATGGTCGCTCAGGCCCTCAGCACGCAGGAAGCGTACCCCTTCGGGGGCCTGGTTCAGGTCAGCGAGGATGGAGGCTGCATCCAGGCCTGGCGCCCCAGCCAGGACCACGTCGAATCCGACGCTGCCGCCGTCCTGCCTGCGGCAGGCCTGCAAGATCAGCCCGATATTTTTTCGGCCGGTGATCAATCCGGGCAGAAGGAAGAAATTTCTGGCACTGGCCAGAGGCGTTGTGGGTGCGAAAAACACTTCGGCCACGGGAAGGCTCAGCACTTCCACTGGCGCGATTTGCAGGCCCAACTTCGCAGCGCTTTCCATGAGGCGGCAGCGAGAGGCAGCCGAGGCTGTGACGATCCGCAAGTCGCGCTGCGCCAGGTTCCGCAACATGCCGCGGAAGCTTTCATCAGCCCCGGGCGCGGCGAAACCGGGCTGCCGCAGCGGAATATCATCATACAGGTAGCAGAGAACCCGAGAGAATCGCGAAAGGTGAACGTGCAGCGCGGGGTTGTCGAGGTTGCGGTGCGACAGGTTCAGGTAGGCTGCGCCATCGAGATTTTCCAGGGACTCATCCTGGAAGGCGTTGCGATGATAAAGAAATTCAGCGGCGGACGACCGCACGCGGTCCAATAGTGGGACCCTTCGGTCGGACCAGCGGGGGCGGGCCAGGGCAAAGATTTGGTCGTCTCCACGCAAATAGGCAGTGACACGGCGGCATCCGAAATCGCCGGGCTTGCCCTCCCAGCGGCTCGCAGCGGCTTCGATCAGGCGCCGCACGGCCGCGGGTTTGACCCCACGCATTTGGCCGCCATCGGTGAAGACGAAACGCGCCGTGGGCTCCTCACGCAGCAGGTGCTGCGCCATCGCCAGCTCGAAACGATCAATACCACCGGGAGCCTTGCGGATGGCACGCCAGAGCAGGCGGGAGATGTCCAACACGAGCGGTGGGTGTATCATTCTCCTTCCCGCTCTCGCCTGGCTGAAGGCTGCGCCCAGGAACTGCGCGGTGTGGGGCGGGGGAATGTCGGCGGCGCAGCCGAGCCGGACTTGCCCGGACAAACCTGTTCAGTACGCAAGGCTCTGGCATTGTAAAATGGCCGCAAAATCGCCTTGCAGCCCATCCTAACGGTCCTTCTCGCACCGGAGCGGTATGGTGAGCCTCTCATATTCGCCCGCACTCGCCATCAGGAAGCGGTCCAGGGAGATCGGCCGCGGTACCACCGCAATCGCCCCCATCCGACGGGCCAGTGCCCTGGCGTTGCTGCGACGCACCTCCATGTCGAGGTGACGCAAGCCGAGTGAAGATGCATGGGCGATGGCCGCGCGCATCAGTGCCCCGCCCACATCATGCCCGCGCGAAGCCTTGTGGCCGCGATAGGGCTTGAGCACATCCATGCCGTAGATGTAGCCGCCGCCAGGCCGGGCGCGCGAACGCGCTTCGATCATGGTGAAGATCACGAAGCCATGCGCGCCGCGCGCCCAGCCATGCACCCGCATAAAATCCGCAAGGCTTGGCGCCAGGGGGCCCCGGCCCGCGATTTTCAGGCTGACATAACCGGCCAGCGCACCATTCACCGTCGCCACCAGGATACGGTCCGCCCGCATGCGCCGGCGAAACAGTGCGTGGCGCTTCGCCGCGTCACCCAGCAACGCCGCCAATCCCGCCCGCCCGGTGGCGGCGAGGTCCAGCACCTCCTCGCTCAGAGGGCCGGGAATCAACGGCCCGACGATGAGGCGATGGGGGTGCGTGATATCAGAATTCATCGTCGAGCCAGAACCATTGTTCCAGATGCTCCAGGATCACCGGTTCGATGAGGGCGTTGAGGAAGGCCACATCGTCCAGCAGGCCTTTCGACTCCTCTGGCAGGGGGATGGCCGGGCCGAAGAAGACGCGAAATCGGTTGTCGGGAAGGCGGGTCGTGTAACACAACGCGACCGGTGTGTGCGTGCGCCGCGCAAGCTTGGCGGCAACAGCGAGATTGCCCTCTCCATGCGGTGGCCTCCCGAAGAGTGGCGCCATCAGGCGGCCCTTCCGGGCCTCGTCCACAAAGACGGCGAGGATTCCGCCTGCATGCAATTCCTGCCAGGCCGCACGCATCCCGCCACGGTTCGTGGCGAGGTAGCGCAGCCCGTTGCGGCGGCGAAGGTCGTTGATGATCCATGTCTGGCCGGGGCTTTCCCATGTGACGGGCGCGCAGGCCGCGCTGATGCCCAGTGCCCGCAGCCCTTCCAGCATGATCTCCCAATTGCCCGTGTGCAGACACAGTGCCACCACGCCGGTCCGCTTCGCGCGTTCCGCCGCGTGATCGGGGTCGAGCAGGTCAATCCGGCCGGCGCGCATGTGGCGGCCGATCGTGGGGGTCTCGCCCACATAGTTGGCGATGTTTTCGAGGAAGGCCGCCACCCCGGCTTCGATCTGCGCATCGGAGGCCTGCGGGCGGTGGCGCTTCAGATTGGCTGCAGCCCGCTCCACCACCCAGGGCCGATCCCGGCGGATCGCCGGCGGAATGCTCCAACGCGCAAGGCGTGGCGAAAGGCCGAGCGGCAGGCGGCGAAAGACCTGGTATTGCAGGATTTCGAAAGCGTCGAGCAGGCGGTTGCGCCAGGTGGGCGCCCAGCGGTCGGGCAGGTGGGCGGCAGGGTCGGAATTTTCGCTCAAGCGCGTGCTTCCAGCCGCACCATGATCGGCGCGCGCGGGCGCAGGGAGAGCCGGCAGATGGGGTCAGCGCGGAAGCCGGGGGCCAGCCGCAGGCGGAATTGGCGCGCGATCATGGCCAGACACAGGATAGCCTCCGTCAGCCCGAAATTGAGCCCAGCGCAAATGCGCGGCCCGGCCGAGAAGGGGATGTAGCTGTAGGGGAAGGGCGTTGCCTCGCCGAGGAAACGCTCGGGGCGGAAATGCATCGGCTGGTCCCACAAATCCGGCGAGCGGTGTAAAATCCAGGGGACCACCAGCACGAGCGCATCCTTTTCGACCTCGATCTCTCCGACTTGCGTGGCTTGACGCGCCTGCCGGGGCAGGAGGGGCACGGGGGGATACAGGCGCAAGGTCTCCTCGATCACCGCGCGCGCATAGGGCAGGCGGGGCACATCCTCGGCAGTCGGCTCGCGCCCGGCCAGCACGCGGTCCAACTCCTCATGCAGGGCGGCCTCGGCCCAGCCGGCCTTGCCCAGCAGGTAGAAGGCCCAGGTGAGGGTGGCGGCCGTGGTCTCATGGCCGGCCATGAAGATCGTCGCCGCCTCATGGCGCAAGGCCTGGACATCGAGGCCGAGGGCAGGGCTGCGCTCCATCCGACGCACCAGCAGGTCCACCATGGAGCCGTGATCGCCCCGCCCTGCCAAGTGCTCGGTGATGACATGGTCCACCACGCCATGCACCCCGGCGATGGCAGCGCGGGCCCTGGCCCCGCCGCCCACCTTCCAGCCCTCCGCCGCGCCCAGGAAAAAGGGGAGGTTGAAGCTGTCAATGCGCGCCTGATAGCCGGCGAAGCCGCGCACGATGTCGGCCAGCGCATCATCGCCCAGCCGCGTGCCGAACACCGAGCGGGCGATGATCTGCGCGGTGAGCTGCGCCAAGGCGGGCAACAGGCTGATGCGCGCCTCCGGCTGCCAGCCCTCGATCAGCTCGCGCGTCGCGCCGGTCATCATCGGCGCGTAGAAGGGCACCATGGATTTGTGGACGATATCCGCCACCAGCGGGCGGCGGCGCCGCCAGGTCTCGCCATCGCTGATGAACAGCCCATCGCCCAGCAGGGGCGAGAGCGCCTGGCGCATCATCGCCCCCTTGCGCTCGAAGCATTCGGCCTGGGTGACGAAGACGGTCTTGATGGAGGCCGGATCGTTGAAGACGCAAACCTGGCGGCGCAGCAATGTGTAGGCGAAATCACGGGCGGCATAGCTCTCCGCCGTCCAGGGCGAGATCAGGCTGCGCCGCGCCATGAGTGCCAGGCGCAGCGCGCCGGGGGCGTGTTGCAGCGGGCGCGGATGGGCGGGGATCAGCCAGCCTTCGCCGGCATCCTCGATGGTCTCGGGGGAGAGGGCGAAGCGCATCACACGGGGCCGCTGGTGGGCGCAGGAGGGGCCACTTCCTCCGTGTGGCGGCGCAGCAGCCGGCGCTGCAACCATGCCAGATGGCGCGCGAAGGGCGGGCCCAGGCGCAGCAGCAGGTTCGCACCGCGCCCCGGGGCCACTTCACGCTGGCCGCGATCAGCGGCGGAGAGTATGGCATCGGCCACAAAAGCGGGGCTGAGCACCGGGTTGGCGCCTGCGAAACGCGCGGTGAAGGGTGGGCGCAGCAGGCGTTCTTCCGCCAGTTGCGGCGTGTCGGTGTCAGGGGGAAAAGCGGTCGTCACCTGCACACCATGCACGCCCAGTTCCAGTTCGAGCACCTGGCCCAACCCGCGCACTGCCCATTTGGAGGGCGCATAGGCCGAATAACCGTAGAAGCCCCCGAGTGCGGCGGCGGAGGAGATCAGGATGATCTTCCCTGTCCCGGCCCCGGCCATCGCGGGTGCCACACCGTGCAGAATGTTGACCGTCCCCCCATAATTCACCGCCCATTGCGCCACATGGTCCGCGAGCGGCTGGGCCAGGAAGCGCCCGGGCCGCGCCATGCCGGCGGCGGTGACGACCCAACTTGGCGGGCCAAGCCGCCCGATCAATGCCCCCATGGCGGCGGTGACGGCGGCTTCGTTGGTCACGTCGAGTGCAAGAGTTTCCAGGCCCTCTCGGCCCGCGGCTTCAAGTGCCGTCTCAAGCTTGGCCGCATCGCGCGCGATCATCACCACACGGCAGCCCCTGCCCAGCAGCCTCTGCACCAAGGCGAAGCCAATGCCGCTGGAACCACCCGTGACGAGCGCCCATTCGGAATTGGAGAAGGGATCCATTGGCCTGGCCATGATGCCATCTAAGGGAAGAATTTCGCTGGAGCGTCAAGAATGAAGTGCCAGGCATCGGGTTGGATGTTAGCCCTTTCATGGTGTATGCGAGATTACGTTCCGGGTATGAGCGCGCTCCGGGTCTCCTTCTGTTTGATTGTTGAACGAGCCGCTCCGGGACCTCAATGATACAATCCTTCCATCAGCCTTTGGAAATCCTGGGCCTCAGCCTTCGCCTGCCCGGAGCCGCCGACCTCGCTGGGCTGTGGTCCATCCTGGACAGTGCGACATGCACCGTCCAGGACACCGTCCCGGCAGGGCGCTGGCGCGCCGAGCGCTTCCTCAGCCCCGACCACCGCGCCAGGGGCCACAGCTACACCTTCGCCGGCGGATACGTGGAGGGGGGCCTCGATTTCGATGCCGCCGCCTTCGGCATGTCCCCCCGCGAGGCGGAGCAGATGGACCCGCAGCAGCGCCTGGCACTCGAACTGGCCTGGGAGGCGCTGGAGGATGCCGGGATCGCCCCCTCGCGGCTCGCGGGGCGCAATGTGGGCGTCTTTATGGGTGGCTCGTCCACCGATTATGCCGATGTTCCCGGCCTCGACCTTCCTGCGATTGATGCGCATTTCATGACCGGCAACAGCCTCGCGATGCTGTCCAACCGGATTTCCTATTGCTTCGACCTGAAGGGGCCGAGCCTGACCGTGGATACGGCCTGCTCCTCCTCGGTCGTGGCCATGGCGCAGGCGGCGGCGGCACTGGCCGAGGGGCGCATCGAATTCGCCATTGTCGGCGCGGTGAATATCCTGTCCTCGCCGGCACCTTTCATCGGGTTCTCGCGCGCGAACATGCTGTCGCCGACTGGGCGCTGCCGGCCGTTTTCCGCGCAGGGCGATGGCTACGTGCGGGCTGAAGGTGGGGCCATGGTCGTCATGGCCCGCGCGGGAGAGGGCATCGGCGCCTGCAGGCCGCGCGCTTTGCTGCGCGCCATCGGCGTCAATTCCGACGGCCGGACCAACGGGATTTCCCTCCCCTCCCTCACCGGGCAGAAGGAACTGCTGGAGCAGCTCTACCGTGAGGCCGCGATTGATCCTGATGCGCTCGCTTTCGTGGAGGCGCATGGCACCGGCACCCGCGTGGGCGACCCCATCGAGGCGCGCGCGATCGGTGAATCGCTGGGGCGTCACCGCCGTGAGAGCCTGCCCATCGGTTCTGTCAAATCCAATATCGGGCATCTGGAACCGGCTTCAGGCATGGCGGGCCTGGCGAAGCTTCTGCTCGCGCTGGAACATCGGCGCTTTCCGGCCTCGCTCCATCTGGAGGAGGGCAACCCGGACATTGACACGCGCGCACTTGGCCTCGCGCCGGCGGTGGAGGCGGTGGACCTGCCGGCCAGCGGCCAGCTTCTCGCCGGGCTGTGCAGCTATGGGTTTGGCGGCACCAATGCGCATGCCGTCTTTGAATCACCGGCCGAAGTGCCGGCCCCGCAAGCCTCGCCGCCTACCCGCTTCCTGGTGATTTCGGCCCACAGCAAGGCGGCGTTGCGCGAATTGGCCGCAGCCTACCAGGCGCCGGTTGCGCGGCTGGGGGCGGCGGCTGTGGCGGCCGAGGCGCGTATCGGGCGGGATCGGCTGGCGCATCGCCTCGTGATGGACCTCCATCAGGATGGTGATGTGGCCCAGGCCCTCGCCGACCCTGATCTTCTCTCGCGCGCCGATCTCGTGGTCGGCGAGGCGATTGCGCCCCGCGCGCGCGTCGCTTTCATCTTTTCCGGCAATGGCAGCCAATGGCCGGGGATGGGGCGTGATGCCTATCGGGCGAATGCTGATTTTCGCGCCAGCTTCGACGAGATCGCCGAACGTATTCGCGCGCAGGGCGGCATCTGCCCGCTGGAGACGATGCTGGCCGAGGATGTGGCCGCGCGCATCCAGCGCACCAGCGCCATGCAGCCCCTGTTGTTCACCATCCAGCTTGCCCTGTGCGAGGCGCTGGCCGTGCAGGGCCTGTTGCCGGGGCTGGTGCTGGGGCATTCCGTTGGCGAAGTGGCCGCGGCCGCTGTCTCCGGCGCGCTCTCGCGGGAGGATGCGGTGCTTCTCATCGTGAAGCGCAGCGCCCATCAGGAGCCATTCCACGGCCTGGGGGGCATGGCTGTGCTCGCCTGCGACGCGGATCGCGCCGCACGACTGATCGAGGAGGCCGCGCCGCGCGATGTGGAGGTGGCGGGGCGCAACGCGCCGAACTCGACGAGCATCTCGGGCTCCGTGGAGGGGCTGGCGGCGGTGTTGCGTGCGGCGCGGCGGGACCGGGTCCCGGCCGTGACGCTCGACATCGCCTACCCTTTCCATAACCGCGCGCTGGAGCCCGAGCGGGAGGCGATGCTGGCCTCGCTCGCTGCCCTGGCCCCGCGTACCTGCACCATCCCCATGATGTCCACGGTCACCGGGGCGCGCGTGGCGGGCGGGGAGCTGGACCATGAACACTGGTGGTCCAATATCCGTGAACCGATCCTGTTCCAGGCGGCGATGGGGGCAGCGTTCCAGGAGGCGGAGCTGTTCATCGAGATCGGCCCGCGCCCGATACTCGGCGGCAGCATCACGGAATTGGCGCGCCAGGCGGGCATTCGCGCTGCCGCACAACCTGGGCTGACCCAGGGCAACCTGACCGATAAGCCTAGCGCCCAGCACGGCGACCCGGTCTCGCGCATCGTCCTTGGGGCCCTGGCGAGTGGGGCGCCCATCGAGGCATCCCCCATTGCTCTCGCTGGGCAGGCCCTGATGGCCGGGCCGCGAATGCTGCCCATGATCGCCTGGAACCGGCAATCCTACGTGATCGAAAGCACGTCCGAGGCTTATGGCCTTTATGGGTCGTCTTTTGGCGGCCCACCCCTGCATCCCCTGATCGGGACGCGGCTTGCGCCTGGCGGGCCGGAATGGCGGCATCTGATCAGCCTGGAAACCGTTCCCTATCTCAGCGGCCACCAGGTGGATGGGCAAGCCGTGGTGCCCGCGACCGCCCTCATCGAGATGGCGCTGGCCGTTGGCCGCGAGGTTTATGACACTTCGCGGCTGCGCCTCGATGATTTCGACATTCTTCGCGCGATCACTCTGGAGTTCGGCTCCGGCGGAGGGCGAGAGCTCAGCATCTTGTGGCATGAGGCGGAGCGCCGCGTGGAGATCCGTTCCCGCCCCCGGCTGGAGCGTGGGGCCGACTTCGTCCTGCATGCCCGCGGGAAAGTGCTGCGCGAGGCGGCACCCATCCCCCAGGCGCCGCCGCGGCCCCAAGGCGGCACCGTGTTCGGGCGCGAGCGCATCTACGCGGCCACCGAGCGCTGCCGCATGGGCTACACCGGCCCCTTCCGGACCGCCCTGGCCGCGCGCTGCGAAGGTGAGGTCACGCTGACCGAACTGCGCCCCGAACCGGCCGATCTGGGCTTCTACGACAATGTCCAGGTCATTGATCCAGCGGCCTACGACGCCGCGCTGCATGGCGTCTTCCTGGGCGTGGAACAGAAGCCTGGCGAGGTGCTGGGCGAATTGCCCATCCGGGCTCAGCGCCTTTCGCTGTTTGCTCCCGGTGTTGCCGTTGCGCGCTCCATCACGCGGCTGGTGCGGCAAACCTCCGATGCGCGCGTCTTTGATGTGGATTTTCTCTCGGCCGGGAATACGGTCGTGTCCACGTTGCGTGGGCTGGTCATGCGCCGGCTGGTTCTGGCCTCCTGGCGCGAGGCGGACCGGATCGTCCACACCCGCCTCATCCCGTGGCAACGCAGTACGGCCGGGTTGGGGCCGGACCTGGCCGAAGCGCTGGAGGCTGTCTCAGGGGTGGGCGCGGATACCGCGGCCCGCCGGGACCTCATAGCCCTGGCCGAGGATATCGCGGCGCATCACGTGGCCTCCATCGCGGGGTCGGAACTTGATCGGCGCGACCTGGCGGCGGTGGACAAGATCGCGCCGGAGGCCGCCACCGCCTGGCGGGCGCTGATTGACGCGTTGTGTGACAGCGGGCGCATGATCGAGCGAGAAGACCAACTCGTCTTGCGGGATTCGCCGGCCGATCCTGCGGTGGCGCTCATCGCCTTTGCGCAGCGCCACCCCGGGGCCAGCGCCGATCTTCGCCTCGCCTTGCGGGCGCTGGACAAGCTGCCGGAATTCCTGGTCACGGGCAGGCTCGGCGCCGCGTTGGAGGATGCAGTCGCGGAGGGTTCGCTCTTCGCGGCCAGCAGCCATGACGCTTTGGTCGAGGTGGTGGACCACCTGCTCACCCCCAGGGAGGGTCGCCCTGCGCGTCCGCGGCTGCGCCTTGTGTTGCTGGAGCCTGGCCTGGGGGGGCTGCTCGTGCGGTTGCTGCCCCGTGCGCGCGCGGGCGAACTCTCCCTTGCCGTGCTCGCAGCCGACCTCGCTGCGACCGAGGCGCTGCTGGCGCGGCTGGGTGCGCGGCAGCATGTGGATTTGTATGGGCCGGAAAGCCTGGCGGAAATGCCCCGCGCAGAGTTGGCACTCTGCGCGGGCGTGACGCCGCTGGATGCCGGCACGCCCAGCCCGCTCGACCTGCTGGCGAGCCTGGGGGAGCATGCGCCCCCCCTGGTCGCCGCGATCCCTGCGCACCACCCGGCAATTGATATCCTGAACGCCGCGACGGAAGGGTGGTTTCGCTTCTCGCTGACGCCGGACATGCCGGTGGGTGCCTGGCCCTATCCCTCCGAGGCCGATGAAGCCTTCGCCGCGCGCGGTTTCAGTGTCCAATGCTCTCGCGATGCCGGCGATGCCGGCGGTGCCGCGCCGCGTCTCATCCTGGCGCGTGTGCGGCAGCCCGCGCGGCCTGGACTGCCCGCAAGACGGGCCATCAGCGTCATGACGCAGGATGCCGCGACGCTGGCGATGCTGGCCGAGGTGCTCTCCGGCTTCAGGCTTCAGCCCGCCGCCTCCGTGGCGGAACTGGCCGGACAGGCGGCGGGGCTCGTCACGGAGGGCTTCGCCGTCCTGCTGGATGTGGGCCCGGAGCCCATCGCCGGCGAGTTGGAGTGCGATGCGCTTGCACGGCGCATGCTGTGGTTGCGCGACCAGGCCATCGCGCTCGCCGATGGGGGCACGCCTTGCCGCCTCTACGTTTTGCTGGAGGCGGGTGCCGTGGCCCACGCGCTCAAGGGCTTCGCGCGCTGCCTGATGAACGAATTCCCTGGCGTGGAGACCTGCCTGGTGCAGGCCGCCTCCGAAGCTGCGATGGCGGGGCTTGGGGACACGCTGCACCGCCACCTGAGCGAGAAGCTGCTGGAGCGGGAGCTCATCCTGACCGATGCGGAAACCCTGGTGCCGCGGGCATCCCGCTCAAGCTTCGGGGGGCCGGCGATGGCCGGGCCTGCGCAGCGCAGCCAGTTGCGGATCGGCCCGCGTGGCCTGGAGGATCTGACCTGGCATCTGGCGCCCCGCCAGACGCCTGCGGCAGGCGAAATCGAGGTGGGAATCCTCGCCACCGGGCTGAATTTCCGCGACGTGATGCTGGGCCTCGGTGTCCTGGATACGGAGATTCTGGGGGATGGACTGACCAGCGGGGCTCTGGGCTTCGAGTTCTCGGGGCGCGTGTTGCGCGTGGGCGCCGGGGTTGAGGGCTTTGCGCCGGGCGATGGGGTCATGGGCTTCGGCGCGGGCGCCTTTGCCTCGCACATCATCCTCCCCGCGACCCAGGTTTTTCACACCGGAAGCGACCTCGCGCCCGAGGAGGCGGCGGCGATCCCGGTGGCTTTCGTGACTGCATGGTATGGGCTGATCGAGAGGGCGGGGCTGCGGCGGGGCGAATCCGTGTTGATCCATGGGGCGGCGGGGGGTGTGGGCCTGGCCGCGCTGCAAATTGCCAAGGCGCATGGCGCGGTGGTGGTCGCGGCAGCAGGAACGGAGGAAAAACGCGCCCTTCTGCATCGGCTGGGCGCGGATGTGGTGGTTGATTCGCGCGCGGCGGATTTCGAGCATGCGGTCCGTGCCGCCTTCGGCCCCGTGGATATCGTGCTGAACTCCGTGGCCGGCGATGCCATGCGCGCCAGCCTGTCGCTGGTGAAGCCCTTTGGCCGCTTCATCGAGCTCGGCAAACGCGATTTCCTCGACAATACGCCACTCGGCCTGCGGCCCTTCCTGCGCAATGTCAGCTATATGGGCGTGGATCTGGACCAGCTGCTGCGGCACGACCCGGTGCTGGTGCGGCGGATGATCGGCGCGATCATGGCCCTGTTCGAGGCCGGGCGCCTTACGCCGATTCCCTGTCTCAGCTTCGAGGGCGAGCGGGTTGGTGAGGCGTTCCGGCTGATGCAGGCTTCGCGCCATATCGGCAAGATCCTTGTGCGGCCGGCCCGGCGCGGCCTTCGCAACGAGCCCGAACTGGGGCGCTTCACCCCGGAGGTGGGCGTGCATGTCGTCCTGGGCGGCACGGGTGGCTTTGGCCTGGAAACCGCCCTGTGGCTCGCCGAGCAAGGGGCGCGTTGCGTGGTCGTCGCGTCCCGCCGGGGCGAGGTGGACCCCGCGATGGCAGGGCGCATCGCCCGCGCGCGGGCGCTTGGGACGGATTTTCGTGTCGAAGCGCTGGACATCACCTCAGCGGTGGATGTCGCAGCCGCCTTCGCCGGCTGGCGGGCGGGGCTGGGACCGATCAGGGGCGTGGTGCATTGCGCCATGGTGCTGGAGGACGGGCTGATCCTGGGGCTCACTCCGGAGAAGATCGCGCGCGTTCTGGGGCCCAAGGTGCTCGGCATCGCTGCGGTGGAAGCGGCGCTGGGCGAGGATCGGCTACAATATTTGGTGGCCTATTCCTCCTCGACGAGCTTCGTGGGCAGCCCGGGGCAATCCGCCTACGTGGCAGGCAATGCGTTCCTGGAGGGCGCGACCATGCGGATGCGCGCGCGCGGCATCCCCGCTTTGGCCGTATGTTGGGGCGCGATTTCCGATGTGGGCGTCATCGCGCGGACCAAGGGACTGGCCGAAAGGCTGCGCGCGGCCACTGGAGTCTCGGGCGTGACCTCGGCCGAGGCGCTACGCCATCTGGGCGGATTGCTGGCCAACCCCTTCGCCGCGGCGGTGGTGAGCGGCTATTCCGTGATCCGCTGGGTTCCTGCGGCGATGAAGCTGGCGGTTCTGCGCTCGCCTTACTTTGCCGAAGTCTTTGGCGAACGCGGGCAGGTCGGATCAGGCAGTGCGGAGGTGGTACCCGATCTGATCGCGATGCCCCCGGAGTTGGCGGCCGCAACCCTTGGAAATTTGATCCGCGAGGAGGTGGCGCGCATCTTGCGGCTGCCGCCGGAGGCAGTCGAAACGGACCGCCCGCTGATTGATTTGGGCCTGGATTCGCTCATGGCGTTGGAACTGCGACTGGCGATCGAAAAACGGACAGGGCTGGATATTCCATTCACTGCCATGGCAGGTGGGCGGTCCGTACGGGATCTGGTCGAAAGGGTTTTAGCGGCACTGGCAATGCAGATCTCATGATGGTTAAATAGTGTCCATGCTTTTCGGCACCTTTATGTAACTGTCAGGGCGATCCGGCGCAATTCATCCCTTGCGTCGGAGCGTTTTAGGTAATATTAGTGACCTCTGGTAACCGGAATCATGCCGGTTGTGTTTCGCAGTCGGTTTCTAGGATCGGCGGGGTATATTTGCGCTGCGAAAAAGGACGCGCCAATCTCAAGATTGGCCTCCTGTGCGCCAAATTATTGTGCTGGCTGGAATCTTGTTTCACGACGAGGTTTCAAAAACTGAGGTGTGTTGCATGAATTTCCGGTCGCCCCTTGTCGAACTGGCAATTGGACAGGTCAGTCATCACGTTGGCCCTTCACCAGTCACTGAAGAGTCAACCGCTGGGGAGCCAGCCGCTGTTGAGCCAGCCGCTGTTGAGCCAGTC
>JBBRVI010000089.1:0-12720 GCA_038247025.1 Acetobacterales bacterium
CGCCGCAGTGGTCGCCATGCCGGAGCTTTTGTTCCAGGCGCGCCAGGCGCAAAGCGCGACGTACAACGCCACGCCCATCATGGCGGCAGCGGTGGCCTGTTTCGTCCTGCTCTGGCCGATGGTGCGGCTGCTGTCCAAGCTGGAGAACAAGCAACTCGCCAAGCCCAACTGATCAGCGAAACCCGGCCGCCGGATGCGGGGCCTGCAACCGGGCATGGCCGAACAGTTTCTCGCGATAGGTGCCCGGCATGTAGTCGCGTTTGTAGGCGCCGCGCTCCTGCAATTCGGGCACGAGCTGCTCCACCACTTCGACCAGGCATTCGGGGAAGACGGTGCGTGAGAGGTTGAAGCCGTCCGCCCCGGTGGCTTGCGCATACTCGATCAACCGCTCGGCGGTTTGCGCCACGCTGCCCACCATTGGCTTCTGCCGGCTGCCCAGGATGAACTGATCCATCAGCCCGCGCTTCGTGAATTGCGGGCCGGCCGCGCGCTTCATGGCCTCCACATTGGACTGGATGGCATTGCCCGGCCCGGCGCTGATCGGCTCATCCATCCCGTAACGCCCGAAATCAATCCCGAGCGAGGCGGAGGCGTGAGCCAGCGCGCCCTCCGCACTGGAATGCCGGCGGTATTCCGCGAGCTTTTCTGCTGCTTCTGCCTCGGTGCGCCCCATCACCAGCGTGGCACCGACGAAGACGCGCAGCTCCCGCGGCGCAGCCAGCGCCCGCAACGCCGCAATCTGCTTGGCCACATCCGCGGCCGGCCCGCCGTTGAGAAATACGCATTCGGCATGCCGCGCGGCGAATTGCTGCCCGCGCGCCGAAGCGCCCGCCTGATACAGGACCGGCGTGCGCTGCGGCGAAGGCTCGCACAAATGGTGAGCGTCCAGCCGGTACTGCCGCCCCTCATGGCGAATGCGTCGCACCAAGGCGGGGTTCGCGAAACGCCCGCCTGCAGCATCGCGCTGGACCGCGCCCTCGGCCCAGCTTTCCTCCCAGAGGCGATAGACCACCTCCATATATTCCTCGGCCAGGTCATAGCGGTCGTCATGCTGCATCTGGCGCTCCAGGCCCATCGCGCGCGCGGCGGAGTCCAGATAGCCGGTGACGATGTTCCAACCGATGCGCCCTTGAGTCAGGTGATCCAGCGTGCTCATCCGCCGCGCAAACAGATAGGGCGGTTCGCAGGAAAGGTTGGCCGTGATGCCAAAACCCAGCTGCGAAGTGACCGCCGCCATGGCGGGGACGATCAGCGCTGGATCAAGCAGCGGCACCTGCACGGCCCCGCGAATCGCTGCATCGGCCGAGCCGTCCATTACGTCATAAACGCCGAGCACATCCGCGAGGAACAACCCGTCAAACAACCCGCGCTCCAGCAGCCGTGCCAGTTCCAGCCAATGCTGAAGCTGGTTGTACTGGGCGCTGGTATCGCGCGGATGGGTCCACATTCCGTGCTGGATATGGCCCACACAGGCCATATCAAATGCGTTGAGGCGAAGCTGTTTTTGCATCGGCGCATTTTGCGCGCGCGGTATTATGCCCGCAAGCGGACGGCCTCCGCCACGCCATAAACCCCGCGTTCGCCATTCTTGGCGACCAACGCGGTGGTGACGCCCATCGCCGTCTCCGCCGCGCCCAGATAAAGCGCGCCATCGGGGGCGAGAAGTTGCGCGATACCGCCGAGTACCCGGCCCTTGGTCGGCACATCGAAATAGATCAGCACGTTGCGGCAGAACACCACGTCGAAGCGGCCCATGCCGCGCAGGTCGCCCAGCAGGTTGAACTTCTCGAATCGGCAGGGGGCGGCGATTTCGGGACGGATGCGCCAGCGCGTCTCCTCCTGCGTGAAGCGCTTCATCAGCGTGCGGATGGGCATGCCGCGCTGCACCTCGAATTGCGTGAACACACCCGCGCGCGCGCGTTCCAGCACGGCGGAGGTGATGTCGGTGCCGATGATCTCCACTCGCCGCGCCTTCAAGCCCGGATTGGCCTCCATCAATTCGGCCAGGACGATCGAGATGGAAAAGGCTTCCTGGCCAGTGGAGCAGGCGGCGGACCAGATTCGCAACGGCTGGCCCGCCGGCCGTGCGGCATGCAACGCCGGCAGCAATGCACGCAGATGCTCGAAGGGGCGGCCATCGCGGAAGAAGCTGCTCTCATTGGTGGTGAGCAGTTCGGTCATTTCCTGGGCCAGCGTGTCGCTGCGCGGCGCCTTCAGGCGGCTGGCCAGCGCCTCCAGATCCTTCAGCGACTCCCGCTTGAGCAGCGGCGCCAGCCGCGTCTCCAGCATATAGCCTTGGTCAGGGCCGATGATGCCGCCGGAGCGCTGCTTCACGATGCCGGTGAGGAAGGCGAAAACAGTGGGATTCATGCGCGTTTCCCGCAGATTTGGGCCAGGCCGTCGCCCAGCGATTCGGGGGTTCCCTGTTCGGCGGCGAGGCCAGCGCGCGCGATAGCACCCGGCATGCCCCAGACCACGGAGGAAGCTTCGTCCTGCGCCCATACTGCACCGCCAGCCTGCGCCAGCGCGCGACAGCCCAGCAACCCATCCTGCCCCATGCCGGTCAGGATCACGGCCTGGACCGCACGCCCATAGATGGCGATCAGGCTGCGCAAAGTGGGATCCACCGCGGGGCGACAGAAGTTTTCGGGTGGGGCATCCGAGAGTTGCAGCACCACGCGCTGCCCATCCGCCTTGGCCACAAGATGATGTTCGCCCGGGGCCAGATAAATGCGTCCCGCCTCCAGTACATCGCCGTGCTGGGCCTCACGCACGGGCGGGCCGCCCAGCGTATCAAGGTGCTTGGCCAGCATCGCAGTGAAGCCGGCTGGCATGTGCTGCACGATGATGATGGGCAGGCCGACCTGGCGAGGCAGGCGGCGCACCAGTGCGGCCAGCGCCTGCGGGCCGCCGGTGGAACTTCCGATACAAATGACGCGCGCTGGCTCGCCCCGGCGTGGGGCGCGCGGCGCGACAGGCAGCGGGGCGCGCGGTGCCGGCTGACGCAACCTCGCCCAGCCCTTTACCTTGGCCAGGAGATCGGCGCGGAAGAGCGGATCATTCAGCCCACCGCCCGCGGCTCCTGGCTTGGGGATGTAATCCGATGCACCGGCGCGCAGCGCCTCCATCGTCACACTCGCGCCGCGTTGCGTCAGCGCACTGGCCACGATGACGATGGGGCGCGGCTCCCGACGCAGGATTTGCGGCAGCGCCGTCATCCCATCCATCACCGGCATTTCGAGATCCAGCAGGATCACCTGCGCGCGTTCCGCCGGGCTGGCGGAATCGAGAGCGGCCAGCGCCTGCGCTCCATCCCCCACGCGCGAGACAACCTGGATGGCGGGATCCTCCTCCAGGACGCGCGCCAGGGCCGAGCGCACGGTGCTGCTGTCATCACAGAGCATTACCCGCAGTTTTCCGGGCCGGGAGAGACTCATGCCGGAAGCAACCCCACCTGGATCAGCTTGTCGCAGAGAATTTCCTCGTCGAATGGCTTCATGACGTATTCATGGGCGCCGGCCTCCAGCCCTTCGAGGATCTTCTCCGTCCCCGCCTCGGTGGTGCACATCACCACCACGGGCTCATCCGGGCCGTATTCGGCACGCAGCGCGCGCAGAAAGCCGATGCCGTCCATCACCGGCATGTTGCGATCCAGCAATACGGCGCGCGGCATTTCGGCGCGGCAGGCGTCGAGCGCCTTCTGTCCATTCTCGGCCTCTCGCACCGTAAATCCGTGCCGTTCCAGAATCCGCCGCGCAACCTTGCGCACGACCATGCTGTCATCCACCACCAGGCAGGTTCCGTTGGACATGGCTGATCCTCCCTCTCAGACGCCAAGCGCCATCAGGCGCTCCACATCCAGCAGCACCAGAAGTTGGTCCCCCTGGCGGTGCACACCCAGCGAAAATTCCTTCCAGGACGCATCCAGCGTCATTGGGTTGGGCGAAGTCCCCTCGGCGCTCAGGGAGAGCACCTCACCCACCTGGTCGGCCAGGATGCTGTAGAGTTCGCCGCCGACATCCACGACGACGCTCATCGCAACCTGCCCCGGCTCACGCGGTGGCAGGCCCAGCCGCAAGCGGAGATCCACCGCCGTCACAATGCGGCCGCGAAGGTTGAGGCTGCCCGCCACCTCATGCGGCGCAAGGGGAATGCGCGTGATGGTCTGCACCCCCAACACGTCGCGCACGGTCAGCACGGGCACGGCGCAAAGCTGGCCGGCCACGGTCAGGGTCAGCATCATGCTGGCGGCGTCGGTGTTGCCGGTGCCAGGCGCCCGCGCTGAGGCTTTGGTAACTTCGGTCTGCATGGGGATTTCCTTCGGTTCAGCGGGCGAGCATGGGCTGCAGACAGTGCTGCAAGCTCGACAGCAGGGCATCGCGGTCGAATTTGGCGATGTAGTCGCTGAAGCCGGCGGCGCGGCCGCGCTCCACGTCGCGCGGTTCCGACTGACTCGACAGCGCGATCATCGGCAGTTCCGCCCAGGCACCACCTTCCCGCACGGCGCGAGCCAGGCCGAACCCGTCGAGCTCGGGCATGTTGATGTCGGAGATGATGATGTCGAACATCTCGCCTGCATCGCGCAGGCGCAGCGCGTCGCGGCCGTTGTTGACGGTCATCACATCATATCCGGCCGCCATGACGGCAGGGACGATGAGGTTGCGGAAGAAATCGCTGTCCTCGGCAATCAGGATGCGCGGACGCGTGCCAACCACTGCCTGCGTCTCGAACCAGTCCGGCTGGCCCTGCTTGAGCCAGAAGCTGGTGTCGAGAATGTCGGTCACCTTCTCGGCGATGACGCAGCTGCCCAGGAAGCCGGGGCGCAGCCCCGCACGGTCCATCTCCAGCGGGACATCCACCACATCCAGGATTTCATCCACCATCAGGCCCATGGCGCGTGTCCCGTCGCCAAAGACCAGCACCGGTTGGTGGCCGGTTTCGGGCGGCTGTGCATAGCTGTCGAGGGGCACCAACGGCATCAGCGTCCCGCGATACTGCACGACCAGGCTCTCGCCCGTGCGCTCAATGCGCGAGGCCTCCAGGTTCTCCAGTCGCGCAACCAGGTTGAGCGGAACCGCCTTGGGCGCGCCGGCGCCGGCACGGAACAGCAGCAGCGCGGTACTGCGGTCGCGGCGACGCGGAGCGGCCGCCTGTTCCTGCATCGCGGTCCCTTCGGCGCCATCCAGCCCGAGACCCGTGGCCCGCGCGATACCATTGGGGTCCAGGATCATGATGACCGAGCCATCACCCAGAATGGTGTTGCCCGAGAACATCGTGATGTGCCGCAAAATGGGCGCAACAGGCTTCACCACGATTTCCTCGATGTCGAAGACGCGATCCACCACGATGCCGAAAAGCTGCGCGCCGATTTGCGTGACAACGACGAAGCCCTCGGTTTGCGGGGCTTCCGTCTCCGGCTCCAGCCGCAGAACGTGTTTGAGAGGCACGAGCGGCAGAAGCTGATCACGCAGGCGAAGCACGGCGGAGTTCTTGATGTGCTCCACCTTGGGTCCATCGCCCAGGCCCACGCGTACCAATTCCAGCACGCCGGCTTGCGGGATGGCGAAGCGCTCGCCACCCGCCTCCACGATGAGCGCAGCAGCGATGGCCAGCGTCAGGGGGATCTTGATGGTGAATGTGGTCCCGCGATGCTCGCGCGAGACCAGGTCCACCATGCCGCCGATGCGCTCGATATTGGTCTTGACCACATCCATCCCAACACCTCGGCCAGAGACGGAAGTGACCTCAGCCGCCGTGGAGAACCCGGCACGAAAAATGAAGCGGTGGATGTCACGCTCGCTCATCGCAGCCAGTTCGGCCTCGGTGGCGAGGCCTTGCGCCACCACCTTCGCCTTGATGCGATCCGTGTTCAGACCGCGCCCGTCGTCGCCGATCTCCAGGATGATATGCCCGCCCTCGTGGAAGGCATTGAGCAGGATGCGCCCGGTTTCCTTCTTGCCGGCGGCACGGCGTTGCTCGGGCGTTTCCAGGCCATGATCGGCGCTGTTGCGGACCATGTGGGTCAGCGGGTCCTTGATGAGTTCCATGACCTGGCGGTCAAGCTCGGTTTCCGCGCCCCGCATCTCCAATTCGATGCGCTTGCCCAGATCATTGCTGAGATCGCGCACCAGGCGGGGCAGCTTGGCCCAGGCACTGCCGATGGGCTGCATCCGCGTCTTCATCACCCCGTCCTGCAAATCGGAAGTGATCTGCGAAAGGCGCTGCAAGGGGACAGCGAAGGCGGCATTCTCCTCGGCACGGGCCAGTTGCATGAGCTGATTGCGCGTCAGGACGAGTTCGCTGACCAGAACCATGAGGTCTTCGAGCACATCCACGGCGACGCGAATGGTTTGCGGCGCATTGCCGCCGGTGGCGGCGGCCTCCATTGCAGGCTCTGCGGTGGGGATCGGTGTCGCAGACTCCTCCAGAGTGGGCGGCGCCTGGTCAGGTTCAGCGAGCACCGGCGCGGCAGCGGGCGCCTCGCCGGAAGCGGCGGCGTTCAGCGCGGCCTTGAGCGGCGCATCATCGCCCACAGGCTCGCTGCCGGTGGCTTCCAGCCCGGCCACGATCTGGCGAATGCGGTCGGCGGCGGAAAGGATCAGCGTGATGCCCGATTGCGTCACCGCCAGCGTTCCATCCCGCCAGAGGCCCAGCACATTCTCCGCCGCATGCGCGACACCTTCGAGGCGCGGCAGGCCGAGAAAACCGCAGGTGCCCTTGATCGTGTGGACCGTGCGGAACACCTCGGAGAGAACGGCGCCGTTGGAGGGATTGCGCTCCAGCTGAAGCAGAGCCGCATCCAGGCTGGCCAGCCCTTCATTGGTCTCGGTCAGGAAGTCAGCGAGCAGGTCATCCATCGAAGGTCCCTTCATCCATGCCGAACCCTTGGATGGGGACAGCGATGAAGATCAGGATGCGCAGGCTGGTCCGAAGAAAACGTAAATGCGCCGGGGTCTAAATGTAGCGGAGTTTAAATGAACCGGGGGGCTTTTGCGCTCCTCCGTGCATCACTGCGCGAGAGCCTCATGCAGAAGGCCCGATCCGCAGCGGCGGCATGGCGACGGCCGTGGCCAGCGTCATGCTCAGCTCGGCGCCCTGCTCCTCGGCCTGAACGATGACCCAGGGTGCCAGGACACGACGGGGGCCGGCGGCGAGCGCAGCTTCCATCGCGCCGCCAGCAACAAGCTCGACAAACACCGGCGACCACGCGGCGTCGCGCCCCTCGGGCAGCAGGCTGACCCAGCCTGCATTGTCCTGCGACACGCGCACCACGCCACCACGCGGCAGCGCTTCGGCGGCGAGGAGGATGGCGGATAGCAACAACCTGGCGCGCCCTGAGCTCAACATGTCATCCGCTGGCGGGAGGTCGAAGCGGACGCGGTGGGCCATTGGGGCCCCTTCGAGCAGGGCCGGCAACTGATGCCAGCCGAGTTCATCGCCCTGTCCGAAGCTGATCGAGAACAGCTTCATTCGGGCGCGCAGTTCGGTTGCGGTCTCCGCCACGATGTCGGCCGCCGCGGGATCGGCCAACTGGGGCAGCAAGGCAGTGATGCTGGCCATGGGCGAGCCCAGATCATGGAAGATGCGAGCCGCGATGAGTTCCGTCAGGCGCGAGGAGCAGGGCATTCGATTTTCTTTCTCGGTGAAGTGTGGCCACGGCATGGACGCGATGTCGGTGGAGAATTCCCATGCGAACCCAGCGCAAAATGCGGGCCAGATCCCAGCAGACATCAAGGCCCGTCAGGCTTCGAAGACATCACTAACTGTTTAGGGTTGCCGAATTCTTTCAATCCGCGTCAGTCTGCAAACAATAAATCCGAAACTCGGGGCTTTGGAGAACGGTGCGAAGACGTCTCGCAACGAAAGCGATTGGAGACGATGCGATGCATGGAATCGAGCCTGGGATGCGGGTTCTGCACCCGCATCACCGCGAATGGGGGATAGGCCAGGTGCAGTCCGTGGTGGGTGATCGCGTGACGGTCAATTTCGAAAATGCGGGAAAGCTTCTGTTGAACCTGGCCATCGTAACACTTGAGCAGGTGGAGAATTGAGCGCGTTGCTGGCCACATCCGCGCAGCTTCTTTCCGACTGGCCGATTTGGGCGGCCGCACTCGCGACCGCCGTTGCAGGGCTGATGCGCGGCTATGCCGGTTTCGGCACCGCAGTGATCCTCGCCCCCATTTATGCGGTGCTCTGGGGGCCGCGGGCGGGCGTGCCCGTGATGCTGATGATGGAGCTTGTCGTCTCGCTGCAATTGCTGCCGTACGCCTTCAAGGATGCGGACAGGCGCGTGATCCTGCCCATCGGCGGCGCGGCGGCGCTGGCGACCCCGCTCGGCGCCGTGGTCCTGTTTACCGCCGATCCCGAACTGCTGCGCCGTGCCATCGGCGGCTTCGTGCTGGTCTTTGGGATGCTGCTGCTTTCGGGATGGCGGTATCATGGCAGCCGGCCATTGGGGCTCAACCTGGCCGTCGGCAGCGTCTCGGGGCTGCTCAAGGGGGCGACGGGGATGAGCGGGCCGCCGGTGATCCTCTACCTCCTGGCGGGGCCGGAGGAAGCCAAGCGCCACCGCGCGAACCTGATCCTGTTCTTTGCGCTCATCGCAATGGTTTCCATTTTGGGTCCACTCTGGTTTGGCCTGATCACGGCCGCGGTTCTGGCGAAGCTGGTGCTGTTGCTACCGGTGCTGATGCTGTGCGTGCCCATAGGTGCGCGGCTGTTCCACGTGGTGCCTGAGCGCTTCTACAAGCGGTTCGCGATGGTGGTGTTGCTGGCGGCGGGGAGCATCGCGCTGCTGGCTTGACTTGCACGCGCTATTCCCGGCTGGCTATAACGGTGGGATGCAGCGCCGTCCCCTTCTGCTTGCCTCTTTCACCCTGCTGCCGACCATGGCGGCGGCACAGACGTCCATGACGGTCTTCGCTGCGGCCTCCCTGCAGGATGGGCTACGCGCGCTTGGTGCGGAATGGGCTGGGCGCGGCCAACCTGCGCCGCGCCTGACCTTCGCCGCCTCCTCCTCCCTGGCGCGGCAAATCGAGCAAGGCGCGCCGGCCGATCTTTTTCTGTCCGCCGATGAGCCCTGGATGGATTATGTCCAGGCGCGCGACCTCGTGGTGAACGCGACGCGCCAATCGGCGCTGGGCAATGCGCTGGTGCTGGTAGCGCCCAGTGCGGCAGCCCGGCCGGTCAGACTCGCGCGCGGGACCGATCTGGCGGCCCTGCTGGGTCCGCAGGGTCGGCTTTCAGTGGGCGACCCGGCGCATGTGCCTGCCGGGCGCTATGCCCAGGCTGCGCTGGAATGGATGGGGCAGTGGCAAGCCCTAGCGCCACGTCTCGCCCGCGCCGAGAATGTCCGCGCCGCGCTGCTGCTGGTGGAGCGTGGCGAGGCGCCCCTGGGCATCGTCTATGCGACCGATGCCATGGCCACACGCGGCGTGCAGGTCGTGGGACAATTCCCGGCTGAGAGCCACCCGCCCATCCGCTATCCTTTCGCACTGACCCGGCGCGGTGAGGCAAATGACCCGGCGCGTGCATTCCTCCGCTTCATCATCAGCGCGGAGGCGACGCCCATCTGGCAGCGCCACGGCTTCACCTTGCCGCGTTGACCCTTTCGCCGGACGAATGGCAGGCCGTCCGCCTCAGCATGGATGTTGCCACACGCTCGGTGATCGTGTCGCTTCTGCCCGCCATCTTCATCGCCTGGTTGCTGACGCGCCGGCGATTTGCCGGGCGCTTCCTGCTGGATGCCCTGGTGCATCTGCCGCTGGTGGTGCCGCCCGTGGTCGTGGGTTGGGGATTGCTGATGCTGTTTGGCATCCAGGGGCCGATCGGCGCGCCGCTGCATGCCTGGTTCGGCATCCGCCTGGTCTTCACCACCGAGGGCGCGGCCCTGGCCACCGCCGTGATGTCCTTCCCGCTCATCGTGCGCGCAGTGCGGCTGGGGCTGGAGCAGGTGGACCCAGGCCTGGAGGAGGCTGCCCGCACTCTCGGCGCGCGGCCACTCGACCGCTTCCTGACCGTCACGCTGCCGCTGATGTCGCCCGGCATTCTGGCGGGTGCCGTCACGGCCTTCGCGGCGGGCCTGGGCGAGTTCGGCGCCGTCATCACTTTTGCCTCCAACATCCCCGGCGAGACGCAGACCTTGCCACTGGCCATCTACACCGCCACCCAGACGCCGGGCGGCGAGGGGGTGGCGGCGCGGCTGGCGTTGATTTCCTTCAGCCTCGCCATGGGGGGACTTTTGCTGGCGGAGCTTATCGCGCGGCGGATGCATCTGTGGCTGGGGCGCGGCTGATGCTGGAGGTTTCGCTGCGCCATCGCTTCGGCGGCTTCGCGCTGGATGTGGAATTCACGGCCCCCGCACGCGGCGTGACGGCGATCTTCGGCCCTTCGGGCTGCGGCAAGACCACGATTCTCAAGGCCGTCGCGGGGCTGCTGCGGCCCGATGCCGGCCGCGTGGCGCTGGACGGCACGGCGCTGCTGGACACGGCGCTGCTGGACACGGCGCGGCGCGTGGCCCTGCCAGCGGAGCAGCGCCGTTGCGGACTCGTCTTCCAGGAGGCGCGGTTGTTCCCCCATCTCAGCGTCGAGAGCAACCTGCGCTACGGGATGCGCCGCGCGCCACGCGAAGCGGATGGTCCCGGCTTTGATGAGGTGGTGGCGCTGCTGGGCATCGAGGGCCTGCTCGGCCGCCGTCCGGCCCGGCTTTCGGGCGGTGAGCGCCAGCGCGTGGCCCTCGGTCGTGCGCTGCTGATGCGCCCGCGACTGCTACTGATGGACGAGCCACTGGCCGCGCTGGATGCGCCGCGCCGCGCGGAGATTCTGCCCTTCCTCGCCCGGATGCGTGACGCGGCGGCGATGCCCATCCTCTACGTGACGCACGCGCTGGATGAGGTGGATGCCCTGGCCGATCAGATGGTGCTGATGGACAGCGGCCGCGTACTCGCCAGCGGCGGGCTGGAGGCGCTGACCGCCCGCACCGATCTGCCGCTTGCCGCGCGGCGCGATGCGGGCGTGCTGATGACAGCAAGGATCGCTTGTCATGACGTGTCGCGCGGGCTGACGCGGCTCGCCTTTCCAGGTGGAGATTTCCTCGTCCCGTTGCAGGGCCCACCCGTCGGCACACGGCTACGGTTACGGCTGCGCGCACGCGATGTGGCGGTGGCGCTGACGCGGCCTGAGGATGTGTCTGTGCAGAACATCCTCCGCGCGGTGCTGCGGGAAATCGCGCCGACTGCCTCGCCGCACGAGGTGTTTCTGCACCTCGCAGTGGGCGAGACGGTTATGCTGGCTCGCGTCACGCGCGATTCAGTTGCGCGGCTGGGGCTGGTCGTGGGGCAGGAAGTCTGGGCCATGGTTAAATCGGTCGCTTTCGATCACGCGAGACTGGCTTGAGCGCGCGGCTGAGCCTTCGGATTGACCTGCCGCGTGGCCGCATTGGGCCAGGCAAGATCGCGCTGCTGGAGGCGATCGGGCGGGAGGGTTCCATCTCGGCCGCGGGGCGAGCGCTGGGCATGAGCTACAAGCGCGCCTGGGAGTTGGTGGATCAGGTGAACCGCCTGCTTGGCGTGGCGGCCGTGGTTGCCGTGGCGGGCGGCGCGCGTGGTGGCGGTGCCGCGCTGACGGATGCCGGTACTGCACTTGTGCAGGATTACAGGGACATGGAGCGCGCCGCCATTCTCGCGGTCGAACAGCGCCTGGAGACTCTGACCCAGCGCCTGCCCTGATTTCTCCTACCGCCCCCCAATCAATCGCCGCCGCACCTTCCCCGAGAGCCAGTCAATGGCCGCCACCATCAGCACCATCAGGATGATGATGAAGGCCACCTCATCCCAGTGCCGAACACGAATACGCTCGGCGATCTGCAGCCCGATTCCGCCCGCACCCACCACGCCCAGAATGGTGGCCGAGCGCGTGTTGCTTTCAAAGAAATACAGCGCATGGCCCAGCATGATCGGCGCCACCTGCGGCAGGATGCCAAAGCGCATGATGAGCGTGGGCGAACCACCCGCGGCGGCGATGCCCTCGGCCTGCTTCTTCTCCGCATTCTCGATGGCTTCGGCGTAGAGCTTGGCCAGCACCGCGATATCGGCCGTGGCAATTGCCAGCACGCCCGCCAGCGGCCCTAGGCCCACCGCGCGCACATAGGCCAGTGCCCAGATGAGCTGATCCACGCCACGGAAACCGTCAAACACGCGGCGCAGCGAGAAGCGGAACAGAGTGTTGGTGACGACGTTGTTCGCCCCCATGAAGCCCAGTGGTACGGCGATGATCGCCGCGATGAAGGTGCCCAGGAAGGCCATGGCGAGGCTCTCGGCCAGGCCGTGCAGGATTTCGACCCATTGCTCGCCGGGCGAGGGCGGGATCATCAGTCGCGTGATGACCAGCAGTCCGTTCAGCCCGTTCCACATTCGCTGCGGCGAGACATCGAACCACCACAGCGTGCCGATGAGCCAGGCCAAGAAGGCGACGCACCCCAGCACCCGCATCGCGCGGCCGCGCGGGGAGGGGCCGAAGGCGCCCGGAACGCGGGCCTGCCAGGAGGCGATTTCAACCGGCGTCATGCCGCGGCCTCGATCGCGCGGCGACGCAGGCGTTCGGAGGTGAGGTCAATCACCATCACGGAGAGGATGATGAGCAGGATGATGGCGCTGATCTCCTCGTAGTAGTTGAACGAAATCACCTTGTAGAGTTCCTCGCCGATGCCGCCCGCACCCACAA
>JBBRVI010000090.1:0-12456 GCA_038247025.1 Acetobacterales bacterium
ATTACGCCTCAGGCGCCGGGCGCGGCCTATGGCCGCTGGGCTCGCCGGACTGCCGGCGGGCCACATTCGTGGCCTTGGCCCTTCGGGCCGTGATTCCGCCCTCAGGCGCCGGGCGCGGCCTACGGCCGCTGGGCTCGCCGGACCACCGGCGGGCCACATTCGTGGCATCGGCCCTTCGGGCCGTTATTCCGCCCTCAGGCGCCAGTCCTTCGGGCCGTCGGTGGGGCAGGGGCTGCCCCCATCAGAAAAAACGGTTCGCGGGGCGGGGCAGGCCCAGATGCTCGCGCAGGGTGGTGCCTGCATATTCTCGGCGGAACAGGCCACGGCGCTGCAATTCGGGAACCACCTGCTCGACGAAATCGTCGAGGCCCCCGGGCACATAGGGGAACATGATGTTGAAGCCGTCGCAGCCGCGCCCTTCCAGCCATTCCTCCATCTCATCGGCGATGGATTCGGGCGTGCCGACCATGGCAGCACCGGAATAGCCGCCAAGGCGCTGCGCCAATTGCCGGACGGTCAGATTTTCGCGCCGTGCCAGATTGATGGCCCGCTCGCGCCCGGATTTGCTGGATTCGGTCTCAGGGATTTCCGGCAGGGGTCCATCGGGGTCGAAGGCGCGCGCATCCACACCCAGCGCGATGGACAGCGCGCCGATGGCGCTTTCCTCATGCACCAGGCTGTCCAGCAGCGCGCGCTTGGCACGGGCTTCCTCAATGCTCGCACCCACGACCACGAGGCAGCCGGGCAGGATCTTGATGTGATCAGGGTTGCGGCCGAGTTTGGCAGCGCGCCCCTTCACATCGGCGTAGAAAGCCTGCGCGTCCTTCAGCGGGCCGCCGGCGGCAAAGACCATCTCCGCCGTCTCGGCCGCGATCTGGCGCCCGGCCTCTGACGCGCCGGCCTGCACGATCACCGGCCAGCCCTGGATGGGCCGCGCGATGTTGAGCGGGCCGCGCACCGAAAGCTCCTCGCCCTTGTGGTCCAGCACATGCATCCGCGCAGGGTCCCAGAAGATCCCGCTTTGCGCATCGCGGATGAAGGCGTCATCGGCGAAGCTGTCCCACAGGCCGGTCACCACATCATGGAATTCGCGGGCGCGCTTGTAGCGTTCGCCATGGGCCATGTGCGCATCCTGGCCGAAATTCATCGCCGCGTCCGGGTTGGCGGTGGTGACCAGGTTCCACCCCGCCCGGCCGTTCGAGATATGGTCCAGCGAGGCGAATTTGCGTGCCACGTGATAGGCGTCGTTATAGGTGGTCGAAGCCGTGGCGATCAGCCCGATGCGTTCGGTCACAGCGGCCAGTGCGGGCAGCAGCGTCATTGGATCGAAGCTGGTGACGGTGTGGCTGCGCCGCAGCGCCTCGATGGGCATGTTCAGCAGGGCCAGGTGGTCGGCCATGAAGAAGGCATCGAACTTGCCGCGCTCCAACGTCTGGATGAGACGGCTGAGCTTGGGGAAGCTGAAATTCGCATCCGGCCAGGCGCCCGGATACCGCCAGCCGCCGGCGTGGATGACGACGGGGCGCATGAAGGCGCCCAGATGCAATTGCCGCATGTTGTCACCTTGAGACGATGGGAATGATCTGGGTTTCGCCCGATGCAGGGAAAACGTCACGCGCTGCAACGCAGCCATGCGCAATTCAGACGGGCAGACGCATCCGCGCGCGCAATCCCCCCATGGGGCTTTCCTCCAACAGGATCTCGCCGCCGTGGGCGCGAACAATGTCCCGCGCGATCGCAAGGCCGAGGCCGGTGCCCGTGGCCGAACCCGAGGTGAAGGGGCGGAACGCCCCGGCGCGGTCGGCGGCAGGGATGCCGGGCCCGTCATCATCCACCGTCAGATCCACCCAGCTTCGCCCCGCCTCCTGGAGTTCCGTCACGCCGATGGCGATTCGCTGGGCATGCCGGCGCGCATTGTCCAGCAGATTGCCGAGCGCACGCCTGAGGGAATCGCCGCGCAGCGGCAGCATCAGCGAAGCAGGTGAGGCCACGGCAAGCTCCGCCCCGCTGCGCCGCGCCTTGGCCGCCATCTCCTCGACCAGTTCCACCAGATCCGTGGAGCGCGCTGCCTCCAGCCCCTCGCCGCGCGCAAAGGCGAGGTAGCTTTCCACCATTCGCTCCATCTCCTCCAGATCCTCGCCCAACGCCGCGAGATCCTCGGTCGTCTCGGGTGATTGCGGCAGCATGGCGATGGCCAGGCGCATGCGGGTGAGCGGCGTGCGCAGATCATGGCTGATGCCCGCCAGCATCTCGGTGCGCTGATTGATGAAGCGCAGGATGCGCTCCTGCATCGCGTTGAAGGCGAGTGCGGCCTGGCGCACCTCACGGGCACCCTCGGGCTTGATGGGCGCCATGTCGCGCCCCAGGCCGAAGGCTTCCGAAGCCTCGGCGAGGCGTCGGATGGCGCGCACCTGGTTTTTCATGAACAGCACGGCGATGCCAGCCAGCAGCAACGCGGAACCCACCAGCCAAACCACGAACACATAGAGCGTGGTGTTGAACAGCCGCTTGCGCGGTGCCTCCACGCTCAGCACGCCGGTCTGCGTCTGCACGCGGATGACGATGGCCTGAGCATCGCTGTGCCAATCCGCGTCGAAGGTGAAGTTCATGCGCTCGCGCAGCGCGTTGGCGAGGTCCTCCTCCAGCGGCAGGAAAGGCATCCAGGCGGGGCGTATGGGCGGCGTGCCGAGTTGCTCGTTCGGCTCGAAACCCAGGGAAAGGCCAAGGCGCCAATTTCCCTCACGCAGGATCTGCGCGCGCAAAGCCTCGGGCGCGTGGTCCACCAGATGAGCCACGAATGCCACATCGCCCGCGAGGCCTGCCGAGAGGCGGCGGGAAATCACGTCCAGGTGCCCGCCGTAGAACAGTTGCAAGGCCACGCCCTGCAACACGATGAGCGGTACCAGCATGATGAGCACGGTGCGCGCCAGCAGGCCGCGCGGCAGGAGCCCGCCAAAGCGGCGCAACAATGATTTGTCGGGTCTCATGGCCACCGCTTTCAAGGGCCTGGCTTTCAAGGCCGGGCTTTCAAGGGCCTGGCTTTCAAGGCCGGGCTTTCAAGGACCGGGCTTTCAAGGACCGGGCTTTCAAGGACCGGGCTTTCAAGGACCGGGCTTTCAAGGGCCGGGCTTTCAAGGGCCGGGCTTTCAAGGGCCGGGCCTGAGCACATAGCCCTTATGGCGGATGGTGTGCAGGAAGCGCGGTTCGCGCGGGTCGCTTTCGATCTTGCGGCGCAGGCGCGTGACCTGGACATCCACGCTGCGCTCGCCGGCATCGGGCGTGCCCAGGGCCACGGCGATATCCTCGCGCGAGAGCACCTCGCCAGCGCGGCGTGCCAGGGCTGTCAGCAGGGCGGCCTCGCCCCCCGTCAGGCGCTGCGTGCCCTCGGGGCCGCGCAGCTCGCAGCGTTCGGCGTCGAACCATTGGGGCCCCAGCTGCACCGGGCCTTCGGGCAGGGAGGCGGGCGGCGGGGGAGTTGCGGCGCGGCGCAAAATGGTGCGGATGCGCAGCGCCAGTTCGCGCGGGTCGAAGGGCTTGGCGAGGTAGTCATCCGCGCCATGCTCAAAGCCTGCCACGCGGTCATCGGGGTCGCCGCGCGCGGTGAGCATGAGGATGGGCGTGTCATGGCCATCCCGACGCAGGTGTTCGGCCAGTTGCAGGCCAGTCTCGCCGGGCATCATCACATCGAGCACCAGGAGGTCGAAGGCCATGGCGTCAATCGCGCCGCGCGCTTCGGTGGCATCGGCGGCGACGGCGACGCGGTGCCCCTGCTCGGTCAGGAAGCGCTGGAGCAGGGCGCGCAGGCGGGCATCATCATCCACCACGAGGATATCGGCGGGGATTTCGGCCATGGGTTACTCCCTGTCGCGTGAGCTTGGGTTGGGGGAAAAGGCGGGGGTGGTGCGGCCGGGGGCTGCCGCGCGCTCCAGCGCTTCGAACTGGCCGCGCGCCTCTGCGCCCATCATGCCGCGCATGACCTGGCGGAAGCCCTCCACCGCCTGGGGGCCGGCTTCGCGATAGGCGCGCAGCACCCATTCGCGCTGCGCGTCGAAAAGCCTCCGTTCCAGCTGCGCCCCGTTCTCCGTCAGGGTGAGAAGGCGCTGGCGCTTGTCGCTGCGTCCCGGCGCCTGGCTGACATAGCCCTGCTCGATCATCGGCTGCAGCACGCGGCCGAGCGATTGCTTGGTGATGTCCAGAATGGCCAGCAACTCTCCCACCTTGATGCCCGGTGCCCGGCCGACGAAGTGCAGCACCCGGTGATGCGCGCGCCCCATCTCCAGCGTGGCGAGGATGCGGTCCGCCCCGGCCGTGAAATCCCGGTATCCGAAATACAGCAGGTCCTGCGCAAGGCGCAGCTCTTCCTCACGCAGAAAGAGCAGGCCGCTTCCGGCACCGCGCGGCGTCTCCTGTTTCGGCGGTGGCGGCATGGCACACTCCCGGAGTGGGTCAGTTTCAGTGACGTAAAGACAATGATACGTTCATATGGTCAGTCCAGGGTGGATCATCCATCACAATCAGGTCTTGGGCGCGGATCAACTTGACGTCACCTGCTTCTGAGGGGATTGCTTTTCGCATCTGCGGAGCTGCGGCTTGAACCCTTTCCCCTTTTTCACCCGCTGGCGTGTCCGGCGCCTGGCCGAAGCAGGGAGCCGCGCCGCGCTCGCCGCCCAAAGTCGGGCTGAGGCAGCAGCTCGGGCCGGCCGCGACGCCGCCGATCGGGCGCGGGACGCGCGCCGCTGGTCCGAAGCCGCTGCGCAGTATCGCATCTACCTCGCCCATTTCCAGGATGATGCGCCGCTCTGGGTGCAGCTGGGCCATGCGCTGAAGGAGGTGGGCGATCTTCCCGCGGCCGAGGGGGCTTACCGTCTCGCCGCCGGGATCGCCCCGCGCGACCATGACATCCCTCTCCAGCTCGGTCATGTGCTCAAGCTGCAGGGACGGATGGAAGACGCCGCCGCCGCCTATGCCATTTCCGACCGGCTGGCCCCCATCAACCACGCGGCCGACGAACTTGCCGCCCTCGCGGGGATCGAAGCGCGCCCGCGCCCGGCTGCCCTCGCATCCCACGTGGTCTCCGCCCGCGAGCAGGAGGCGATGGACCGCCTGCGTCAGACCGAAGCGGAGTTGGCCCGTTCTCCGCAGGACCCGGCCGCGCATCGTGCCGTCTGCGCGGCGCTGCTGGAGACGGGGCGGCGCCAATCCGCCATCGCGGCGGCCCAGGCGGCGTTTTGCCTCGTGCCGGAGCGGCGCAACTGGCAGGCCATCCGCCGCGCCGGCGGGCTGCCGCCGGTGGCAGCCACGCCCGGCGGCCCCCACCTGTACGACGTGACCGACCTGCTCGTCATGGTGCGCGATACCGGGCGGGCCACCGGCATTCAGCGCGTGCAGCTCGGCCTCGCGCAGGGCATCCTGGCCGACCCGGAAGCGGAGGCGGCGGCGCGCTTCGTCTTTGTCGCCGAGCGCTTCGGCCCACTCTGGACCCTCTCGCGCGCCGATATCACTGCCATCATCGCCTATTGCCTGTATGAGCCGCATGATGCGCGCCGGGCCGAGGCGCTGGTGAATGGCGCGATGGAGCGCGCCTGCCTGACGCATCTGCCGTCCGCGCGGCTGTTCTTCATCATGGGGGCCTTCTGGTTCTGGGTCGGTGCGCCGGCCGCACTCGCCCGGTTGCGCGCGGCGGGGCTGCGGATCGGCGTACTGGTGTATGACCTGATCCCGCTCACCCATCCCGAACATACCTCCGAGGGCACGGTCAGCGGCTTCCGCCAGGGGCTGCAGGAAGCGGCCGGCCTCTGGGACTTCGCGCTGACCATTTCGGAGTTCACCGCGGGCGAACTCCGGCGCGAATGGGAAAAAATGGAAGCGCCCGTGATCCCGATCCGCGCCATGCCCCTGGCGCATCGGATCAACCCGCCGGAACAGGGTGATCAAGCCAGCACCTTCCCGAAAGCGCTCAACGATTTGCGCGGCAAGGATTACATCCTGTGCGTCGGCACGATCGAATCCCGCAAGAACCACGCATCCCTGTTCCAGGCCTGGCAGATCATGCTGCGCGAGGGGGTGGACCCGCCACCGCTGGTCATTGTCGGCCGGCCAGGGTGGCGCGTGGCGGACCTCATGGATCAGCTGGAGGCCACCCGCTTCCTGGATGGCCGCATCCGCCTGGTGCATGGCGTCTCCGATCCTGAGCTGGATGGGCTGTATCGCGGCTGCCTGTTCAGCGTCTTCCCCTCCTTCACCGAGGGCTGGGGCCTGCCGGTCGGCGAATCCCTGGCGCTGGGCAAGGTCTGCCTCGCCGCGATGGAGGGCGCGACGGGCGAGGCCGCCGGCGGCTTCGCCGAGCCGATAGACGCCTTCAGCGCCCGCGATATCGCGTCCCGCATAAGCCATTTCCTGACCGACCGCGCGGCGCTGGCGGCCGCCGAGGCCCGGTTGCGCGCTGACTTCGCGCCGCGCGGCTGGCCGGATGTCACGCGGCATTTCCTGGCGCAATTGGCCGACTGCATGGCCCAGCCCGCCCCGCAGAGGCCCCAGACGGAATGGCCGCGCCTGGTCGTGGGCGACCGCCTGACTTACCTGCCGGAAGCGGCCAATCTGCCTGTCGGTGCCAGCCTGACCCTGGGCGAGGGTTTCATGCCGCCCGAGGAGCCTGGCGCCTGGCTGCTGGGTCCCTCCGGGACGATCCATCTGGAGGCAGCCGCGCCACTGACCCTGCTCGTCCATCTCCAGGCCGTGCCCTGGGCGCAAGGCAATCGCGCGGGGCTGGCGGTGGGCGATGCGCCGCTGCGCTGGGTCAGCCTGGAGGCCGGGCAAGCCGCCCTGCTGGCGCTGGAGCTTCCCGCCGGGCCGGCCACGCTGCGCCTCGTGCTCGATGGTCCGCAGGACCCGCCCGCGGAGGGCGAGCGGCGGCCCATCCGTGTGGCCCTGCGCGAAATCTCGGCCGTCGCGCAGAACAACGACGCCCTCGCACCCGGACGGCCAGTCGTCTTTGGCCCCGCGGCGGGGGATCACAGCTGGTTCGGCCTGCTGGCCGAAGGCTGGGACCATGCCGCGGACCATTCCGGCGTGGCCGCGCTGGCCCCGCGTGCCGTGCTGCGCATTCGTGTTCCGGCTGATCACGCGGGAGACCTGCGGGTGCTGCTGCATCTTGCCATCCGGCCAGGTGCGGGGGGAAGGCTGCGCCATCCAGGTGGAACCGCGGACCTGCCGGAGGGTGGTGGCGCGGTCCTGCTGCCGATGGCCGTCACCACCGATGGAGCCGGCGCCGTCGAGATTGCGCTGGAGATGGGCGATGGGCGCGTGCCGCCCTTGCGCTTGTCCGCCCTGCAATGGGCGACCGAGGGGGATGTCGCCGGCCGCCTTGCGATGATCGAAGCGGTGGTCCTGCCGCAAGCAGGTGGTGGCCGCGCGCTCTCCGCCGAAAGGCTGCTGGCGCTCTCAGCCGAAAGGCTGCTGGCAATAGAGGCGCAGTTGCGGGCCGATGCCGCGCAGCCCCAAGCCCCGCTGCCCGGGGGCGATGCAGGGCGAGCGGCCCTTCGCCTCGGCGGCAGAAGCAGGGGCTGAGCGCTTGCGCCTGATGCTCGATCTTCAGGGCGTACAGGGGGCCGCGCGCCATGCGGGTCTCGGCCGTTTCAGCCTGGAACTGGCGCGCGCGCTGATGCGTGGGCGGGGCGCGCATGAGGTGCAGATCCTGCTCAACACGCGCCTGACCGCTTCGGCGGCGCGGCTGGCTGAGGAATTCACGCCGCTCCTGGGGGCGCACAACCTGCGCCGCTGGCAGGCGCCGGAGGGCAGCGCCGCAGGCCAGCTCCCCCAGGCTCCGCTGCGCCGCCTCGCCGAGCATCTGCGCGCCCAGGCCATCACGGATTGCGCACCCGACCTCGTGCATGTCGGTTCGGTTTTTGAAGGGCTGAGCCATGACATCGTCACCACCTGGCCCGCGGAACTCGAACGCCCGCCCATCGCAGCCACGGTCCATGACCTGATCCCGCTGACACTGCGCGAGACGTATCTGGACGGGCATTGGCGCGCGGCGGGGCTGGTGCCCTGGTACGCGCGCTGCCTGGATGAACTCGCTGCCTGCGCGCCGCTGCTTGCCAATTCAGAGGCCACACGCAACGAGGTGCTGCGCCATCTGGGGCTTTCGCCCGATCGGGTGGTGGTGATCGGCGGCGGTGCTTCGCCGGGTTTCTCCCCCCCGGCGAAGGATGCTGCGGCACGCGCCGCGCTGCTGCGCAAATACGGCCTGCGCGAAGGCTTTCTTCTCTATCTCGGCGCTGGCGACCACCGCAAGAATGAGCGGCTTCTGCTGCGTGCCCATGCGGCGTTGCCACCAGGCCTGCGCGGCCGCCATCCGCTTGCCATCGGCCATGTGAATCCGCCCCATCTCCTCGCACAGGCGCGGGAGGCTGGGTTGGCGGAGGCGGACCTCATCGCCCTGCCCTTCGTGGAGGAGGCGGACCTGCCCGGCCTTTACGCGGCCTGCGAGATCTTCGTCATGCCCTCGCTCGCTGAAGGGTTTGGCCTGCCCCTGCTGGAGGCCATGGCCTGCGGCGCCGCCTGCATCGCCAGCAACGTCTCCGCCCTGCCCGAGGTGATGGGCCGGGCCGATGCGCTGTTTGACCCACATGACGCGGCGGCACTGGCCGTGTTGCTCCAGCGCCTGCTGGAAACCCCGGAATTGCTGGCCGACCTGCGCGCCTATGGCCCGCGCCGCGCCCGGGACTTCAGTTGGGACCGTGTGGCGGCGCGCGCCTGGTCCGCCTTCGAGGGGGCGGCCCGCCCGCCCAAGCCAGTGCGGCCTTCGCACCGGCTGCGGCTGGCCATCGTCTCCCCCGTGCCACCCGTGCAGAGCGGCATCGCCGACTATACGGCCGAGCTCGCCCCGGCACTCGCCCCACACTACGCCATCACCCTGGTCAGCGCGGAGCCACCGCAGGGGGCCCTGGCCGGCCGAATGGCCTGGATCAGCGAGGAGGATTTCGCCCGTGAAGGTGGGGGCTTTGACCGGGTTCTGTATCAGATGGGCAACAACACCATGCATGCCTTCATGCTGAACAGGCTGTTGCCGCGCATTCCCGGCCTGGTCACGCTGCATGAAGCGGCCATCACGGATTTGCGCAACTGGCTCGACCATCGCCCGGAGGCGAGCGAGCCGCGCCTGCATCGCCTGGTTCGCGAGGAAGGGTATCACGCCATTTTCTCCGCCAGCGAACTGGCCGGCAGCGCTGGGCCATTGGCGGAAGCCGTGGGCGTTGTGGTGCATTCGGGGCATGCGCGTTCGCTGCTGCACGCCGAGTATGGTGAAGCCGCACTGGCCCATGCCAGCATCATCCCCCTCCTGCGGGACGCATCATCCAGCCTTGATGCGCGCGGACGCCAAGCGGCGCGTGCCACGCTTGGCGTGGCGGAAGACGCGCTGTTGATCGGCTCCTTCGGCCTGGTCACGCGCCACAAGCTGCCGGAGCGCATTCTGGAGGGCTTCGCGGCCGTGGCACGGCACCACCCGACCGCGAGGCTGGTCTTTGTCGGCGGCGATGCCGATGGCTCCGGCTCCGCGCTCCTGGCCCTGGCTGAGCGGAGGGGCCTGTCCCAGCAGCTGATGCTGACGGGACACGCGCCGCCGGAGACCTATCGCCTCTGGCTGGCGGCCACGGACCTGGCCGTGCAGCTGCGTCGCAGCAGCCGCGGTGAGACGTCCGCGGCGGCCAAGGACGTGCTGATGGCCGGGCTTCCCCTCATCGCCAACCGCCATGGTTCCATGGCCGAGATGCAGGAATCGGGCTGCCGGCTGATTGACGAGGCGGCGGAGCTGACGGATTTGACCGACGCCCTGCTGGACCTCGCAGATGACGCTCCGGCACGGCTGGCCATGGGGCTGGCCGCCCGGCTCTGGGCTGCCACTGAACTGAATCCGAGGCGCATCGCCACCGCTTACCGGAATGTCCTGGAACACGCCTATCAGCACGGGCGGCAGGCCGGACTGGCGGCCTGGCTCGCCAGCAGCCGTGACATTCCATTGGCCGGGCGCGCGGCTGGCGCCTTGGGCGAGGCGATGGCCGCGACCTTCCCCTCGCCACGCCAGCCCCGTATTTGGCTGGATACGGCGCTGTCTGGCCTGGAGCTGGGAATTGCCATGCTGATGCGCGAAGGCCTCGGGGTCATTCGCGTCGAGCCTTGCCGCCTGGTTCGCACCGGCATTGTTACAGCACATGACTGGGCATGGCCCCGCCTCGGACTTGAGGGGGCGCCGCCCGAAAATGGCCCGGCAATCCTGACCCCCAGCGATGTGCTCGTTTCGGCCGAACCCTTGGGGGGTGAGGTCGCACTCGCCACCGGCGCTCGGTTCGTGGAAGCGGTCCAGCCGGGATCCACCCTGGTGGAAGGCGCGGCGCAGCGGCTGTTCCTGCTGCGGATGCTGGGCGGATAGCGGTGCACGCGCTCTGACGGATCAGGCTCTCGGGATGTCCAGCTCAGCCCGGTCGGTGGCCTTGTGGTTCCCTGGCCAAAATGGCTTGTTTGCCTGAGCGGTTGCACTTGTCGCCAACCACCATAACTCGCCACCAGTGCTGATGGCCGAAGGGAAATATGCGTGACTGAGTTCTACCTGATACTGGCCGTATTCCTGGCATTCACCCTCAATCAATCCAGCCGCATCCTTCGCGCCCTGGGCACGCTGACGGCGGCGCTGGCCCTGGGCATGATCGCGTGGTCCATCATCCTCGCAAATCTCGACGGGACCTTCGCGGCCATTCCCGCCGATGCGCGAGTGGCCGATCGCATCAAGCCATTCGTGCTGAACGCGCAGGCTGCCCTCGCTGCAATCGTGGCTGTTTTCCTCCTCTGGGCCACTTGGGCGCAGGGCCGGCGCCGGGTCGTCGAAAAACTGCCGCTGCGCAACACACCAACAGGGTTCGGCCGAGTGTCGCGCTATGCGCATTGGGTGATCGGCACGCTGATCCTGATTTTGCTGCCGATGGGCCTGTTCACCTCCGTATTGGCGGCGGATCATCCCGAACGCGGTGTCTTCATGGCCACGCACCAGGCGCTCGGCCTCACGGTGCTCCTGTTGGTCGTGCTGCGCATGCTGTGGCTGGGCCAAAGCCCGCCCCCGGCGATGCGCGCTGATGTGCAGCCCTGGAAACGCCAACTGGCGAGGGCGACGCATGTTGGCCTCTACGTGCTCATGCTGGGCTTTCCCGTCACGGGGGTTTTGCTCACCGCATGGCGCGGCGAAGTGCTTGACGTTTATGGCTGGTCGGTCACGGGGCTTCTGGCGCCCAACGCGAATTTGGCGGAGATCGTGGCTGCCCTGCACAATCTGGTGCTTCCAGCGGCGTTCTACCTCGCACTTCTGGCCCATCTCGGCGCGGTGACCAAGCACCATTTCGGCGAGGGCCGGTTGCACGAAGTGCGCCGCATGCTGCGATGAAAGGGTGACGGCTTGGCTTAGCGGCGCGGCCCCCAGCTTTCCAGTTGGGCGTGGTTGAGAAAGAACTCATCGCGCGGGAACATGTCTGTCAGGGGCGCGGGAATGCGCGGTGTGTCGGGGGTCCAGCGAGTGGTTTCGCCCTCCACCAGCTTCGCCAGATCCGTCGCATCGGGGTTGCCGCGGCGGGTGAATTCCACGATGTCCGGCCGGCGCAGCGCAGCCAGGAGGGCTGGGTGGTCAATCGGGATGGGCCGGTCGCTGCCGATCATGACATTCACTGGGCGCAGCATCACTGCATAGGGGAAAGCGGCGGCGAAGGTGTCCACCACGCGCCAGGTCGGCGCCCATTGCACGTAAAGCCCGCCCGGGGCGAGGCGCCCGCGCACCTGTTCCAGGAACTCCGCGCTGTAGAGCAGGCCCGAATGCGAGGATTGCGGGCGGATCGCATCCGCCTCGATCACGTCGTAAAGCCCCGTGCCACGCGTCAGGGCGCGGCGGCCATCGCCGTATTCCAGGGTGACTCGCGGGTCACTCAGCAGGGCGGCTACGCCCGAGCCGGGGCGTTCGCGCGCAATCTCCTCCAGCGTGCCGAGCACCGGCCGGATGAGTTCGATGGAACGGATTTCCTGGGTCGCGGGGCTGACCGTGGCGCCATAAGGCGTGCCGCCTGAGCCGACGCCGATGATCAGCACGCGCTTGGGGTCGGGGTGCAGCAAGGGCCCGAGCATGCCCAGCAAGGTGTGCGTGTCGAGGAAGGGCACGAAGCCCTGGCCATGGCCCATGATGAAGAAGCGGCCCGGCGCGCGGCCCTGGCCCTCGCCGCGCTCGCGCCAGAAGGCGACGCCCGAGCGGTCCTCGGCCCAGGCGAATTCGGTGTTGTCGGGCAGGCCGTGCATGCGTGACCAGAAGCTCTGGTTGCTCGGCACGGCTATGGCGATGAGCGCCGTCAGCCCCACCAGCGCCAGCGTGGCCGGGCGCGAGGCCTGTGCCTTCATCACCCAAAAGCCGAGCAGCACGAGCGA
>JBBRVI010000091.1:0-12372 GCA_038247025.1 Acetobacterales bacterium
GCGGTGTCCAGCAGCTTCGCCACCGCTTCGTCATTGTCCCGCATTTCCTGGAGTTTCGGCTCGCCCTTGATGGCATCGCCGAGGCTCACCGGATTGGCGGGGTTGTTGGGGATCAGGCTCGCGATCTTGTCCACCTGGCCGTAGGGCATGCCCAGCACGCGGCCCACGTCGCGGACCGCCGCCTTGGCCTGCAACTTGCCGAAGGTGATGATCTGCGCCACGCGGTCCGCACCATATTCGCGGCGGACGTAGTCGATCACCTCATCGCGCCGGTCCTGGCAGAAATCGATGTCGAAATCCGGCATGGAGACGCGTTCGGGGTTGAGGAAGCGCTCGAACAGCAATCCAAAGCGCAGCGGGTCGAGGTCGGTGATGGAGAGCGCCCAGGCGGCCACCGAACCGGCACCCGAACCACGGCCGGGCCCCACGGGGATGCCCTGCTGCTTCGCCCATTGGATGAAGTCCGCCACGATGAGGAAGTAGCCCGAAAACCCCATCTGCTCGATGACGTTGAGCTCGTATTCCAACCGCTCGGCATGGATGGGCGGTACGCCTTCCGGGAAGCGCAAAGCGAGGCCGGCGCGGGCCATGCTTGCCACCGTCTCCGCTTCGGTGCGGCCGGGCTGCACCTTGGGGCTGATGGGCAGTTCGGGCTTCTTGGATTCCGCCATCACCGCGCACATTCGCGCTATGGTCAGCGTGTTGTCGCAGGCCTCGGGCAGATCGGCAAAGAGGGCGCGCATCTCGCTGGCAGGCTTGAACCAGTGATGCGGTGTGACGCGGCGGCGATTTTGCTCCGCGACCAGGCGCCCCTCGGCGATGCAGAGCAGCGCGTCATGGGCGATATGGGTGTGGGCCTCGGCGAAATACACGTCATTGGTGGCGACGATGGGCAGGCCCGCCTCATCGGCGAGGCGCAGCAGGCCAGGCTCGATCGCCTGCTGGCGCTCGGTGTGGTGGCGCATGAGTTCGACGGCGAGGCGGTCGGGGAAGGCCTCGCGCAGAGTGTGGAGGAGGCGTTCCGCCGCCTCGCGCCGGCCTTCGACGAGAAGGCGTGAGAGGGGGCCATTGTCGCCGCCGGTCAGGAGCATCAGCCCCGGCGCATGGGTCAGCAATTGCTCCAGCGTGAGGGCGGGCTTGCCGGACACATCCTCGCCCATCCAGCCCAATGAGGAGAGACGCTGGAGGTTGTCCAGGCCCTGCGCGTTCATGGCCAGCGCCACCACGGCATCGGCACCAGCGCGCAACGCATCGGGGCGTTCTTCCCCGGTGGCCGAACGCGAGAGCCAGAGCTGGCAGCCCATGATGGGCTGAACGCCCTTGGCCGAAGCGTATTGCGCGAATTCCAGCGCGCCAAACAGGTTCGCCGTATCCGTCAGCGCAATCGCCGGCATGTTCGCCGCAATGGCGAGGGCGGGCAGCTTCTCCGGCTTGATGGCCCCCTCGCTGAGCGAATAGGCGGAGTGGGTGTGCAGGTGGATGAAGGAATCGGGCATTGCCCAACATAGCGCGCCTCAGCGCCGCGCGCGCACCATGTCCAGCACCGAGATAAAAAACGCCCCCGTCGCCAATTGCAGCCCCAGCAGCATGGAGGTCATGGACGCGATGGCCATGCGCATCGTCCCCGAGCCACCGAGATCGCCGAAACGCCCAGCCCCCCAGATGACCACGGTGGCGAAGCCCAGCAGCACGCCCTGCACAAACAACCCCAGCGCAGTCAGCAGGGCAGGCTCCAGCCCGAAGCGTTCGAGGAAGCGGGTCAGCAGCGGTTGCTCCGGCACCAGCCCTTCGCGGGCGCCCTGAATGCGCGCGAAGACCCAGAACATCACCATCTGGAAGCCCATGGTCACTGCGGCCGAGGCATAGAGCAGCGTGTGGACGTCCAGCGTCACGCCACCCAGACGTGCTGGGCCAAAGAGGAGCCCCGCCATGCCCCCCAACCCACCCAGGAACAGCACAAGCCCCGGGTAGAGAAACAGCCAGCGTGGACAGAATACCAGCAGGAAGCGCAGATGCCGCCAGCCATCCCGCCACGAGCGCAGATGCGGCGGGCGCGAACGCCCATCCGGCGAAAGCGTGGTCGGCACCTCGGTGATGCGCAGCTTTTGCAGCGTGGCCTTCACCACCATCTCGGAGGCGAATTCCATCCCCGGCGCGCGCAGGTCGAGCTTGAGGATCTCCGCGCGGTTGAAGCCGCGCAGTCCGCAGTGGAAATCGCCGCAGGGGCTGCCGAAAAACACCCGGCCGATGGTCGTCAGCACCGGGTTGCCGAGGTAGCGGTGCAAGGGCGGCATGGCGCCGGGCTTGATGCCACCCTTGAAGCGGTTGCCCATGACCAGCGCATAGCCCTCACGCAGCCTGGCCACGAAGGGGTCGAGATTTTCGAAATCATAGCTGTCATCGCTGTCGGCCATGATGACGTAGCGGCCGCGCGCGCAGGTGATGCCAGCGATCAGGGCCGCGCCATAGCCGCGCTCGGCCACGGGCAGCACGCGTGCGCCCAGGCTGGTCGCGATCTCCTGGCTGCCATCGGTGCTGCCATTGTCGGCGATCAGCACCTCACCCACCACGCCGCTGCGGGCCAGGTAGCCCATGGCCTTCTGGATGCAGGTGGCCAGCGTCTCCGCCTCATTCAGGCAGGGCATGAGGATGGTGAGTTCAAGCAAGGCCAGCGGCGGCTCGGCGCTCGCCGCTGGATCGTCAACAAAGGCCAACATGACGTCTCCTGGCTCCAATCCGCCAATTCAACAGAGGATTTGCCAGGAGAAGGTGGTGATATAGTGGCCGCAGTCAGACGCCCGTCTCATTAGACCCCAGTCTGGCTCACGAACTTTGTGTTCAGATAGGCGGTGATCGCTTCCGAGCCACCCTCCGTGCCGTAGCCACTATCCTTCACACCACCGAATGGCACTTCGGGAATCGCCAGGCCCAGATGGTTGATGGTCATCATCCCCACCTCGACGCCGGCTGCCAGCGCCTGCGCCGTCTTGCCGCTGGTGGTGAAGGCGTAGCTGGCCAGGCCCCAGGGCAGGCGGTTGGCTTCGGTCACCACGTCGTCGAGGCTCTTGAAGGGGCGCATCAGGGCGACGGGGCCGAAGGGTTCCTCATTCATCGCGCGCATGTCGGTCGTCGCACCAGCCACCACCGTGGGTTCGAAGAAATAGCCCTTGTTGCCGATGCGGTTGCCGCCGGTGATGATCTCGGCCCCCTTGCTGCGGGCATCGGCGATCAAGGTTTCCATCTGCGGCACGCGGCGGTCATTTGCCATGGGGCCCATGGTGGTCTCGGCGGCCAGGCCATCGCCCACGCGCACGGCTTTGGCGTGCGCCGTGAAGCTCGCGACGAACTGATCATAGACCTTTTCCTGCACGAGGAATCGCGTCGGGCTGACGCACACCTGGCCCGCATTGCGGAACTTGGCGAAGGCGAGCGTCTTGGCGGCGTGCTCCACATCGGCATCATCGAACACCATGGCCGGCGCGTGGCCGCCGAGTTCCATGGTCACGCGCTTCATGTGCTGGCCCGCCATGGCGGAAAGCAGCTTGCCCACCGGCGTGCTGCCGGTGAACGTCACCTTCCTGATGATCGGATGGGCGATCAGATAGGTGCTGATCTCGCTCGGGACGCCATAGACCAGGCCGATCACATCGCCCGGAATGCCGGCATCCAGGTAGCACTTGATCAGCGCGGCGGGGCTGGCCGGCGTCTCCTCCGGGGCCTTGACGATGATGGAGCAGCCCGCCGCCAGCGCCGCGGAAAGCTTGCGCACGATCTGGTTGATCGGGAAGTTCCAGGGGGTGAAGGCGGCGACGGGGCCCACGGGCTCCTTGATGGCAAGCTGGTAGATGCCTTCGCCGCGGGCGGGGATCACCATGCCGTAGGTGCGCCGCGCTTCCTCGGCGAACCAGTCAATCGTGTCGCAGCCGCCCAGGATTTCCATGCGCGCCTCGGGCAGCGGCTTGCCTTGCTCCAGTGTCATGATCCGGGCGATGTCGTCGGCGCGTGCGCGCATGAGGTCGGCCGCCTTGCGCATCAGCTTGGAACGCTCGAAGGGGCTGACCTTGCGCCAAAGCTTGAAGCCGCGATCGGCGGCGGCGAGGGCGGCGTCCAGATCGGCGATGGAGGCATGGGCGACGGTGCCGATCACCTCCTCATTGGCAGGGTTGAGAACTTCGATGCGGCGGCCATCCTGGCCATCGCGCCATTCGCCGGCAATGTGGAGCTGGGTGTTGGGGTAAGTGGCCATGCGGGTTTCTCCGGTTTGTTGAGGCCAAGGTGGGGCTTCCCCGCCTGCGACGCAATCCGGCACGCTACAACTTCGGGGCATCTGCCAGGGGGAAAACGAGGAAGGTGACGTCCGGTGGTTGCAAATCCATCTGACACGCTAACCGGGCACCACAAGCCCATCGCGCAGCGTCACCACGCGGTCCATCCTCGCCGCGAGCATCGGGTTGTGCGTAGCGATCAGGCAGGCGAGCCCCCTGCCCCGTGCCTCGCGCAGCAATTCGTCGAACACCAGATTGGCCGTGGTTGTATCGAGATTGCCGGTCGGCTCATCGGCCAGCAGCACGCGCGGCGCATTGGCGAGCGCGCGCGCGATGGCGACACGCTGCTGCTCGCCGCCCGAAAGCTTGCCCGGCCGGTGCTGCAACCGCGCGGCCAGGCCGAATTGCCCAAGGATTTCGGCCGCTCGTGCCTTGGCTGCGGCGCGTGGCGTGCCGGCCGCGAGTTGCGGCAGGATCACGTTTTCCTCGGCGGTGAATTCCGGCAGCAGGTGGTGAAACTGATACACGAAGCCGATGGTGTTGCGGCGAATGGCCGTGCGCGCATCATCCGAGAGCGAGCCCGCCGCCGCGCCATCCACAAACACTTCCCCGCCATCGGGGCGTTCCAGCAGGCCGGTCACGTGCAGCAGGGTGGATTTGCCCGTCCCCGAAGCGGCAACCAGGGCCACGATCTCGCCCTCATGCAAGGTGAGATCGGCGCCACGCAAGACGTCCAGCGTGCCGGCCTCGGTCTTGTAGCGCCGCTCGACGTTGCGCAGTTCGAGAGGGTTACTCATTGCGAAGCATCTCTACGGGGTCGGTCTTGGCCGCGCGCCAGGCCGGATAGATCGTCGCCAACAGCGCCAGCGAGAGGGCAAGCGCCACCACCTGCAGCACCTCATTCCAGTTCAGCACGGCGGGAAGCTGCGTGAGGAAGTAGATTTCCGCGCTGAACAACTCGGTGCCGCTCAACAACTGGATGAATTGCCGGATGCTCTCGATGTTCAGGCAGAAGACGACGCCCACCAGGAAACCAGCCAGCGTTCCCACAACGCCGATCCACGCACCGCACATCAGGAAAATCCGCAGGATGGCGCCGCGCGTGGCCCCCATGGTCCGCAGCACCGCGATGTCCCGCCCCTTATCCTTCACCAGCATGATCAGGCTGGAGATGATGTTGAAGGCGGCGACGATGATGATCAGCGTGAGGATGAGGAACATCACATTCCGCTCCACCTGCACGGCGGCGAAGAAGCTGGAATTGGCGTCCTGCCAATCCAGGATGCGCACCGGCTGCGGCAGGGCCGCGCGGATGTCGCGGTTGATGGCGCGCACGCGCGTGGGGTCCTGAACGAAGACCTCCACTTGCGAGGCCGCATCGGCGCCGGTCTGGAAATAGAGCTGCGCGGCTGGCAGCGGCATGAAGACATAGGTGCTGTCATACTCATTCATGCCGACTTCAAAGATCGCAGCCACAGTATAGGCGCGCAGCCGCGGTATGGTGCCGATGACCGTGGCCCGCCCCTGCGGGCTGACCAGCGTGATCCGGTCGCCCACGCCCAGGCCCAGGCGGAAGGCGAGTCGCGTGCCGATGGCCACCGCATCCTCGCCCCCGAAATTGGCCAGGGAACCCGCGCGGATATTCCCCGCGATGATGGGCCGCGCGCGCAAATCCTCCGGCCGGATGCCGCGCGCCAAGCCGCCGGTGGCGGCACTCCCCTCGCCCGTCAGCAGCACCTGGCCTTCGACGATGGGTGTGGCACTGACCACGCCGGGCACGCGGCGGATGGTGGCGGCGATGGCGTCGAAGTCGCGCAGATTGCCACGATCCGCCGCATAGACGCCCAGATGGCCGTTCAGCCCAAGGATGCGGCCCAGCAACTCCTGCCGGAAGCCGCCCATCACGGACATCACGATGATGAGTGTGGCCACGCCCAGCATGATGCCCACCAGAGAGAATGTGGCGATGACGGAGGTGAAACGGTCACTCTTGCGCGAGAGCAGGTAGCGCCCGGCGACCATGCGTTCGAAGGCGTTGAACATCAGCCGCGCAACTTTACCAGGGCCTCGTCAAACGAGAGTTCCTCGCGCTCGCCCGTCATCCGCCGCTTGAGTTCCACACGCCCATTCGCAGCACCACGCGGCCCTATGATGGCCTGCCATGGAAAACCCATCAGGTCGGCATCGTTGAACTTCACGCCGGCGCGGTCGGGGCGGTCATCATAGACGGCGTCATCGGGCATCGCCGCGTAGAGCTTCTCGCACAGCGCGTCGCAGGCGGCATCTCCCGTCTTGAGGTTGAGGATGGCGAGCTTCCAGGGGGCCACCGCATCAGGCCATTTGATCCCCGCATCGTCGTGGTTTGCCTCGATCAGCGCGGCGACCAGGCGCGAGACGCCAATGCCATAACTGCCCATTTCGGGTGTTACCGACACTCCATCCGGACCGGCGACGGAAAGCCCCATCGCCGCCGAGTATTTGGTGCCAAAATAGAAGATGTGGCCGACCTCGATTCCCTTGCCCTCGCGGCGCTGGGCTTCGGGGACGCCCTCCCAGGCGGCGGGGTCGTGCATTTCCTCGGTGGCGGCGTACATGCCGGTCACCTGGTCGAAAAAACCGGAAAGCGCTGGTACGTCATCATAGCCAAGATCCGTGCTGGCCCAGTCCTGTGCTTCGAAACCGGCATCGTAGAAGACGGTGCTTTCGCCCGTCTCCGCCAGAATGATGAATTCATGGGAGAGATTGCCGCCGATGGGTCCGGTATCGGCGCGCATCGGCACGGCCTTGAGGCCCATGCGCTGGAAGGTGCGCAGATAGGCCAGCATCATCTGGCGGTAGGAATGCTGCGCACCCTCCACCGTCAGGTCGAAGGAATAGGCGTCCTTCATGAGGAATTCGCGCCCGCGCATCACGCCGAAGCGCGGGCGCACCTCGTCACGGAACTTCCACTGGATGTGATAGATGTGGCGCGGCAGATCCCGGTAGCTCGTGGCGTATCCACGAAAGATGTCGGTGATCATTTCCTCATTGGTGGGGCCAAAGAGCATCTCGCGGTCCTGGCGGTCCCGGATGCGCAGCATTTCCTTGCCGTAATCCTCGTAGCGCCCTGATTGCTTCCACAACTCGGCCGACTGGATCGTGGGCATGAGCACTTCCTGGGCGCCGGCGCGGTCCTGCTCTTCGCGGACGATCTGCTCGACGCGGCGCAGCACGCGCAAGCCTGCCGGCAGCCAGGCATAGATGCCAGCCGAAGTCTGCCGGATCAGCCCCGCCCGCAGCATGAGCCGGTGCGAAACGATTTGCGCATCCGCGGGGGTTTCCTTGAGGGTGGGCAAAAAGGCGCGGGTGAGACGCAAAGCCGAGATTCCTTACCGGGCTGGGAAGGCCGGAACCTAGCTGAGAATGGGGTGGGCCGAAACCGCCAGAGCGGTTCATCGCGTCCGCGCAATAATGCTGCGCCGCACCATCTTCTTGGATACGAAAATGTCTTGATATTGAATAACTGAATGGCTTAAGGAAAAGAAAGGGCCACCCCCGTCAGGGAGCGGCCCAAGTTTAGGGAGGAAACGCCAGTCACACGGCGGAAAGAGGAAGACCCTCTTCCCAAGGTGAAGATTGCCGCAAAGGACCGGGATGGCTCAACGTCAATCGGTGATGTAGACGGCGAAAAAACGGGCGTCCGGCCAACGGGTGCTCAAAATCAAGGCGGCAGTTTGGGGAAGCCCAGACAGTCGCCTTTTCTTTGTGCAAACAAGTTCCGAGCAACCTACCGGTCAGGAATCGCCAACCAGGTGTCGCGGAAGCTGATCAAGTCGCTTTCGATCACCACGTAGACGCCTATCCAGAGAATCGCCGACAGCACCGTCGTCCCCAGCAGTTTGCGCCCAAGGTTCAGGTTGCTCGGCGTGCCGCGCCAACCCCCAGCCTCCAGATCCACCGAAGCATCCGGACGCACACCTATGGGCAGCACGCAGAACAGTGCCGTCCACCAGATCAGCGCATAGACCACAAAGCCCAGAAACCAGCCCACGACCTCAGACCCGCAGCAGATGGACTTCGACGTTGGGACGCTTTTTCAGCCGCCGCCCCACAGCCTTGCGCAGCACGGCCCGCGCGGCTTCGGTCAGCGCGTCATCCTCGCGGCGCAGGCCCTTGGGGAGTTCGCCCACGCCGCGCGCCAACTCATCCTCCAACTGGCCGGATTCGGGGCCTTCCGCGTCGAACAGACCAGGGGCGGAAACCCGCGGACGACCGATCACGCGGCCGGATTCATCCACGGCCAGGCTCGCCACCACCACGCCGTTGAACAGCATGCGCTTGCGCGCGCCGATCACGGTGCCTTCCATGGGCAGAAGCCGGTTGCCATCCACCACCAGGCGCCCGACCGGTACGCTATCGGCCACCTTCGGCTTGCCGGGGCCCAGGCGAACCACATCGCCATCCTCGATCAACAGCGGCTCGGCGCCGCAACTCCGTGCCAGTTCCGCATGTTGCGAGAGATGCCGCCATTCGCCATGCACGGGGATGGAGAATTGCGGTTTCACCAGCGCGTAAAGCTTTTTCAACTCATCGCGCGCCGGATGGCCTGAGACATGAACCGCATGGTCTTCGGCCGTCATCACGCGGCAGCCCGCGCGCGTGAGTTCATCCTGCACCAGAAGGATGCCGCGCTCATTGCCCGGGATCATGCGGCTGGAGAAGATGACCGTATCGCCCTCACCCAGCGAGATATTGGGGTGGGTGTCGGCCGCGATCTTGGCGAGAGCGCTGCGCTCCTCGCCCTGGCTGCCGGTGCAGATGATCAGGAGGTCGTCATCGGGCAGATGGCCCGCTTCCTCCTCGCTCACGAAGTCCCGCAAGCCGGTCAGGTAGCCGCATTCGCGGGCCGAAGCGACGGCATTGCGCAGCGAACGCCCGAACAATGCGACATCGCGCCCCGCCGCCTGGCCGGCCATGGCGATGGATTCCACGCGCGCCAGGTTGGTCGAGAAGCAGGTGACGGCCACGCGCCCGCGCAGGCCCGCGATCAGCGCCTTGAGGTTGCGGCGCACCTCAGCCTCGCTGCCCGAATGGCCTTCGACCATGGCATTGGTGCTGTCACAGACCATGGCCAGCACGCCCTCCTCGCCGAGACGCGCGAAGGCTGCCTCATCCGTGGGGGGGCCGATCAGCGGCTGGGGGTCCAGCTTCCAGTCGCCCGTGTGCAGCACCGTGCCGTGCCGCGTGCGCAGCACCAGGGCACTCGCCTCGGGCACGGAATGGGTCACGCGCAGGAATTCCAGCGCGAAGGGACCCACCGTGTGCTTGCCGGGCAGGCCATTGGTGATGATCTTGACATCATGCCCAAGCCCGACCTCGGCCAGCTTGCGCCGCAGCACCGAGGAGGCGAAGGGCCCCGCGATCACCGGGCAGCGCAGGCTGCGCCAGAGATGCGCGACGGCACCGATATGGTCCTCATGCGCGTGGGTGATGACGAGCGCGAGGAGGTCATCGCTGCGTTCGGCCAGCCAGGCGGGATCGGGCACCATCACTTCAACGGCCGGGTTTTCCGCGCCGCCAAAGCCAATGCCGCAATCCACCGCGAGAAGCTTCCCGTCGCAGCGATACACGTTGAGGTTCATGCCAATCTCGCCGGTACCACCGAGCGGGATGAAGGCGAAGTCGTCCATGGGTTCTGTTGATTTCACAAGAGGTCTTTATGAGAGATGGGGCTGGGATTGCGTTCCGCCAACAGGCGAAGGCCTTCCAGCGTGATATCGGCGTCGATTCGTTCGATCAGGGTGGTGCCTTCGGCCATGAGCGGGGCGAGCCCGCCGGTCGCGATCACCTTCATGCTGGAGAACTCCGCTTCACCGCGGATGCGGGCCACGATGCCCTCGATCATTCCCACATAGCCCCAGAAAATACCCGACTGCATGGCCGAGACGGTGTTGCGCCCAATGGCCGATTGCGGCCGGCCAATGCCGATGCGCGGCAGGCGGGCGGCAGCACGATGCAGCGCTTCGACCGAAAGGTTGATGCCCGGTGCGATGACACCGCCCATGTAGTTGCCTTCGTCATCTACCACATCGAAGGTGGTGGCGGTGCCGAAATCCACGACGATCAGCGGTCCGCGATAATGATGATGCGCGGCGAGCGCGTTGAGCAGGCGGTCCGCACCCACCTCCTGCGGCTGATCCACCTTGATCTCGAAGCCCCAGTCCAGGATGGAGCGCGCGATCAGCGGCTCGGTGCCGAACCAGTCGCGGCAGAGCCGCCGCAGATTGTAGAGCGCGACCGGCACCACAGTGCCGATCACGCAGCGCGAGATATCCACCGGCTTCAACCCGGCATGCTGCATCAGCGTCAGTAGCCAGACGGCGTATTCATCGCTGGTGCGCTCTGGCACGGTCGTGATGCGCCAGCGGCCGCGCCACTCCGTGCCGTCATGCACGGCGAAGACGACATTGGTGTTGCCGGCGTCAATCGCGAGCAGCATCGGTTTCCCCCATGACCTCACCCGCGTGGAAGGCGTGCAGGCGGCCGGCGGTTGCGAGCAGCAGCCCGCCATCCTCGGCCAGGCCTTCGTAACGCCCTGTCACGGGATTGTCGCCGTGGCGCAGGGTGATCAGCGCCCCCATGGCCGGGCCGCGCGCCATCCAGGCCTCGCGGATGGGGGCAAAACCCTCCAGCAGGCGGATGCGCTGCCAATGGGCCAGGCGCTCCAGCAGCGTTGTCGCGAAATCCTCGGGCGGGATGGGGCCGAGGGAGGTGACGGTGCGGCCTTCCACCTCGGGCGCATGGGCCAGGTTCACGCCGAAACCCTGCACCAGATGCGCGATGCCGCCGCTCTCATTCAGCGCAGCTTCGGTGAGGATGCCGGCGATCTTGGCATCCCCTTCCATCAGGTCATTGGGCCATTTCAGGCGGAGGGTGCGTTCGCTTGCGTGGTGCGTGGCAGCCTCCTGCAGCGCGACTGCGGCGAGCAGGGCATGGCCTGCCACCTCGCGTGCCTGGCCCTTCGGGCGCAGCAGCACGGAGAGGTGCAGATTGCCCGCCTCGGATTGCCAGACCCGCCCCGCCCGGCCGCGCCCGGCGGTCTGCCGCCGAGCCAGGACGGCAAGCCCCGCAGGCTCGCCGCGTTCGGCGAGTTCGGTGAGAAGGCTTTGCGTGCTTGGAAGCAGCTCATGGACCCGCAGGCGGAAGGCGGTGTTCACCCGATCAGCGCCGCCACAGCCTGCCGCGCGGCCGCCAGCAGCGGCGCGGGGAAGAGGAAGAAGAACAATGTGAAGGCGCCCGTGCCCGCGAGCACCACCGAAACGCCAGAGGGCCGCAGATCGAAGGCGGGCTTGGCTGCGTCGAAATACATCACCTTCACGATGCGCAGGTAGTAATAGGCCGAGACGACGGAGGAGAGCACGGCCACCACCGCCAGTATCCAGAAGCCCTGCTCGATGGCGGGCAACAGCACGTAGAGCTTGGCGAAGAAGCCTGCCAAGGGAGGGATGCCGGCCATCGAAAACATGAAGATGGCCATGGCCAAAGCCATGCCAGGATCGGTACGCCCAAGTCCGGCCAGATCATCCACGCCTTCAACGGCGCGGCCATCGCGGCGCATCGCGATGAGCACGGCAAAGGCCCCGATATTCATGGCGATATAGATGGCCAAATAGACCAGCACGCCGCGCAGGCCGCTTTCGCCACCGACCGCGAGGCCCATCAGCGTGAAGCCCACATGGCCGATGGAGGAATAGGCCATCAGCCGCTTGATGTTGCTCTGCCCGATGGCCGCAAAGGCACCCAGGATCATGGAGCCGAGCGAGGCCAGCACGATCACCTGCTGCCATTGGCCGACCACCTCGCCAAAGGGGCCGGCGAGCACCCGCACCAGCAAAGCGATGGCCGCAACCTTGGGGGCCGAGGCGAAGAAGGCCGTCACCGGAGTGGGCGCGCCCTCATAAACATCGGGTGTCCACATGTGGAAGGGCACGGCCGCGATCTTGAAGGCGAGTGCGGCGATGATGAAGACAATGCCGACGATGACGCCAGCAGAAACATCCTGCGGCGAGGAAAGCGCCTCGCCGAGGCGATCGAAGTTCGTGGTGCCAGCGAAGCCATAGACCAGCGA
>JBBRVI010000092.1:0-12248 GCA_038247025.1 Acetobacterales bacterium
CGCATTGTTGTTCGCCCGCAAGCGCCATGTCCAGCGCGACGATGTCACCGCCCATGGCACGTGATTTGCTTGCCTTTGTCCCAAGGTCGGGCGGTCCGGCGTTACACGAAAGGCATCTTTCTCATGGATATCGGCGTCTTCATCCCCATCAACAATAATGGCTGGCTGATTTCGGAAAACGCTCCGCAATACATGCCGAGCTTCGAGTTGAACAAACACGTGGTTCAGGCCGCCGAGAAGTATGGGATGGATTTCGCGCTCTCGATGATCAAGCTGCACGGTTTCGGCGGCAAGACGGAGTTCTGGGATCATGGCCTGGAGAGCTTCACGCTCATGGCCGGCCTCGCCGCCGTGACCAGCAAGATCAAGCTGTTCGCCTCAACCGCCGTATTGACGCTGCCTCCTGCCATCGTCGCGCGCATGGCAGTGACGATTGACAGCATTTCGGGCGGGCGGTTTGGCATCAACATCGTCTCAGGCTGGCACAAGGTGGAATACAGCCAGATGGGCCTGTGGCCGGGTGATGCGCATTTCGGCAAGCGCTATAACTACAGCACAGAATATGTGCAGATTCTGAAGGAGCTTTGGGAGACGGGCGAGAGTGATCTCAAGGGTGAATATTTCCAGATGGACAAGTGCAAGCTGAGCCCATCGCCCAGCAAACCCATCAAGATCGTCAGCGCTGGCCAGTCCGACCGCGGGATGGAATTCGGCGCAACCTATTGCGATTATAATTTCTGCCTCGGCGAAGGCGTGAACGAGCCGACGAAATCCGCCTCGGTCCCTGCGCGCGTTCTCGAACATGCCCGAAAGACCGGCCGCGATGTCGGGGCCTATATGTTGTTCATGGTCATCTCTGACGAAACGGACGCGGCGGCGATGGCCAAGTGGGACAGCTATGAAAAGGGCGCGGACCGAGCGGCGCTTGCGCATCTGCTTGGCCACGCGGCGCAGGATGTGGGCACGGAAGCCACTTCGATGGCAGCGGTGGTGCAGCGCAACCCCTCGCCGATCAACTTCAACATGGGCACGATCGTGGGCAGCTATGCCTCATGCGCGCGCATGCTGGACGAGGTGGCGGCGATGCCCGGCGTGGCCGGCATCATGATCTGCTTCGATGATTTCATCGTCGGGATTGAAAACTTCGGGCAGAAGATCCAGCCGCTGATGGAATCCCGCAAGGGGCGGTTGCAACTGGCAGCCTGAGGGAACTCGGCGGCACATTCGGCTGGGGCCTCTGCGTCGCGCTCAAACCGCGACGCATTTGATGCGTGTTGGTCGTCTGCCTCCTGCCCATTGGCAAGGGTGGAACGGCCAGCAGGCACGGGCGGACCCACTCGGATACATGGGTGGACAAGACGATGTCGGAAATGCTGGCCAAACTGACATCGTCGGCTTCGCGGCGCCGGCTTGATGGAGCAGGCGTTCGTCTCTCGGCAGGCGGCGGACCGGGCGGGTTGCCACGATCCGCCGAGGTTTTCAGCCCACCACCTGGATATTGTAGCGCTGCGCCACCTGACGCGCCGCCGCCAACTCCCTCGTGATGATCTCGACGAAAGCCGCCCCGGTCGGGATGGGGTTGCGGGGCATGGTCTGCAACTCCGTCGTGCGGGTCACAATGGTGGCATTGGTCATCACGCCAGGCATTTCGCGCATCATGCGTTCGGCAATGGGTGCGGGCAGGCCGCGGGGACCGGAGATGCCCACCCATTGCGTCTGCACCAGTGTAGGAAAGCCCAATTCCGCGAAGGTTGGCACATTCGGGAAGGCCGGCAGGCGCTGTGGGGTGGAGATGGCCAGCGCGCGCAACGTGCCGTTGTTCATCGCCTCCACATTGGTGGTGATGGGGTCAATCAGGCTCTCGATATGCCCGCCCAGAAGGTCGCGCATGGCAGGCGCGGAGCCGGCATAGGGCGCGTGGTCGAGTTGCGTGAGATTGGCTTGGCCGGCCAGCATCGCGCCCAGCATGTGCGGCGCTGAGCCGATGCCGGAGGAGCCATAGCGCGTCGGCTGCGTGCGTGCCCGCGCGATATAGTCCGCCATGGTGCGGATGGGGCTGTCGCCGCGCACCAGAATAACGCTCGCGGCCTCGACCAGCTGGGCCAGATGGGTGAAGTCGTTGATGGGATCGAAGGGCAGGCGCGGCAGGGTGGCGGCGGAGAACACCATCACCGAGGCATGCGTCATGAGGAAGGTGTAGCCATCGGCGGGCTGCTTGGCCACGTAATCCGTGCCGATGACGCCGCCCGCGCCGGCGCGGTTCTCGACGATCACATTCTGCCCAAGCGCAGCTGAGAGAGGCTGCGCCACAAGGCGGGTGATGGTGTCCACCAGCCCGCCTGGTGGAAACTGCGCGACCAGGCGCACCGGGGCGCGGGTAGGCCAGGCGCCGGATTGGGCGCTGGCTATGGCGGGGACGGCGAGTAGGCCGGCCGTGGCGCCCAGCAAATGGCGGCGATGCATCATCGGTAATCTCTCCAGGATGAAACTGCCGTGGAATTGCTCGATTGCGATGCAACCTCACGGTCAGGAGGGGTCCTGAAACAGAACAAGCAAGCCGCGTGCCGCTAACGCAGCAGCCCAAAGCGCCCGGCCAGCAGGACCATGAACTCCATCATCATGTGCGCGCAAAGCGAGGCCGCCATGTTCTGCACATCATGGCTGGGGCTGACCGTGTTGAAATCCGCCGCCACGAAGTTCAGCCCCGCGAGGCTGCGCATGAGTTCGATCCCCTCACGCGCCGAAAGTCCGCCCCAGGCGGGGGTGGCCACACCCGGCGCCACGGATGGGTCAAACACATCCATGTCCCAGCAGAGATAAAGCGGCCGGTCGGCCACCACCTCGCGGAATTCGGCCATGGCCTGGGCCATGCCGCGGCGCACGAGGTCCTCCGTGGTGAGCACCCGAAAGCCCAGATGGTCCGCATGGCGCAGCACGCCCGGCACGCCGGTGAAGCCGCGAATGCCCACATGCCAGGTGGAGGAAGCATCCACCAGCCCTTCCTCGGCCGCATGGGTGAACTGGTTGGAGGCGTCGTAGGGATCATCGGGGTTGTAGGGGTAGGCGTCGGTGTGGCTGTCCACATGCAGCGCCACCAGGCCCGGATACCGCTTCGCTGCGGCACGCATCAGGGGTAGCGAGACCGAGCCATCGCCGCCAATGCCGATGGGCACCGCGCCCGCATCCAGGATCGCAGTGGCCGCGGCCTCGATCCTGGGATGCGCCTCGACCAGCTTGCCGGGGGTGATGCCGGCCACGTCGCCGCAATCCACCGCCCCAAGGGCGCCCAGGATGTCGAAATCCGCGAGCGAGGGATGGTGACGACGGATCAGCGGCGATTGCGCGCGGACAAACGCCGGCCCCTCGCGCGAGCCGATGCGGAACGGGTGGATGCCGCAATCGAAAGGCACACCCAAAATCGCCGCGCGCGTATCGGCGCGAGGAGGGCCGGAGGGAATGCCCAGAAAACTGGCCGGCAGCGTGAAAAGGGAGGGGGCGGTCATCACGGCGGCCTTTTTCTTGACCGGACAAGTCTTGTGCGGCGCGGTGGGGCTCGTCAACATGATCCCACAAGTTCGCAGGTCAGGAGATCCGCCATGTCATTGTCACGTCGCACCGCCCTGATGGGCACGGCCGCCGCCTTCGGGGCCGCATCCGCCCACGCACAAAGCCTGGAGGACGTGCGCCGCCGGGGCGTGGTGCGCATCGTCACCACTGCCTCATCGCCACCGCATGGTTTTCTGGATCCCACGACCAACACGCTGCGCGGCATCATGTTCGAGCTGGGTGAATCCGTGACGCGGCGCATGGGGTTGCGCAGCCAATTCGCCGAAGTTCCCTTCGGCAGCCTTATTGGCGAGTTGACCAGTGGCCGCAGCGAGCTGATGTCGGCACCCCTTTTCATCACGCCCGCCCGGGCCGAGGTGATTGATTTCTCCATCCCCATCTATGGCTGGGGCGAGGGCTTCGTCACCCGCGCCAACAACACCCGCGCCTACCCCGATCTCAACGCGCTTTCCGGTCAGACGGTCGGCGCGCAAGTGGGCACCGTGCAGCTCGAGATGCTGCGCGCCGTACCGGGTATCCGCGACGTGCGAACCTATCCCGATTCCGTGACGATGCTGCTCGATTTGCGTGCGGGGCGCATTGATGTCGCGCTGATTGACCCGCCCAGCATCGCCTATCAACTGCGCCTGCGCCGCCTGACGGATCTGCGCCTGGTGGAGGGCTATCGCCCCGTCAATCGCTGGCAGATCGGCATGGCTGTCGCCAAGGGTAACGCGACGCTGCTGGCGGCCGTGAATGAGGCGATCGCCGCCAGCAAGGCTGAAGGCGAGGTGCTGCGCATCCTCACCAGTTGGGATATTCCGGAGACGCTGATCTCCTGATGCAGGAGCTTGGCGCCGAGATCCTTCTCTACCTCCCGGCGCTGCTGCGTGGTGCGCTGTGGACCGTGGGGCTCGCAGCGGCGTCCGCCCTGGGCGCGATCACGGTGGGGCTGCTGGTCTGCGGGGCGCGAATGTCGGGCGTGGCGCTGCTGGTTGCACCGGCACGGGGCTTCATCTCGATCATCCGCGGCACGCCGCTGCTGCTGCAGATTTTCTACATTTATTACGGCCTGCCAGAGCTGGGCATTGTCATGCCGGCCTTCGTGGCCGGAACGCTTGCACTCAGCCTGAATTTTGGTGGCTACCTGGCGGAGCTGTTTCGCGGCGGCATCCAGTCGGTCGAGCCGGGGCAGCGCCAGGCCGCCGCCGCGCTGGGGCTACACCGGCTGCAAGCCTTCGCGCTGGTCATCGCACCCCAAGCCTTTCGCACCATCCTGCCCGCGCTCGGCAATTACGCGACGGTGCTGGTGAAGGAAACCTCGCTGGTTGCCACCATCAGCGTGCTGGAGCTGATGCGGACCGGCGAATTGCTGGCCAGCGCCACCTTCCGCGTGCTGCTGATCTACAGCCTTGTCGGTGTGATCTATTACGTGATCTGCACCGCCATCGCGCGGGCTTTCACCTCGGCCGAGCGGCGTGTGGCCATTCCCGGCTCGCTGGCGGCCGAGATGGTGGGGGGCGGCAAGGAGGCGATCCTGGAGCGGTTTCGCAAGACAGCGAAGTAAGCGCAGCTTACTCCGCAACGGCCCCTGACCAGGGCGACATGGTATCCGTCACCCCCACCCGCATGCCCGCCTTTTGCTGGATGAGATTTGGGCAGGCGAAGTTCACCGGCATCACGGCATGCTCCACCACTTCGACCGGCGCATCCGCGGCGAGTGCGGCGATCGCCGCGGCACCCAGGCGGCGATCAGCGGTGACCCCTTCCGGCCCGCTGACATCGAGGCGCGGGTGGTGCGAGGCGGCTTCGGCCTCCATGGCGAAATCGGTGACATAGGAGAACATCTGGAACACCGCTGCCATGATGCGTCGCCCGCCCGAGGCGCCGCCGGCAAACTCCGGCATGCCCTTCGCATCGAGCACGATGACAGGGCACATGTTGCACAGCGGCCGCTTGCCGGGCGCCATGGCGTTCGCGCTGCCCGGGGTTGGGTCGAACCACATCACGCCATTATTCATGAGGATGCCCGAGCCGGGCAGCACCATGCGCGAGCCCATGGAGGAGAGCAGCGTGGTGGTCATCGCCACCATCATGCCGTCGCGGTCGGCGACGGTCAGATGCGTCGTGCAGCTATCGGCACCGGCAGGTTCCGCATCGCCGAGGCCCGCCAGACGCTCGGTATAGGCCGCGCGCAGCGAGCGGGCGAGATGCGCATACCAGGCCGCATCGGGGATGGCGGCATAGGGGCCGGTTTGCATCAGCTCCATCAGGCGTCGCAGCGTGGGGGCAGCGGTCAGGCCACTGGCGAGCATCCAGCTTCGGCCGCGGAACTTCACCTCCATGGCGGGGCGCACCACGGCTGCGCATGCTGCCATATCCTCGGCGGTGACGAAGCCGCCCAGCGCCTTCATATCGGCCGTAATCGAGGCCGCCACATCGCCGGTGTAGAAATCCGCGAGTCCGGCATGTTGCAGGCGCTCCAACGTGTCGGGCAGGCGGCCCTGCTGGAAGAAGCCGGGTGTGCCCTGATAGGGCGGCACGGGGGGCAGGCCGTTGGGCAGGTAGATGCCGGCCGATTCCTCGTAAAGTCGCAGCACGGATGCGCTGTTGGCCACCTTGAGCGTGGTGAACCAATCCTGCGGCAGGCCGCGCTTGGCCAACGCCACGGCGGGTGCCAGCACATCCTTGATCGGCATGCGGCCATGGCGTCGGTGCAACTCGGCATAGCCGGCCACCGCCGAGGGGATCAGCGCCGATTTCGGGCCATGGATGTTCACATCCCCCACCACCTCGGGCCAGGCGAAGAGGTCGTTCTTCATCCCCCCGGTGAGCGGATAGGCCGAAGGGTCCAGCCCGCGCGGGGCGACGGGGCCGAAATCGAAGGTCTCGGCTTGGCCACCGGGCTTCATCACCTGGGTGAAGCCGATGCCGCCCAGGCCGCTATTCCAGGGCTCCACCGTGGCGAGTGCGAACGCCGCCCCCACCGCTGCATCCGCCGCCGTGCCGCCGGCGCGAAGGATCTCCGCCCCCGCCTCGGCCGCATCGCGCGACTGGCTGGCGACCATGCCGCCCTCGCCACGCGCGGCGGGCTTGCGGATGATCCAATGCTGGGAGACGTGCGGAGGGAGGTTCATGAGAGCGTTTCCAAAGGCAGGTGCGGGATCATGGTTGAACGTGAAGGGCCGGGCCGCAAGACACTCGCGTGAAATCGCTGCTGACCCTCTATGGAGAAATTGTCATCTGCCGTATGAGCCGTCCGGCCCAATCCCGTAAGGAAGCTCCATCATGTTCGGCCTGTTCAAAAGCCAGTCCACCCTTGACCTGACCCCCCGCAACGCGCTGGTCGTCTCGCTCGTGCATTGCATGAGTGCCGATGGAGAGATGGACCCCGAGGAGGTGGCGCATCTTTTCTCCGTGCTCGGCCCCAATGCCACGCGGGAAAATCTGGACCGCTGCGTGAAGTATGCCCGTGCCACGGCGCCCACGGCCTTCCTGGCCGAGATCGCCCCCAAGCTGAATGCCGCGCAGAAGCTCTGCATCCTGCTCAACATGATTGACAGCGCCATGTCCGATGGCGAGGCCGAGCAGGCCGAGCAGACCCTGATCACGCAATACGCCCAGGGCTTCGGGCTGAGCGAAGCCGAGCTGGAGCCCTATTTCCGCAGCCTCGTGGCGAAGAACGACCGGGCCGTGCTGGACCGTTGATGCCGCCAGGGGCCGTCCGTTGGGGCGGCCCCTTTCGCAGTGCAGCAAGAATGGCGTAAACGCTCCGGAAGAAAATCAAAATCCCGGAGTAGTCCATGAGCCTCCACGTCGCGCCCGAGTTGAAGTCCTTCATCGAGGCTGAGGCCCTGCCCGGCACCGGCGTCAGCCCCGAGGCCTTCTGGGCCGGCCTGACCGGCATCCTCGCTGATCTCGCCCCCGCCAATGCAGCGCTGCTGGCCAAGCGGGATGAGCTTCAGACCAGGATTGACGCCTGGCATCACGCGAACCCGCAAAAGCCCATCGACGGTGCGGCCTATGAGGCCTTTCTGCGCGAGATCGGCTACCTGCTGCCCGAGCCTGATGATTTCCAGGTCACGACCGCGAATGTGGACCCGGAGTTGGGTGCCATCGCCGGTCCGCAGCTCGTCGTGCCGGTCAACAATGCCCGCTATGCTCTGAATGCCGCCAATGCCCGCTGGGGCAGCCTTTACGATGCGCTTTACGGCACGGACGCCATCTCCGAGGCCGATGGCGCGGAGCGCGGCGCCACCTTCAATCCGACGCGCGGCGCCAAGGTCGTGGCCTTCGCGCGCAAGGTACTGGACCAGGCCGTGCCGCTGCTGGGTGCGGGCCATGCCGAGGCGCTGAAGTATCAGGTGAAGGAGGGTGCACTCTCCGTCACGCTGCAAGGCGGCGGCGCCACCGGCCTCAAGAACCCCGCGCAATTCCTGGGCTATACCGGCGAGGCCGCCTCGCCCGTCACGCTGCTGTTTGTGCATAACGGCCTGCATCTGGAGTTGCGCATTGATCGCGCCAGCCCGATCGGCCAGGACGACGCGGCGGGTGTGGCGGATCTTGTGCTGGAAGCCGCACTCACCACGATCCAGGATTGCGAGGACAGCGTCGCTGCCGTGGATGCGGCCGACAAGGTGGAGGTCTATCGCAACTGGCTGGGCTTGATGAATGGCACCCTCTCGGCCGATTTGCAGAAGGGTGGGCGGCCCATCACCCGCCGCTTGAACGAGGATCGCAGCTATACCGCGGCCGCGGGCGGCACGCTGACCCTGGCCGGCCGCTCCGTGATGCTGGTGCGCAATGTGGGCCACCACATGATGACCGATGCCGTCACCTGGAACGGCGCCGAAGTGCCCGAGACCATTCTGGATGCGCTCATCACCTCGGCCCTCGCGCTGCATGATCTGCGCGGCGCGCGGATGAATAGCCGCCCCCTTAATAGCCGCACGGGCAGCGTCTACATCGTGAAGCCGAAGATGCACGGGCCGGAGGAAATCTCCTGGGCGGTTGAATTGTTTGGCCGCGTCGAGGAAGTGCTGGGACTGCCGCATGCGACGATCAAGATGGGGATCATGGATGAGGAGCGCCGCACCACGGTGAACCTGAAGGCCTGCATCAAGGCCGCTTCCGACCGCGTGGCCTTCATCAACACCGGCTTCCTGGATCGCACGGGCGACGAGATCCACACCTCGATGGAAGCGGGTGCCATGATCCGCAAGAACGACATGCGCGGCACGGCCTGGATTCGCGCCTATGAAGAGTGGAACGTGGATACTGGCCTGCTGTGCGGGCTGCGCGGCCGGGCCCAAATCGGCAAGGGCATGTGGGCCATGCCTGACGCCATGGCCGCCATGCTGGAGCAGAAGGTGGGCCACCCCAAGGCAGGTGCGAACACCGCCTGGGTGCCTTCACCCACCGCCGCCACGCTTCATGCGCTGCATTACCACCAGGTGGATGTGGCCGCGCGCCAGGCCGAGATTTTTGCGGGTGGCCGGCGTGGACAGTTGGCTGACCTGCTGGACATCCCCGTTGCCAGCAATACCAACTGGGCGCCGGCGGACCTTCAGGCCGAGCTGGACAACAACGCCCAGGGCATCCTGGGCTATGTGGTGCGCTGGATTGACCAGGGAGTGGGCTGCTCCAAGGTGCCTGACGTCCATGATGTGGGGCTGATGGAAGACCGCGCGACGTTGCGCATCTCCGCCCAGCACATGGCGAACTGGCTGCGCCACGGCATTGTCAGCGAGGCGATGGTGGTGGAGACGATGCGGCGCATGGCCGCCGTGGTGGACAAGCAGAATGCGGGCGATGCGGCCTATACCGCCATGGCGCCGGGCTTTGACGGCGTGGCGTTCAAGGCAGCCTGCGCGCTGGTGCTGGAAGGGGCGGCGCAGGCCAATGGGTATACAGAATTCCTGTTGACCCAGTATCGGCGTAAAGCAAAAATGGCCTAGGGGGTCTCTCTCACGCGGGTTGCTGTCGCTCAAGCCGACATAGCTGACGGCTTTTGTTTCTAACCGACATAAGCGGGAAGGCAACGCATGGACGGCTCCATTGGTCGCCAACGTCGTTGCGCCACGGGCTGTCTCAACGCAAGCCGATAAAGCCCAGAATGGCGAGAACTATAACCACGGCGCCCACGATGTAGACTATGTTGTTCACGGCTGATCTCCACTTGATGATACCGAAGGCGGCATTGTCCTCGGATAGGCAATCGCTCGATTTTTGTTGCGGCACTGCACGTTGTTATGTCTTGGCATAGGCTGGCGCGACGGCCTTCGGGTGCCACCGACCTACGAACAACGCTGCGATGACCAAGAGCGTTGCGCCCCCGCGAAACGAAACCTCCCGCCGACCGAATTGCGTTGCGCGCGGTGGCCCTGGGACACGACGCGCACCATACTGACGACGCCATGGGCGCACATGCCCCACGCCACCAAGCAGGGGCCGGGGAGTCCCCAGTTCGTCGAGACGAACGCCCTGGCGATCGCGCGACAATATCCTGTGGGAAAAGAGCATCATCCTCTCAATTGGATGCATTTGAGCGGATCAGGATGTCTGCAAAACAAGAAGCCGGAGCAGTTGGATTGTGCCCCTGCTCTCAGCGGCGTTGGCTTCAAGCCGTCACGCGCATTCCCAGTCACGCATGCCGCCTTCGATATGGCAGGCGCCGGTGATGCCGGAATCCTGCGCCGCCTGAACTGCCATCGCCGAGCGTTCGCCAAAGGCGCAGAAGAACACCAACCGCTTGCCCGTGGCCACTGCAAGCTCATGCAGCACCCCACCGGGGCCGATGTTCTCCGCCAGGTCCGGATAGGGCGCGTGCAGCGCGCCGGGGATGCAGCCATGGCGCTCGCGTTCGGCTGTCTCGCGCAGGTCAATCAGCGCCACATCCGGCCGGCCCAGCATGGTACGTGCGGCCTCAGCACTCAGCGCCCAGCCGCGCTTGGCGACCTCCTCCTGATGCAGCCCCTGGCGCATATTGGCCGGCACCGCCACATCCATCATCTTGGGATCTGGCAGCTTCAGCCCCGCCATCAGCGCCACATATTCCTCGACCGACGTCACGCGCAGGCGAGGATTGTGCGCGCGCTCCTCGGCGATGGTGCTCACCGTGTCGCCCTTGTAGTCATGCGCAGGGAAGACCAGCGTCTCGTCGGGCAGCTTCATGAGGCGGTTGAAGATGCTTTCATATTGCTGCCGCGCATCGCCATTCTGGAAATCCGTGCGGCCTGTGCCGCGGATCAGCAGCGTGTCGCCGGTGAAGACGCGGTCGGCCATGGTGAAGGAATAGGAATCATCCGTGTGCCCCGGCGTGTAGATCACGCCGAGGCTCAGGCCCTCAATCCCCAACCGGTCCCCATCCGACACGCGCATGGAGACGACATCCACGCCGCTCTGCTCGCCCATCACGGTGATGCATTTCGTGTGGTCGCGCAGCGCGCCCAGGCCGGTGATGTGATCCGCATGCAGATGCGTGTCCACCGCCTTGACCAGCTTGAGGTCCAGCTCCTCGATCAGCTTGAGGTAGCGGTCCACCCGCTCCAGCACGGGGTCTATGATCAGCGCCTCTCCCCCCCGCCGGCTGGCGAGGAGGTAGGTGTAGGTGCTGGAGACGCTGTCAAAGAGCTGGCGAAAGAGCATTAAACGGGCTGCTTGGTGGTCCGCAGGTAAGGCTTGAGCGTGGTGAAACCAGGGAACAGCCTTTCGGCATCCTCATTGGTCACGGCCGGAGTGATGATGACATCGCCGCCTTGCTCCCAGTTAGCCGGGGTCGCCACCTTGTGCTTGGCCGTGAGCTGCATGGAGTCGATCACGCGGATGATCTCATCGAAGTTGCGGCCCGTGGTCATGGGATAAACGAGTACCAGGCGCACCTTCCTGTCCGGGCCGATGACATAGACGTTGCGCACCGTCTGGTTGTCGGCCGCGGTCCGCCCTTCGGAGCTATCACCCGAGGCGGCGGGAAGCATGTCATAGAGCTTCGAGACGGCCAGGGTGGGGTCGCCGATCATCGGGAAATTTGGCGCGAAACCCTGCGTCTCCTCGATGTCCTTCGCCCAGAGGGAGTGCTTGTCCACCGGGTCCACGCTCAGCCCGATGACCTTGACGTCGCGGCGGTCGAATTCCGGCTTCATCCGCGCGACGGTGCCGAGTTCAGTGGTGCAGACCGGCGTGAAATCCTTGGGGTGCGAGAACAGGACGCCCCAGGAATCGCCGAGCCACTCATGGAAGCGAATAGGCCCCTGCGTGGTTTCAGCTTCGAAATCGGGCGCGATATCGCCAATGCGGAGTGACATGCGGTTGATCCCTCTTGGTATTGGAGCACCTGTAACGCGACGGGCCGACACGCGACGCAATGGCCCGCAGTGATACTTCGGCAACACTGCCAGGAGAGCTACGCTCTGCCAAGAGAAGAAGCCAGACGCTGTCGTGCCGCGTGAATCAGCAAATTCCAATATAAGGCTTCGCTAGTGCACATGGAGGCGAGCTTCGCCCGTGCACCTGAAGGCGGGCTTCGCCAGTGCACCTGAAGGCGGGCTTCGCCCGGGCACCTGAAGGCGGGCTTCGCCCGGGCGCTTGAGCCGTTGACCGCCTGTTAAGTTTTAGCATCTAGTCTCTCCGTCATGGCCAAAACGGCCACGGCTGGAGCCCAGGATGAGCATCGAAACCCACGCCCTCCTCAACCAGAATGTCTA
>JBBRVI010000093.1:0-12216 GCA_038247025.1 Acetobacterales bacterium
CCCGACCGTATCGCAGATCTGCTTCGCATTCTGCGGCCCTATGCCGTAAATGTAGCGCAGCGAAATCAACACGCGCTTATTGGTCGGGATATTCACGCCAGCGATACGCGCCACGTCTAAACTCCTGTGGCCCCTTTGGGGACCGATCCTAAGGTTACCAGCCCGCCCACAAAGGCAACGACTGACCAAATTAGCCTGTTTCAAATTAGCTGAGTGCGGCCGGAGTGTGCCGGGACCGACACCCTACGCCCGTGAGAGGCGCGGAGATACGACCAACCCCCCACCGCGTCAAGCACCCGGAATGAGAATCCTCTGTAATTCGTCCGTAACAGCCGACATCTCCGCCATGCCGTCCACGCTGCGCAATTTCCCCTGAGCGGCATAATACGGAAGCAACGGCGCCGTCTGGCTATGGTAAGCGGCGAGACGCGCGCCCACCGTCTCTGCCTTATCGTCGGCACGGCGGGTAAAATCACCGCCCCCACACACGTTACAGATGCCCGCAAGCTCCGGGTGCTTGAAACGATCGTGATAGCCTTCGCCACAACGGGAGCAAGTATAACGCCCAGAGATACGCTCCACCAGGGCAAGATCGTCCACCTTCAACTCAATGACGTAGTCAAGCACCGTACCGTTCTTTTGAAGCATGACGTCCAATGCTTCAGCCTGGGGGGCAGTGCGCGGAAAACCGTCCAGAATAAAGCCCTTCGTAGCGTCCGGCTGATTGACACGCCCCGCGATCATGGCCGTCATGATGGAGTCAGGCACGAGATCGCCTCGTTCCATGATTGACTTGGCCTCAAGCCCGATTGCCGAGGCAGATTTGACCTCTGCGCGCAACATGTCCCCGGTGGAGAGTTGCACGAGCCCAAACTTCCGCTCCAGCAGCTTCGCCTGTGTTCCCTTCCCAGCGCCAGGAGGGCCGAGAAGAATCAGATTCATCGAGGTTGCCCTCTGGCCAAGGTCCGTCATTTCGGTTTGGGGCCACGACCACCAAGGCGCGCCTTCTTGATGAGTCCCTCATACTGATGGGCGAAAAGGTGAGACTGCACCTGCGCCACCGTATCCATCGTTACCGTCACGATAATCAGGAGTGAAGTGCCGCCAAAATAGAAGGGTACGCCATAATTGGAGATCAAGATTTCGGGGATAATACAGACGATGCAGAGATACACTGCACCCACAACCGTCAACCGCGTCAGCACTCGATCAAGATATTCCGAAGTGTGCGTTCCGGGGCGAATTCCCGGGACAAAGCCACCATACTTCTTGAGATTATCTGCGGTCTCCACTGGGTTGAATACGACAGCAGTGTAAAAGAACGCAAAGAAGATGATGAGACCCATGTAGAGCCCCATGTAGAGCGGTTGCCCATGCGCCAATAGGTTGGCGAAGGTCTGCAACCAAGTATCCGCCGTACGATCCGTACTGAAGCCCGCGATTGTGGCGGGAAGCAACAGCAGCGAGGATGCGAAGATGGGTGGAATGACGCCTGCTGTGTTAAGTTTAAGAGGAAGGTGTGTATTCTCCCCCCCAAACATTCGGTTCCCTACCTGGCGCTTAGGGTACTGGACCGGAATGCGCCGCTGAGCACGCTCCACGAAGACGACCAGCGCAATGACGCCAAGCGCCGAAAGCAAGAAGAACATGATAAAGAATGTCGACAGCGCGCCCGTCCGACCCAACTCCAGCGTGGAAATGAGCGCCGAGGGCAAATTCGCAACGATGCCAGCAAAGATGATCAGCGATATGCCGTTGCCTACCCCTCGAGCTGTGATCTGCTCACCGAGCCACATGAGAAACATGGTCCCACCGACCAATGTAATGACGCAGGAAATGCGGAAAAACATTCCTGGATCGGCCACTGCAGATCCGGTAGTACCACGCATTCCCTCCAGGCCTACAGCAATGCCGTAGGCCTGAAAGATAGCAATTACCAGCGTCAGGTAGCGCGTATACTGGTTGAGTTTCTTGCGCCCACTCTCTCCCTCTTTTTTCAGCGTCTCCCAGGCCGGAATCGCTGCCGTCATCAACTGAACGATGATTGAGGCCGAGATATACGGCATGATGTTAAGCGCAAAAACCGTCATCCGGCCCAGTGCGCCGCCAGTGAACATATCAAACATACCCAGAATGCCACCGCCATGCTGGCGCAGCATTTCACCCATCACGGCCGCATCCACACCAGGTACTGGCACGTAAGTGCCAATTCGATAGACAATCAGCGCACCGAGGGTGAACCAAATACGCTTTTTCAGTTCGGTCGCTTTGGATAGCACGCCGAAATTGAGGCTACTTGCAAGCTGATCTGTGGCCGAGGCCATGGGCTAAACCTCCTGCAGAGAGTCAGTAACAGGTAGCGAAAAAGCCCCCGGCCCCGTCACTCTGCCAAGGCTTCCGCCGGGCCAGCAGTGACCGTCACGGTGCCACCCGCAGCTTCAACTGCGGCAATGGCAGTGGCTGACGCGCCGGCAACAGTAATCCTAACCGCACGCTTGATCTCACCGCGACCGAGAAGACGCACGCCGGCGAACTTCTTGCTCTGCCGCACGATGCCGGCTTCACGCAATGCCAATTCCGTAATCTCGGCATCGGCCGGGATTTTGCCGTCCTGGATCGCCTGATCCAGGGTGCCGATGTTCAGCGCGGTGTATTGAATGCGGAAGATATTCTTGAAACCGCGCTTCGGCAAACGCCGATAAATCGGCAGCTGACCACCCTCAAACCCATTCAGAGAAACGCCCGAGCGGGCTTTCTGGCCTTTCACGCCGCGGCCGGACGTCTTGCCCTTGCCAGAGCCGATGCCGCGGCCAACGCGCTTGAACTTCGGCCGCGCGCCGTCGTTATCACGCAATTCATTAAGCTTCATGACCATGTCCTTCGAAGAACCGACCGCGTGACCGCGATCAATCCTCTACCTTGATAAGATGCGCAACTTTGCGGATCATCCCGCGAACGGCGGGGGTATCCTCCAGCTCACGCGTGCGGTTGATCTTATTGAGCCCGAGACCGATCAGCGTGCCCTGCTGGCCGGGCTTCTTCCCATTCCCCGAAGAGACCTGAGTCACCCGGACCATCTTCTTGGTTTCAGACATTGGCCGCAACCTCCGGCGCCGGCTCAGCCGTGCCATCCTTACGCGGGCCCATCAGGTCCGCAATCTTCTTGCCACGACGATTCGCCACGCTGCGCGGGCTGGTCGCCAACGACAGTGCGGCAAATGTCGCCTTGACCATGTTATGAGGATTGGTTGAACCGGTGCACTTTGCCACCACGTCACCCATACCCAGCGTCTCGAAGACCGCGCGCATCGGGCCACCTGCAATAATGCCCGTGCCGGCCGGAGCCGAACGCAGGATAACTTTCCCTGCGCCAAATTCCCCGACCACGTCGTGGTGCAATGTACGGCTTTCACGCATTGGTACCCGGATCATGCCCTTCTTGGCGCGCTCCGTGGCCTTGCGGATGGCTTCCGGCACTTCACGCGCCTTGCCCGAACCCCAACCCACACGCCCCTTCTGGTCGCCCACGACAACGAGTGCCGCAAAGCTGAAACGACGCCCACCCTTCACCACCTTGGCGACACGGTTGATCGTGACAAGCTTGTCCTTCAGTTCGTCGCCCTGGTCGCGGTCGGGCTGGTTGCGGTTCTGGTCGCGGTCACGGCCACGGCCACGGCCCCTGTTTTCGCCTTCGCCGCCGCTTCGCGCTTCACGTGCCATAATTTATCTCCCCGCGGCTCAGAAGGACAGGCCGCCCTCGCGGGCAGCCTCCGCCAGCGCCTTGACGCGGCCATGATACAGAAAAGGTCCCCGGTCGAACACGACCGCAGTCACCCCGGCAGCGATCGCGCGCTCGGCCACCAGTTTGCCAACCGAAACCGCGGCGTCCTTGTCGGCGCCCGTCTTCAAGCTGCCGCGCATGTCTTTCTCAACCGAAGACGCAGCGGCCACTGTGCGGCCAGCAACGTCATCAATGACCTGGGCATAGATATGGCGCCCCGAACGAAAGACCGAGAGTCTCGGGCGGCCAGCGCCCTTCACCTTGATCTGGTAACGCAGGCGCGCCCGACGGCGATCCCGCAATGCGATCTTTCCAGCCATTACTTCTTCTTCCCCTCCTTCCGGAGGATGACTTCGTTGTCGTACTTGATGCCCTTGCCTTTGTAAGGCTCAGGACCGCGATAACCACGGATCTCCGCAGCGACTTGACCAACCTTCTGCTTATCCGTGCCCTCGACCTTGATCGCGGTGGGCTTCTCGCAGATGATCTTGATGCCGGGAGGAACCGGATAACGAATTTCATGGCTGTAGCCCAGGTTCAGAACCAGGTCACTTCCAACGACGGCCGCCTTGTAGCCGGTGCCGGTGATTTCCATGGATTTCGTGAAACCGACAGAAACTCCCTGAACCATCCCCTGGACCAGGCTCCGAGTCGTCCCCCACAGGGTGCGCTCACGTGTGCCCTTGCCGCGAGGCGAAACCGCAACCTCATTGTCGCGGATCTCTAAATCCACCGCGTCCGTCAATTCAAGCTTAAGCTCACCGAGCTTGCCCTTGGCCACCAGCGTCCTGCCGGCCAGCGTGAGCTGAACACCTGCAGGAACGGGGACCGGATACTTACCAACGCGAGACATGTCGGCCCCTTATCAGAATACGCGGCAAAGGACTTCGCCGCCAACATTGGCAGCGCGAGCCTCCGCATCGCTCAACACGCCGCGCGGCGTGGACAGAATCGAGATACCAAGCCCGCTATAGACCTTGGGCAGCTCCTTGATCTTCGAGTAGACGCGCCGGCCAGGCTTGGAAACGCGCTTAATCTCCTTGATGGCAGGCTCGCCTTCGGAATACTTCAGTTCAATCTCGATCTGGCTGATTCCGGCGCGCAGCTCAGCCACACTCCAGGCACGAATATAGCCTTCGCGCTTTAGCACTTCGAGCACATCCGTCTTCAGACGGCTGTTCGGGGCAATGCAGCGCGTCTGGCGGGCGCCGTGAGCGTTGCGAATGCGGGTGAGCAGGTCACCCAATGGGTCGGACATGGACATTTGCCGGGCTCCTTACCAGCTTGCCTTGACCACACCGGGGAGTTGGCCCTTGTTGGCCAAATCCCGCAGTTGGTTGCGGCAAAGCTTGAACTTCCGGTAATTTCCGCGTGGGCGCCCGGTCAACTCGCAACGAAGGCGCACACGGACCTTCGCACCGTTACGCGGCAATTCGGCAAGCTTGATGCTCGCCTCAAAGCGGTCCTCAATCGGCGTCTCGCGATCCATGACCACGGACTTCAACTTCGCACGCTGCTTCGCATACTGGGCTGAAAGCTTCTCGCGATGCTTGTTCTTCTGAATGGAAGAGGTCTTAGCCATTTGGTCTGTGGTCCTCCGGAACCTGCCAGCAATCGCGGGCGGTTTTCCAATGATTCAATTGACGAAGGGGAGATCGAACGCCTTGAGCAGAGCCTTGGCTTCCTTGTCCGTCTTCGCTGTCGTGACGAACACGATGTCCATGCCGCGCACCTGATCAACCTTGTCATAATTGATCTCCGGGAAAACGATTTGCTCCTTGAGGCCGAGCGCGAAGTTGCCCCGCCCGTCGAAGCCGCGATTGCCAGGAATCCCGCGGAAGTCACGTACGCGCGGGAGCGCGATCGTCACCAGGCGATCCAGGAACTCGAACATGCGTGCCTTGCGAAGGGTCACTTTGCAGCCGATCGCCTGGCCTTCTCGGATCTTGAAACCCGCGATTGCTTTTTTGGCCCGCGTGCGCACTGGCTTCTGGCCAGCGATCAGCGTGAGGTCGGCAACGGCTGCATCAAGCTTCTTCTGGTCGCCGGCGGCCTCACCAACTCCCATATTGATCACAATCTTATCAAGCTTGGGTACTTCCATCGGATTCGTATAGCCGAATTCCTCCTGAAGCTTCGCCCGGATCACCTCAGCATAAGCAATCTGAAGCCGCGTCGGCTCTGACCATGAGGCCGCAGCCGGACCAGCTGCGGCCGGAACGGTCTCCGCGCGACGGCTGCTGCCCTCAGGGGCGTCAGCCTTCTTCGCGGCCGGTTTATTGCCAGCCGGCTTGTTCTTGTTGCCGGGCGCGTTGCCCTTCTTTGTCCCGCTCATGCGTCGAGCACCTCACCTGATCCCTTGGCCACGCGAACCTTCTTACCGTCCTCAAGGACGCGAAAGCCCACCCGGGCCGGCTTGTCCGTCTTGGGGTCAATCAACGCCAGGTTCGAGAGGTCAATCGTAGCCTCCTTAGAGACGATGCCCCCGGCCTCACCCACGCGAGTCTGCTTTGTGTGCTTCTTGACAAGGTTCACACCCTGAACGACAGCGCGGTTCTCAGTCGGCATCACGCGGAGAACTTCGCCACGCTTGCCCTTGTCACGACCGGCGAGCACATGCACCCGGTCGCCCTTCTTGATCTTGGCAGCCATGGTTACAGGACCTCCGGCGCCAGCGAGATGATCTTCATGAACTTGCGCGCACGCAGTTCACGAACCACCGGACCAAAAATCCGCGTGCCGATAGGCTCACCGGCTTTGTTAATCAGCACCGCGGCGTTGCGGTCAAAGCGGATGGCGGAACCATCGGCGCGGCGCACAGGATAGGAAGTACGCACGATGACAGCGCGCTCAACCGAACCCTTCTTCACCTTTCCGCGGGGAATCGCCTCCTGCACGGCGACCACGATGATATCACCCACCGACGCCGTCTTGCGACGCGTGCCGCCAAGGACCTTAATGCACTGAACCCGACGAGCACCGGAATTGTCGGCCACATCCAGATTTGATTCAACGGAAATCATGCCGCTTCTCCCGCTGCCAGGGCTTCACCGTTGCGTACAACAACGGTCCAGGCCTTGCGCTTGCTGATCGGCGGGCATTCCTCGATGGAAACGAGGTCGCCTTCCTTGCAGGTGTTGAGTTCATCATGCGCCGCGTACTTCTTCGAGCGACGGATGAACTTCTTATAGAGCGGATGCATCACGCGACGTTCGATCAAGACGGTGATCGTCTTGTCCATCTTGTCGCTGACAACCCGCCCGGTGAGGACTCGCTTCGGCATGGCCGTGGTCTCCTCTATGCCTTGGCGGTCGAACGCGTGCGCTCGACCAGGACGGTTTTCACACGGGCGATATCACGACGAACCGCCTTGATGCGACCCGTCGCCTCCAGCTGCCCGGTGGCACGCTGAAAACGCAGATTGAACTGCTCCTTCCGAAGGTCGAGCAGCAGGCCGCCCAGCTCATCGGCAGTCTTGGTGCGGACGTCCACGATCTTGGTCATGACCTCAGGCCTCCGTCGCGCCGAGGCGCGCCACAATCTTCGTGCGGATCGGTAATTTGGCAGCGCCGAGAGACAAAGCCTCCTTGGCCGTGTCGAGCGACACGCCGTCAATCTCGAACATGACGCGCCCCGGTTTCACGCGGCACACCCAGAATTCAGGCGCGCCCTTGCCAGAGCCCATGCGGACTTCGGCGGGTTTGGTCGAGACGGGCACGTCCGGAAAAATCCGAATCCACACACGGCCCTGGCGCTTCATGGCGCGCGTGATCGCACGGCGAGCCGCCTCGATCTGGCGCGCAGTCACGCGCTCAGGCTCAAGTGCCTTCAGGCCATAGCCGCCAAAGGACAGCGTGAAGCCGCCCTTGGCCACACCCTTGATGCGGCCCTTATGGGCCTTCCGATACTTTGTTCGCTTAGGCTGCAACATTTCAGTTCACCTGTTACCGCTGGGGCGCTTGTTCGTGGGCGCGCTTATCCTGCGCGCTGGGATCATGGGCCATGATCTCGCCCTTGAAGATCCACACCTTTACGCCACAGGTGCCATAAGTGGTTTTGGCCGTCGCCACGCCGTAATCAATATCGGCGCGCAGCGTATGCAAGGGCACACGCCCCTCGCGATACCACTCCATACGCGCGATCTCAGCCCCGCCCAGGCGACCGGAGCAATTGATACGAATTCCCAACGCACCCAGGCGCATGGCGGACTGGACGGCGCGCTTCATAGCGCGGCGGAAGGCCACGCGGCGCTCCAGTTGCTGGGCGATGCTTTCGGCGACGAGAACGCTGTCCAGTTCCGGCTTGCGAATTTCGAGAATGTTCAGCGAGACTTCGGCGCCAGCCTTGACCGAGAGATCCTTGCGCAGCGTATCAATATCCGCGCCCTTCTTGCCGATCACGACGCCAGGTCGTGCAGCATGGATCGTCACGCGTGGCTTCTTCGCCGGACGCTCGATCACCACCTTGGAGACGCCAGCCGACTTTAGCTTCTCCTTCAACGTGTCGCGCAGCTTCAGGTCGTCATGCAGCAGGCGCGCATAATCTCGGCCGGCATACCAGCGGCTATCCCAGGTACGGTTGATACCGAGGCGAAGACCAATTGGATTGACTTTGTGACCCATATTACGCTGCCTTCGCTTCGCTTGACGCAACCGGCGCCTGCTGTTCCGCAACAACAATCTTGAGGTGGCTGAACCACTTCTCGATGCGCGAGGATTTGCCCCGGCCACGCGCGGCAAAGCGCTTCATCACGATGGAACGGCCCACCTCGGCCTTGGCCACCACCAGACGGTCAACGTCCAATTGATGGTTGTTCTCCGCATTGGCGATCGCGCTTTCCAGCGTCTTTTTGACGGTCTGGGCGATGCGGCGCTTGCTGAAAGTCAACGTAGCAACAGCGTCCTGCGCCTTGGAGCCGCGGATCATTGCGGCGACCAGGTTCAACTTCATCGGGCTCACACGAATATTGTGCGTGATGGCCTGCGCTTCAGTGTCCGCGAGACCGCGGGCGTGCTTTGGCTTGCTCATGGGTTAGCCCCGCTTCGCCTTCTTGTCAGCCGAGTGACCACCAAAGGTCCGTGTCGGCGAGAACTCACCAAGCTTGTGACCAACCATGTTTTCCGAAACCTGGACGGGCAGGAACTTCCTGCCGTTATAGACTCCAAAAGTCAGGCCCACGAACTGCGGCAGGATCGTGCTCCGGCGCGACCAGGTCTTGATCAACTCGTTGCGGGTGGAGGACCGTGCGGTCTCCGCCTTGGCGAGGAGGTATCCGTCCACAAACGGACCTTTCCATACACTGCGCGGCATCGCAATTAGCCCTTTGTCGCGTTACGGCGGCGCACGATATCGCGATCCGTCCGCTTGTTGTTGCGCGTCTTCGCACCCTTGGTCGGCTTGCCCCACGGCGTCACCGGATGGCGACCGCCGGAAGTCCGGCCTTCACCACCACCATGCGGGTGATCGACGGGGTTCATAGTCACACCGCGATTATGCGGCTTGCGCCCCATCCAGCGACTGCGGCCGGCCTTGCCCAGATCCTGGTTGCTGTTATCCGCATTGGAAACAGCGCCGATGCTGGCCAGACACTCGCTGCGCACCGTGCGCACCTCGCCCGACATCAGCTTCACCTGCGCGAGGCCGGCATCCTTGCCGACCAGCTGCGCAAACGTGCCTGCCGAACGCGCGACCTTGGCCCCGGCACCTGGCTTCAGCTCGATGTTGTGGATCACAGTACCGACCGGGATTGCCCCCAGCGGCATGGCATTGCCCGGCTTGATGTCTGCCTTGTCGCCGGCCACCACAACGTCGCCCACCTTCATGCGCTGCGGCGCGATGATGTAGGCAATTTCGTTGTTGGTGTACTTCACGAGCGCAATAAAGGCCGTCCTGTTGGGATCATACTCGATCCGCTCGACCGTCGCCGGCATGTTCCAATTGGTGCGCCGCTTGAAGTCCACCATACGGTAGGACTGCTTGTGACCGCCCCCACGGAACCGCACGGTGATGCGACCATGATTGTTGCGACCGCCGGAGTGGCTCTTGCCCTCCGTCAGCCCCTTCACGGGCTTGCCCTTCCAAAGACCGCTACGGTCAATCAGGACCGTTCCGCGAAGGCTGGGTGTGGTCGGGTTGAAACTCTTGAGCGACATGACTTAGCTGAGCCCCGTGGTCAAATCAATGCTCTGGCCATCAGCCAGGCGCACCATCGCCTTTTTCCAATCCGAGCGCTGGCCAGGACGCCCCTTGAAGCGCTTGGCCTTGCCCTTCATCACGAGCGTGTTCACCGCCATGACACTGACGCCAAACAGGCCTTCAACGGCCTGCTTGATCTCCGGCTTCGTCGCATCCAACGTAACTCGGAATGCGTACTGGCCGTTCTCGCTCATCGCCGTCGCCTTCTCGGTCACCAGTGGCGAGAGAATGCACTGATACATCCGCTCCTTGGTGATCGTCGCTGCCGCCTTCGGCTTGCTGATGGTCGCGCTCACGCCAGGCGCTCCTTCAAGGCTTCAACTCCGGCGCGAGTCAGCACCAGGACGTCGTGGTTCAGGATGTCATAAACATTCGCACCTGCCGTCGGCAGGGCGTCCATGCCGGGGATGTTGCGCAGCACGCGCAGAAAGTGGTCATTCACCTCCGCGTCAATCACCAGCGCCTTTTTCCAACCCAGGGCCTTCACGCGCTTGGCCATCAAGCTCGTCTTCGCACCCTCATCGGCGGTGGCCGCATCAAGCACGACCAGCTTTCCGTCCTTGGCCTTCTGGCTGAGCGCCGAGATGAGGCCCAGGCGACGCACCTTCTTGTTGAGAGAATAACCATGGTCGCGCACCACAGGACCATGCACGACGCCACCCTTGCGGAATTGCGGCGCGCGCAGAGAGCCCTGGCGGGCCGAACCCGTGCCCTTCTGGCGGTAAGGCTTGCGGGTGGTGCCCGAAACCTCTCCCATGCCCTTGACCTTGTGGGTCCCGGCGCGGCGCTTGGCCAACTGCCAGTGAACCACGCGGGCCATGATGTCGGCACGGGGCGCGGTGCCGAACAGCTCGTCTGGCAGTTCAGCTTCGCCGGCCGGCGCGTTGTCCAGAGTGATAACCGTTACTTGCATAATACGATCCTCAGACCGACGCCGTGGGGAAGGGCGCATCGGCAGGACGCGCACGCTTCACCGCGTCACGCACCAACACATAGCCACCAGCAGAACCCGGAATGGCGCCCTTGATAAGCAAAAGCCCACGCTCCGCGTCATGACCGGCAATCACGAGGTTCTGAGTCGTGATACGCTCAACACCGAGATGGCCAGCCATCTTCTTATTCTTAAAGGTCTTGCCGGGATCCTGGCGGTTGCCCGTCGAACCATGCGAACGGTGGCTGATTGACACGCCGTGCGACGCTTCGAGGCCCGCAAAGTTCCAACGCTTCATCGCGCCGGCAAAACCCTTGCCCTTCGACGTACCCGTCACATCAACCTTCTGGCCGGTCACAAAATGCGCACCCGACAGTACAGTTCCCGGAGCGATCAGCGCCTCAGTATCCACGCGGAACTCCATAAGCTTCAGCGGAGCTTCGACGCCCGCCTTCGCAAAGTGGCCGCGATTCGCCTTGGAGACATTCTTCGGCTTTGCCTTGCCGATACCAAGCTGGAGCGCAGTATAGCCATCCGTCTCGGTCGTGCGCTGCGCAATGACCCGAACTGCGTCAAGATGCAGAACTGTCACTGGCGTGGTCGAGCCATCGTCATTGAAAAGGCGGGTCATGCCGAGCTTTCGCGCGATCAGCCCAGTTCTAAGTGGGGGGGTGCGGACCTGGGTGGCCATGGTTCCGTCCTCAGATCTTGATTTCGACGTCCACGCCAGAGGCCAGGTCGAGCTTCATGAGCGCGTCCACGGTCTGCGGAGTGGGGTCGACGATGTCGAGAAGTCGGCGATGGGTACGGATTTCGAACTGCTCGCGGCTCTTCTTGTCCACGTGGGGCGAACGGTTCACCGTGAACCGTTCGATTTGGGTCGGCAACGGGATCGGCCCCCGAACGCGCGCCCCGGTCCGCTTCGCGGTCTGCACGATCTCGCGTGTGCTGCCATCGAGCACGCGGTGATCGAACGCCTTGAGGCGAATGCGGATATTTTGGCTGTCCATGGTGGATCGCGTCCGCTTACTTGGCGATGCTGGCAACAACGCCCGCACCCACGGTGCGGCCACCCTCGCGAATGGCGAAGCGTAGCCCCTCATCCATCGCAATAGGCGCGATCAGCTCAACATCCATGGACACGTTGTCACCAGGCATCACCATCTCCACGCCTTCGGGAAGCTGCACAATCCCCGTAACATCCGTCGTGCGGAAGTAGAATTGCGGACGGTAATTCGTGAAGAAAGGCGTGTGACGGCCGCCCTCTTCCTTCGTGAGGATATACGCCTCAGCCTTGAACTTCGCGTGC
>JBBRVI010000094.1:0-12064 GCA_038247025.1 Acetobacterales bacterium
GCTGGCAAAATCGGGATACTTGGCTGCGGAGAGGATTTGAATGAGACGTGTAATGACCATTACCGCTGTGAAGTTGGATGTCTTGCCGCTGGTCGGCGAAGTTGGGCTCTACAACCCCCGATCTGCGCCGCGCCAGGCTGGAGCGCCTGCCTTGGCTGATGTGGCCATTACCCGACACCGCACTGAAGCCGGTTCTGGGCAGAACGATGTGCAATGCCCACGCGGTGCCCGGCGTGCTGACAGATGCGGTGGTGGACCGATACTCAACCATGCTGCATGCCCCCGGGATGCGGCATGCCATCCTCGACCGCGTGGTGTTGACAGGCCTTGTACCGCCCGGGCCGATCCTGCTGACGATGGACGCGCCGGTGCTGCTGCTGTGGGGCGAGCGAGACGGGGCGGTGCCTGCCTCTCCCGCCGCCGACCAGGAGCGCGCGTTGGCAAACATGCGCATGGTGACCCTGCCCAGGATAGGCCACACGCCGATGAAGGAGGGACCGGAGGTTTCGGCGAGGGCGCTGCGTGCGTTCCCACAGGGCTAGGCGGGCACGTCAAGGAGTTGTCGGCCCTCGCCTCTGCCTGGCGGCAGGAGGCCGCGGCGCCGGCCGGGAGCGGCGGCTTGTCCTTTGCGCTGGAAACAGATGCCGCACTGCTCGCGCATGTCTGGCCAGGCAATATGCGGGAGCTACGCCATCGCGTATCGCGCGGCGAACTTCTGGCGACCAGGCCGCCCATTACCCGCGAAGATATGCTTCGCAACCAGACAAGTGCCGTGCAGGCACCGGCCCCGATTGCTTTGTCGGCACAGTGTCACGCGGCGGAACGGATGCATGTCCGCCGCGTCGTGCTTCAAGGTGGTGGCCGTATCGGAGGGGGCGCGCGGATGCTTGCCATCTCGCGCGCCACGCTTGGGCAACGCAAGCGTCGGCTCGGTCTGACGAGCATGGAGGAGGTATGATGGAGATCGCGTTACTGATGCTGGGCGGGCTGGTGCTGCTGGTGCTGGGTGGTGAATTCTTCGTGCGCGGCGCCGTTCAGATCGCCGAGCGGCTCGGCCTTTCGCCGCTGCTGATCGGGCTGACGCTGGTCGGCTTCGGCACCTCAATGCCCGAGCTTGTCACCAGCGTACAGGCGTCGCTTGCAAACGCGCCCGGTATCGCTGTCGGGAACATCGTTGGTTCGAACATTGCCAACATTTTGCTGATCCTGGGTGTCTCGGCCTTGATCGTACCGATCGCGGTAGGGCGCGGCGCCCTCTATCGCGATGGCGCAGTCGTGCTGGGGACGGCGCTGACGTTGGCGGCGGTGGGCGTCTTCGGCACGCTGGATCGCGTGGTGGGCAGCGTGTTTCTGCTCGGGCTGGTCACCTACATCGTCTATGCATGGTGGCAGGAGCGCAGTGTCGAACCCGACCATACGGCAGCCTACGGCAAGGCGCAGGCGTTCGAGGATGCGCGTGCGCATGGCGTGCGGGGCGCGAGCGCCACAAAACTTGCTTGGTCAGTGGGCTTCGCCATCGGCGGGTTGGCGCTGGTAATACTCGGCGGATCGTTGTTCGTGCGGGGCGCGGTTGCGCTGGCCGAGGCGCTGGCAGTGCCGGAGACGGTGATCGGGCTGACCATCGTGGCCGTCGGAACCTCGCTGCCCGAGCTCGTGATTTCGGTGATCGCGGCGCTGCGGCGTCAGGCAGATGTGGCGCTCGGCAATGTATTGGGCTCAAATATCTACAACGTGTTGGGCATCGGTGGCGCCACCGCTTTGCTGGCTCCAACCGCCATTCCAGCCGAAATTGTCGGCTACGACTTATGGATCATGGTGTGTGTCTCGGCTTTGATTCTCGTGTTCGGGCGCAGCGGCTGGCAGATCGGGCGGCGCGAGGGCCTTATCCTGGTCAGCCTCTACGTGGCCTATCTCTGGTCTGTCTTGCCTGCAACGATTGGGTAACCCAAACAGCCGCAGCGCGTCGTCCTCACCCTGGCATGGAAGTTCGTGATTTGCACCTGCGCGTATCCGCCGCGAAGGGCGAGGTGCTGGCGCTGCTGGGCCGCAACGGCGCCGGCAAGTCCACCACCAAGAAGGCCATCATGGGCCTCGCAGATGCTCACCATCTGGCGCAGCCTGATGGGCAACCCGCGCCTGATCCTGCTGGACAATGCCAGCGAGGACTTGGCGCTCGTCATCATCGAGCCCATGGCCGACGCCATTCTGGCCCTGAAACGTGATGGCATGACCGTGCTGCTCAGCGAGCAGAACCTGCACTTCGCCCGCCTGGTCAGCGACCGCGCCTGCGTGCTGGAAAAGGGCGCAATCCGCTGGAAGGGCAGCATGGCGGCCCTGATGGTGGCCGAGGAGGTGCGGGCCAACTACCTCATGATCCAACGCATGCCCGATTCCCGCTGAATCATACGAAGGCTCGCGAAGAACGACCCTTGGTATGAGTTTCTGCGCCCTCACGCCGGGCGGAAAGCTGTGTTTTCCCTGGCTCGCGGCAAAGGCCGCGGCGCCCTCTCGGCCGCAAGACGTGAGTCGCGCTCTTTGGGTTTTGGTATCAGAGGACACCCGGCGTCCCTGGAAATCCCACACGGGGACGCTTCCGCCAGAACCGAGGTTCGAACACCACCCGCAAAAGCAACTTTGCGCGTGACGAAGAGTTTAGAAACCGATGGCCGCCTGGGCACTGCGCAGGAGGCCTCACGTCTCGAAAAACCGAGCCAATACCCACCCCGCAGCGGGCCGGGAGAAGGAGGCCTACTGATGGAACGATGGTCCCCCACCGGGGCGCATGAAACCGCCCTGTGGCTTTATGTTGCCTGCATGGCTGCGGGCGCGCTGCTCTTTATGGCCTGGAGCCGTAACCCGCGCGGCGTTCCGCAATATGAATACGTGATCGCCATCTTCATTCCGATCTGGTCGGGCCTCGCCTATCTTGCCATCGTCCTCGGGCAGGGATCTGTCGTAATTGGCGGGGAGACCGTGCACGTCGCCCGCTACCTGGACTGGCTGGTCACCACTCCCCTCCTTCTTCTGGCCGTCGCCCTCACCGCGATGCTTCGGGAGGAAAAGAGGGACATGAGCGTCATTGCCGCGCTCATCGGCGCGGATGTGGTGATGGTCCTTTCCGGCCTCATCGCCGACGTGACCGAGCGCGAGGCTGTCCAATGGCTCTGGTACGCCATCGGCTGCGTGGCCCTGCTGGTCATCTTCTTCCTCGTCTGGGGGCCACTGCGCCAGATCGCGCAAAAGGGCGGCACCGATCTCGAGGCTGTCTACATCAAGGTTGCGGGGCTGCTGACGGTGCTCTGGGTCGGTTATCCGCTGGGGTGGGTCCTGGGGCCATCGGGTATCGGCGTCATCGGAAGTGCTGCGGAGACATGGTGGTTCGTGTTGCTGCCGATCGCTTCGAAGGTAGGCTTCAGTATCTATGTTCTGATGCTGCTGCGTGCGTTGATGACACCGAAACCGCATCCGCAACCAGCTGTGCTGAAGCCAAGCCGCTGAGCCTGCTGCCGCCCGGCTGCAGCCGATGGGGGGCACTGGCATGGCAAACCCATGGCGCCTCGGCTGGGGCCGCCATGGGTTGGGGTCAGACCAGCGGAGCCGGCAGATCGCCCGGGCCTGAGGCCCGCGCATCCGTGCCCTCGCTGGTGCCATAGCCCCAGACGGCGAAGATGCTGGGCACGCCGGCGCCCTTGGCGGCGCGCAGGTTGTTCTGGTGGTCGCCAATCATCATGGCCTGGCCTGCCGCCACGCCGGCGGACACCACAGCGCCGATGATGCCGCCACCGACTGCGGTCGAGGCGAAACCGCCGGCCAGGACCGCGACAAGGGGGATGGCAGCGGGCATGTCAGCCCATCCTCCAGGCGGTGGTGCGGGCGGTGATCGGCTGGCGGAGCAGGCCGCGTGGTCCGACGAAGGCGGCGCGACCGCCATTCGCGACGACGCCCAGGCGCCGCGGATCGCGGGCCAGTACGGTGTCGCCAGGCCGCGCGAAGGGGGGCGGGATGCGCGGAAAGCCGGCGCTGTCGGCCGAGGCTTCCAGCGAGGGCAGCACCCGCACGACGGGCCGCGTGCCGGTCACCGCCTCGACCGCAGCAAGTGCGAACCGGGCGCAGTTCCAGCGGCGGGCGTCGAATGGCGTTGCCTGCACGTTTGTAGATTAAGCCGTGCTGCGGGAGGTAGCTGAACAGGTCTTTGGGACGGACCTGAAGCGCCTTGGCGGCTGCCGTGATCGAAAAACTGCCATCCGTGGCAATCCGGTCCAGCGCCTCCGCCTTAGGCAACACCGCGGCAAGCTGTGCCTTCTGCCGCTCGACGGTCGTTTGCAGCACCAGCAGCGCCCGCACCGCCAATTCCGCGTGCGTCTCGGTCGGCAAAGCCACCATGTAGCCGCCCGACTTGCGGATGGCGGGGAGAACCCCCTCGAACACCCACCGCTCAAATTGCATAACCGAGGGAAGCTTGCTGCTCAGGATCAGGCGCAGCACGTCAGGCTCAGACAGAAGGCGGACTTGCTGCGTCCCGCCACCCGTTTGAAGGGGGTGCCGTTTCGTTACCCCCTTACAGTGGTCGCTCATTGCCTTGCTCGGGTTCGTGTAGCCGAGGCGGTCGGCCACGTCCTTGCCGACGAACCAGGGCTGGCCTTCAATCTCCATGGCCCTGACGGCCTGACCCTCGAAATCAAACGGGATAATGTCGGCCACGTCAGAGGTCCTCCATGCAGGCGCGCAAGCCATCCGCGAAAGCGGCGGCGTTGCAACCGATGGAGAGGTGTGCACGGGGTACAATCTCTGCGCACCATGGCAATTGCGCATCACGGCAGGACGGCAGCAACCGTACTGGCACGCGAGCATCCCGACTCCCTCATTAGTATTGGGGCTGTTCCGCTATCATCATGAAGCCAGACTGCATCCGAGGGGCTGCCGATGGCGAGCGCGTAGCAGGCACCCTGGAGGTCGCCGAGGCTTTCGGTTTGGCCGACCCCCTTATCGTTATCGTTCGGGTGAAGCGTGCCCATCCATGGCAAGCGGGTCCAGAGTATGGGGGTGGATGTGGGGGTGAAACCCTAAACCGCCGCCAAACCCGCAGATAACCTCAGGTCGTGGCGTCCCTTACGGGATTCGAACCCGTGTTGCCGCCGTGAGAGGGCGGTGTCCTAGGCCTCTAGACGAAAGGGACTTGGCACAAAGGAAACTATTAGCGGCGCTTGACCGTGGCAGCAAGCCGGGCCGCCGCATATCTGCCATCGCGACAGGCGTCCGAGCAAAAACGCACGCTCTCCCAATCTCGCGCCCATTTCTTCCGCCAGGCAAAGGGCCGGGCGCAGGCGGCGCAGATCTTCTCGGGCAGGTTGGGCTTGCGGTGGGTCACCGTGTCGGCACCGTCACTCCCGGTGTCACCTGGCCCACCACACGCCCCGTCCGCGGGTCAAGCAGCAGGATACGGTCCCCGTCAGGGCTGTGCACATGGACGCCCAGGTGGTCACCTGCCCCTGCAATCCCCAGAATGCGGCTGCCCGCCGGAAGGTCCAGGTTCATTGCCGGCAGGGGCGCTCCCCCCCGGCCGCCACCGGCACGCTGGACGAGCAGCACAACCAGGGTCACGGTGCCGGCAACGATCAGCACGCCCATCGCAATCACCAGGAATTTGAGCAGACGCATTTGTCCCACACCCATGACATCACCGCGACCGAAGCCGATCACGGACAGCGCGTGGACCGATTCCTCGCCGAGCGGATAGGCAGTCTCTCTCGCTCGCGCGTCAAGGCGCTGATCGAGGAAGGGCACGTCGCCCGCGATGGTCAACCGCTGACCGAACCTTCCCAGGCAGTTCGCGCAGGCAGCACCTACCGCGTCGCACCTCCCCCCCCCAAGCCCGCGCGGCCTGAGGCGCAGGCCATGGCACTCGATATCCTGTTCGAGGATGCGCACCTGATCGTTCTGGATAAGCCGGCGGGCCTGGTGGTTCATCCCGCACCCGGCAATCTCGACGGCACGCTGGTGAATGGGCTTCTGGCCCATGCGGGTGAGGATCTGGAGGGAATCGGCGGCGAGAAGCGGCCGGGGATCGTTCATCGGCTCGATAAGGACACTTCGGGCATCATGGTCGTCGCAAAGTCACAGCAGGCGCACCAGGTGCTGTCTGATGCTTTCGCCGCGCGCGACCTGGATCGCGAATACCTTGCGCTGGTCTGGGGCGTGCCCAACCCCGCCGAAGCCGAGATTGACGCAGCCATCGGGCGCCACAGCACGGACCGCAAGCGAATGGCCGTCGTGGAGCCCCGCCACCGGGGCATGCAGCGCGGCGAGATGGCAGGGGCGAGTGCCGGCAAAAACGCCATCACCCGCTACCGCAGCGAGCAGGTTTTTTTCGACGCACTGGCTCTGGTGCGCTGCAAGCTGATGACCGGCCGCACCCACCAGATCCGGGTTCACATGGCGCATATCGCGCACCCCCTGGTGGGAGATCCGGTTTATCTGCGGCGCATCCCTGCCGTCAGCAAAACGCTTCCGCCAGGGCTGCGCGAAGCGATGCTGGCATTTCCGCGCCAGGCGCTGCACGCGGCCAGCCTTGGGTTCCTGCACCCTATCACGCGGCAGCCGCTAACCTTCCGGGCTGATCCACCGAAGGACATGCAGGCGCTTCTTGCCATGCTGGCGGGTTGCACTTCGTAACCGGACCAAATTGGTCGGTTATGGTTGCGCAGCGTGCCGATTGATTATAGTTTCCGGGGTGACCAATGCCTCGGGGTGCCGCTCAATTCCCGTATGCTGCTTCTGCTCCTTCCGTGACCGGGGCAGATGCATCCGGGAGGGCCCCATCCGCGTTAGGTTGCAAAAGCCGTCTACCCACCGCCGTCACGGGGTGGGGAACGGCGCAAGTGGAAGGCTCGTCACCACGATGGCTTCTTTGAGTACCCCGCTCGCCCCTGAGGGCAACCTGTCCCGCTATCTGCAGGACATCCGTAAGTTTCCCATGCTGGCCCCAGAGGTGGAATTGAGTCTGGCCAAACGCTGGCGCGATGCCGGCGACGAGGCTGCCGCTCACAAGCTTGTCACCTCGCATCTGCGCCTCGTCGCCAAGATCGCCATGGGCTATCGCGGCTATGGCCTGCCCGTCGGAGAACTCATCTCCGAAGGCAATGTCGGCATGATGCAGGCCGTCAAGCGCTTCGACCCTGAGCGCGGCTTTCGGCTGGCGACCTACGCCATGTGGTGGATCCGTGCGGCCATACAGGAGTACATCCTGCATAGCTGGTCGCTCGTAAAGATGGGCACGACTGCGGCACAGAAAAAGCTGTTCTTCAACCTCCGCCGGCTGAAGGGCCAGATCGGAGCGCTGGAAGATGGCGACTTGCAGCCCGAGGCCGTCACCAAGATCGCCACCACGCTGGGCGTGCCCGAGCAGGATGTGGTCAGCATGAACCGCCGCCTCGCTTCGCCCGACAACAGCCTGAACGCCCCCGTCCGCGCCGATAGCGAGGGCGAGTGGCAGGATTGGCTGGTGGATGACAGCGAGAGTCAGGAGACGGAACTCGCCGAGCGGGAGGACATGTCCAACCGCAAGGACATGCTCAATGGTGCGTTGCGCACTTTGAACGAGCGCGAGCGCCACATCCTGATCGAACGCCGCCTCAAGGATGAGCCGACGACGCTGGAGGAATTGAGCCAGCAATACAACATCAGCCGCGAGCGCGTGCGTCAGATCGAAGTGCGCGCCTTCGAGAAGCTGCAAAAGAGCATGAAGCAGCAGATCGTGGACCGCAGGCTGAGCGTAGGCTGAAATCAGCCCATGCGTTGAATGGCTGCGCCGTGCTGGCGCAGCCATTTGGTGGCAGCGATCCGATGCGCTGAGCGTTGTTCGACCAGATCCCAAAAACGCTGCGAATGGTTCATCTCGCGCAGATGCGCCACCTCATGCGCCACAACGTAATCCAGGACCCATTCAGGTGCGAGGACCAGGCGCCAGGAGAATGCCAGCGTTCGGTCCGGCGCGCAGCTACCCCAGCGGCTACGTGTGTCTTTCAGCCGGATGGCGCTCGGCGTCACCCCCAGCCCTTCGCAATGCTCACGCGCAGCCAACACGATGCGACGCAGGGCTTCGGCGCGCAGAAAATCGCGCACGCGCCGTGGGATGAATGTGGCCTCGCCGGTCACCACCAGCGCGCCGTCTTCCACAAACGCAGCGCCTCGCCGCGCGGGGTCATGGCGGATGAGGTGCTCCACACCGCCGATGGGCACCGTCCCGTCTGCCTCGAACGGCCGCTCTGGCGCGATTGCGCTCAGCTTCTGCATGACCCAGCCAGCGTGCTCCGTCAGCAGCGCAAGGCCCTGCTTGCGGCCGACGCGATTGGGCAGCGTGACCACCACAACGCCCTTGGCTGCATCAATGCGCAGTGAGACCCGACGCGCCCGCGATGAGCGCTTCCACCGCACCGGGCAAGCCTCGGGCGGCAAAAGGGGGTCTCGGCGCAGCGCAATGGTTTCCGACTCGGGGAGGTCCATGCGCCACCATGTCGGCATCCGGTCTTTTTGTTCAACGGTTGACATGCGGGCGGGCAGGCGGTCTTTGCCCCCCAATGCTCCGTCACCTGCCCGCATTGGTCATCCTGGGCATGGTCTGGGGCATGACCCCCTCCATTGTGAAACTGGCCATGGCTGGCGGCATTCCGCCGCTGGGTTTCGCCTTCTGGGGGGCTTTCGGCTCAGCGCTGATCCTTTCGGGGCTTTGCGCCAAGCGCCGCTTGGGGCTGCCCTGGGACCGCCCGCACATGGCTCAGTATATCGCCTCTGGGCTGTCGGGCTTCGTGTTGGCGAATTTTGCCGGCTACACGGCGCTGCAATACATTCCGGCCGGTTTCTTCGCGCTTTTGGTGCCGCTCTCGCCAATTCTGACCGTGGTCCTGGCTGCCATGCTGGGGATGGAACGACTGACCCGTTCCCGGGTCATCGGCACTGCGTTGGGCTTTTCCGGCGTGGCACTGGCCATGGCGCCAGGCGCGGCGCTGCCGGATGTGAGCCTGCTGGGCTGGGCGCTGCTGGCGGCGCTGACGCCGGTGGGCTTTGCCATCTCCAACATCGTGGCTTCGCGCCTGGCACCCCGGGGAACGGACGCACTGGTTCTGGCCACAGGCGCCCTCTACGCAGCGGCCTTCTTCCTCGCGCTCCTGGGGCTGGCCCTCGGCCAGTTCCACCTCCCCGGCGGCAAGGTGGATGCGCTCATCCCGCTGCAGGCGGCGCTGACCGCCTTCGCCTACCTGCTCTACTTTCGGCTGATCGCGGCCACAGGCAGCGTCATCACGAGCCAGACTGGCTACATCGTCACCATCGCGGGCGTTATCTGGGGCGCGCTTCTGTTCGACGAACGCATGGGGTGGTTGACCCTGCCCGCTGGCGCATTGGTCTTCGCTGGGCTGTGGCTGGTGACCACTCGGAAGTGATGAGCCTCATTCCCGATCGTGATTGGCGTTGCCACGCCCAAACCTGTCATTCTTCCCGTCATGGAAAAGCACCTCCCCGATTTTACGGCGCATCCCGAAACCCGCATCGGCCATGTCCACCTGAAGGTGGCCGAAATCCCGCGGGCGCTGACCTTCTGGCGTGACGTGCTGGGCCTGACCGTCACCCTGGAGCGGCCAGGCGCGGTGTTCCTCTCGGCTGGCGGCTACCATCACCACATCGCACTCAACACATGGGAGAGTGAGGGCGGCACGCCGCCGCCCGCGCATCACACGGGGCTGTACCATGTCGCCTTGCTCTATCCTGACCGTCCGGCGTTGGCCGCCGTCCTCAAGCGTGTGCTCGATTGCGGAGTGAAGCTCGACGGCGCCTCGGATCACGGCGTGAGCGAGGCGCTGTACCTGCGCGACCCGGATGGCAATGGCGTGGAACTGTACCGAGACCGACCGCGCGGAGAATGGCCGAAGGATGCCGAGGGCGCGTTGACCATGTTCACCAAACGCCTGGACGTGTCTGCGCTGCTGGCCGAAGCGTGATCCCTGGCGCAAGATGCGCGGATGGAACGCAACCTCCTCATCATCGGCAAAGGCTATACGGGCGAGGCGATTCTGGGCCTCGCGCGGCGCATGGGCTTCAGGGCGCGCATCACCTCGCGCAGCGCGCCCGATGCCGTCGCTTTCGACGACCCAGCGCTGCTGGAGGGCGTGACGCATCTCGTCGTCACCGCGCCGCCAGGCCCCGATGGCGATCCCGTCTGGGCCGCGCATGGAGCCGCGCTCCGTGCCACGCCGCTCGCCTGGGCGGGCTATATCTCCACCACGGGCGTCTATGGCGACCGCAAGGGCGAATGGGTGGATGAAACCTCCCACGCCACCCCCGGCCAGGAGCGCAGCCGCCGCCGCGCGGAAGCCGAGCAGCAATGGGCCGGACTTGGCGTGGATTTGGCCGTGGATATCTTCCGCACAGGCGGCATCTACGGCCCTGGCCGCAGCGCGCTGGATGATGTGCGCTCTGGCACGGCGCGGCGGGTGGTCCGCCCTGGCCACGCGTTTAGCCGCATTCACCGCGACGACATTGCCCGCGCCTTACTGGCCGCAGCGCACTGCCATCCACCAGCGGGCGTGCGGATCCTGCATCTGGTGGATGACGAACCCAGCGAACAAGCCGATGTAACCATTGAGGCCGCCCGCCTCCTTGGCGTCGAACCGCCGCCGCCCGTGGCCTTTGAGGATGCGTATGCCAGGATGAGCGAAATGGGCCGCACATTTTGGAGCGAAAGCCGCCGCGTCTCCAGCCGCCTGACCAAGCAGGCACTGGGCATCGAATGGGCCTATCCGACCTATCGCGAGGGCCTAGCAGGCATCCTCGCCCAGGAGTGCGCCAAGCGTCCGGCCCAATAGCGCCAAATCCGCCGGCTTGGAGAGGCGATGGTCGCCCTCCTTGATCAGCGTGACCTCCACATCGGCGCCCGTGATGTTTTCCGCCACGCGCAGGCTGAGCTGCCAGGGCACGTCGGGGTCCTGCTGGCCATGCAGCAGGCGCACCGGGGCTGCGATGGCCAGGGGTGCGCGCAATACCAGATGGCGGCGTCCATCCTCGATCAGCGCGCGGGTGATGGGATAGGGGGCGCCATATTCGGAGGGGCGCAGCCATTGCCCCTCGCGCGTAATCTGGTCCCGCACCGCCTGCGGGAATTGCGCCCACATCAGGTCCTCCGTGAAATCCGGCGCGGCGGCGATGCCGATCAGCCCGGCCAGGCGCTCGGGGTGGCGCTGGGCCAGCAGCAGCGCGATCCAACCACCCATGGAGGAGCCCACCAGGATTTGCGGCCCCGTGGTCAGGCTGGTCAGCACCAGCTGAGCATCGGCGAGCCAGGTGCCGATGCTCCCCTGCGCGAACTCCCCGCCAGAGGTACCGTGCCCGCTATAGTCGAAGCGCAGAAACGCCTGACCGCGCGCGGCGCACCATTGGGCCAGATACTCGGCTTTTGTGCCCGTCATGTCGCTGTTGAAGCCGCCCAGGAAGACGACGCCCGGGGCGCGCCCTGAAAGGCGGCGATAGGTCAGGGGCGTCTGCCCGAGCTTGCCCTCTTGCTCCATTTTACGTCCCCATGGTTGCCGCGCTTCGGGCGGGAGGATAGCACGGATGGGCATGTCCCGCCCTCCCGCCATTCTCCAACTGCTTCCCGCGCTTGACGCGGGCGGGGTGGAGCGCGGCACGCTGGAAATCGCCGAGGCCATCCATGCGGCCGGCTACCGCGCGGTCGTGGCCTCCGCCGGCGGGCGGCTCGTGCCGGAGTTGGAGGCGCTGGGTGCTACGCACATCACGCTGCCGCTGGCCACGAAATCGCCCATCGGCATCTGGCGCAATGCGGCGGCGCTGGCGCGGATCGTGGAAGGGCAGGGGGTGGCGATCCTGCATGCCCGCTCGCGTGCACCGGCCTGGTCCGGCTGGCTCGCCGCGCGGCGGACAGGCGCGCATTTCGTGACCACCTATCACGGCACCTATGGCGAGGGCTTTGCCGGCAAGCGGCTCTACAATTCCGTGATGGCGCGGGGCGAGCGGGTCATCGCCATCAGCCAGCATATCGCAGCGCATATTCGCGCCA
>JBBRVI010000095.1:0-11992 GCA_038247025.1 Acetobacterales bacterium
AAGCTTGCCCAGCAGCACCACACCCGCTTCGCGCCACTTCGCCACGGTCACCGCATCCTCGGTGGGCACATGGTCCAGCAGTTGCGCGGAGTGCGCCGTGGTTCGGATCCCCGCTGTCGCATAGATGTCCTTGTGGCCGATGGGGATGCCGTCGAGTGGCCCCTTCAAAGTGCCGACCATCTGGCGCGCCTCGGCGGCCTTGGCATCGGCCAGCGCGCGCTCGGGCGTCTGCAGGATGAAGGCGTGGAGCGATGGGTTTTTCTCCGCGATGCGGGCCTGGCAGGCCTGCATCAACTCCACGGGCGAGAGCTTCTTTGCCGCGATCATGCCCGCGGCTTCGGCGATGGTCGGGATCATCGGCTACTTCTCCATCGCCGCTGGCGGCGCGGCGAAGTCCACGCGAAAGGTGAAGGCCGGCTCGGCCGCCAGCGTCGGGGCGGGGGCGCGCAGAACCTCCAGCATGCCCAGCAGCTTCGCATGGGCGTGGCGCAAATCCTCCACCTCCTCCGCGGGCAGTGTGATGCCGGCTTGGGCCATCAAAGTGGCGAAGTGATCGGGCGGGAGGGGCTCGGCCATGGGGGTGTCCTTTGTCGTGCTGGGCAACAACACAGACTGACATGCTTGCAGGCCATGCGGAGCCGGGTCTAGCCTTCCTCCAAGAAAAAATATGGGGAGCTGAATACGGCATGAAAGTCGGTGACGCGATTGCGGAGATCATGAAGCGTGAGGGCATCGAGGTGCTCACCGGCTATCCGGTGAACCACATGATCGAGCATTGCGCTGCCATTGACATCAGGCCCGTCATGGTGCGGCAGGAGCGCATCGGCCTGCACATGGCGGACGCCATCAGCCGCGTCACCTCCGCGCGGAAGCTTGGCGCCTTCTGCATGCAGCACGGACCAGGTGCCGAGAACGCCTATGGCGGCGTCGCGCAGTGCTTTGGCGAGTCAATCCCGGTGCTGGTCTTGCCCATGGGCTACCCGCGCCGCATCGCGCATGTGCCGCCCAACTACAACAGCACCGTGCAGATGCGCGGCATCGCGAAATCCACCGAAGCCGTGATGAGCGCTGCCGAGGTGCCCAACATCATGCGCCGCGCCTTCGCCCGCCTGCGCAATGGGCGCGGCGGCCCCGTCATCGTGGAAATCCCGACGGACATGTTCCAGGAGGACATGCCCGAGAACTGGAGCTACACGCCCGTCATCGCCACACGCTCCGGCCCCGATCCGCTGGATGTGAAGCGCGCGGCGGAGATGCTCGTGAACGCGAAGCGCCCCGTGATCTATGCCGGCACCGGCATCCATTGGGCGCAGGCCTGGCCGCAGCTGCGCGAATTGGCCGAATTGCTGGCCGCACCCGTGACGACGAGCCTGGGCGGGAAGTCGAGCTTCCCGGAGGATCATCGCCTCGCGCTGGGTTCGGGCGGTCTGGCCATGCCCCATCCGGTGCGCAAATTTCTCGATGATGCGGATGTGGTCTTTGGTGTGGGCTGTTCCTTCACGGAGACTAATTTCGGCATCAAGATGCCTGTCGGGCCGAAATACATCCACGCCACGCTGGACCCGGATCATCTGGACAAGGACATCCGCTGCGACATCGGCCTGTTGGGCGATGCGCAGCTGGTTCTCCAGGCGCTGCTGGACGAGTTGCGCGGCATGGCCCCACGGCCCCACGCCCCGGTGCAGGCCGCCATCGAAGCGCTGCGCACCCCCTGGCTCGCCAAATGGGCCGAGAAGCGGGATTTCAACGACGCGCCGCTCAACCCCTATCGCGTGTTGCGTGATCTCTGGCGCACGGTGGATCCGGACCAGACGATCATCACGCATGATGCGGGCTCGCCGCGCGATCAGCTTTCGCCCTTCTGGATCAGCCGCACGCCGCTTTCGTATCTCGGCTGGGGCAAGACCACGCAGTTGGGCTACGGATTGGGCCTCGCCATGGGGGCGAAACTGGCTGCACCCGACAAGCTTTGCATCAATGTCTGGGGCGATGCGGCCATCGGCTTCACCGGGATGGATTTCGAAACCGCGGTGCGCGAGCGCATCCCCATCCTCTCCATCCTGCTGAACAATTTCTCCATGGCGATCGAGCTCAAGATCATGGCGCTGAGCACGGAGAAATACCGCACCACCGACATCAGCGGAAACTACGCCGACATGGCAAAGGCTTTCGGCGGCTATGGCGAGCGCGTGCTGACACCCGATCAGATCATCCCCGCCATAGAGCGCGGCATTGCGCAAACAAAAGCTGGCGTGCCCGCTCTGCTGGAGTTCATCACCTCCAAGGAAACCCAGGTTTCAAGGTTCTAAGGCCTCCATGGATTCACAGCCAGCCGGACCTGCCCTGTGACGCCATGGGATTCAGCGCATGTGGCGCTGCGCCGTCGCCAGATGAATGGCACCATTGCGGCGCGTACGATCCGTGTTCCCGGCGGCGCAATTGAAATCATCGAACATGTCGCTGCCGGGGCTGGTCACTTCCATCTTGGCTTTCACACGGCACACCAGGCGCTGTGTGGAGGCGGGGCTTCCACCGTGCCAGCGGCGCAGCGCGGTGGGCCAACTCCCCGTCTCACGCGCCCAGCGGGCCATCATTCCGCCCGCCCAATCCGCCGACATGTTCGGGTTGAGCGGCCAGTGCGAGTTACGCGCATGGACGCGCGCATTCACTTGCACGCAGCCTGCCATGATGCTGCGCCGCAGTGGCGCGGCATCCACCAGACCGCGGGCTGCTTCCTCCGTGTCGGGGAAATGCGCACGCCCGCCGATGGAAAGGGCATAGGCATGCAGGCCACTTTCGGCCAGGGCGACGGCGGTCAGCAAGCCGGTCGGCAGGCCGTGCACGCGCTCGGCATTTTGCGTTGCCTGGAGGCAGGCTGCGCGTGGCGATGTTTGACCCGCGCCACTCTGCGCATCAGCCACAATGACGGGGATCAATTCCTGAGGCGCATCACGCATGCGAGGGACAGCGGCGTTGGTCGCAGGGCGAGGACGGTTTCGCTGGGCGGAGCGGCCTGCCGTCTCGCGGCCACTCTGGGGGCGGCGGCTTTGTGTATGCCGGGCCTGGCTCTGGCGGCCCTGGGTCTGGAGGGCCTGGCTTTGGCGGCCCTGGGTCTGGAGGCCCTGGCTTTGGCGGCCCTGGCTTTGGCGGCTCTCGGTTTGGCGGGCCTGGTTCCTTCGGGCAGGCGCGGCGGCTGCACGGCGAAGATACGCCGGGGTGGTGGCGCGGTTTGCGGAGGTCGCCCGCGTCTCGGTGGGCAGGGCGGCGGCCGGCATGCTGAAAGAGGCCGCGCTCAGCAGCCAGGCCGCAAGGGCGCTGAATGCCAGGCTACGAAGGCTTCCCCAAGGGAAGGGCCAGTGCGGCGTCCAGAAATTCGCCGCGCAGGCTGCTGGTGGGTGCCGGGGCGCGGTCCGAAGTTCCGCCCCCTTTGGCAAGCCAGTCTGGGATAACATGCAACACGCGGTAGCATGGCGTGAAGGTTAACGGCAACCCTTCACGTCTCACGCCACGGCATACTCCAATTCGCGAACAGGAATCAGACGATGACACGGATGCCCGACACCACCCGCCGCCTGGTCCTGGCATCGGGACTGGCGCTACCCTTCAGGCCCGTTTCAGCGCAGCCGCTGGAGCGCGCGGTGACACTCGTGGCACCCTTCTCGGCGGGCGGTGCTGCCGATATCGCCGCACGTCTGTTTGCCTCCCATGCGCCACGCCACATGGCCGCGCCCGCGCAGCCCATCATCGTGGAGAACCGCACCGGCGCCTCGGGTTCGATCGGCACGCAATATGTCGCGCGGGCACGGCCCGATGGGCACACGCTGCTGCTGGCGCGGGTCGGTTCCTCGGCGATCCTGCCGGCCACCGATCAACGTACGCCCTACGGCGTGGATGATTTCACCTGGCTTGGTCTGCTGGATGAAAACCCCTTTGTCATCTGCGTGCGTGCAGATGCACCCTGGGCTGATCTGGCCGGCTTGCTCCAGGCGATCCGCGCCGCACCCGACAAGCTCAACTTCGCGACAAGCGGACCAGCCACCATCCTCGACCTTGGCGTGCGGCACATGCTGGCCTCGGCGGGGCTGCCGATTGACGCGGCGCAGGCCCTGCCCTTCCGCGGTGGCGGCGAGGCGCTGACAGCGCTTCTGGGCGGTCACGCGCAATTCGTCGGCAACAATCTGGGCGACATGCTGGGCGCGATCCAGCAAGGCCAGGTTCGCGCACTGGTGGTGAGCGGCGATGCGCGCCTGACAGGGCTGCCGCAGGTGCCCACTGCGGCACAGGCCGGGCTGCCCGCGCTGTCAGCCCTGGCTGGCTGGAATGCACTCGCCGCCCCCGCGCAACTGCCTGCGCCGCTCAACGCCTACTGGACCCAGCTCATCGGCGCCGTGGCGCGCGATGCCGATTGGCTTGCGGCCACCCGGCGCATCGGCAGCGTACCCCGCCACCTCGACGGCGCAGCCACGCGCGAGCATGTCATCCAGCAGATCGGCCTGTATCGGGACCTCGCGCAGCGCCTGAATCTCGGCTGAAGCGGCGGCGGTTGACGAAAGCCGGCATGGCGGCGAGGGTTCCTGCGCCGCACCACAAGGAAGCGGCCCACTCATCCCGGGAGGATGCGATGAACGCCAGGAAAGGGCACCGAGCCCCATGAAGAATCCCGCCTATATCGTGGGCGCTTTCGAGCACCCGACGCGCAAGGCCGAGGACAAGTCCACCGCGCAACTGCACGCCGAAGTCGCCTATGGCGCGCTGCAGGATGCAGGCCTGACCGCCGCCGACATTGATGGCTATTTCTGCGCGGGCGATGCGCCCGGCATGGGTGGCCTGTCCATGATTGACTATATGGGCCTCAACAAGCTGCGCCATTACGACACAACGGAAAGCGGTGGCTCCTCCTACGTCATCCATGTGGGCCATGCCGTGGAAGCCATCATGGCGGGCAAATGCAATGTCGCGCTGATCACGCTCGCAGGGCGTCCGCGCGCCGAGGGCATGCAGACCGGCACCGCCGTGCGCTCCGCCGGCGCGGGCGTGCCCGATGAGAGCTTCGAGCTGCCCTATGGCCGCACCATCGCGACCATGCACGCCAATGTGGCGATGCGGCACATGTATGAATTCGGCACGACCTCCGAACAGCTTGCCTGGGTGAAGGTCGCCGCCTCCACGCATGCGCAATACAATGAGCGCGCGATGCTGCGCAAAGTCGTCACCGTCGAGGAGGTGGTGAATTCGCCCATGGTGGCTGATCCGCTGCATCGGCTGGATTGCTGCGTCATCTCCGATGGTGGTGGTGCGCTGATCATCGCGCGGCCGGAAATCGCGCGCACCCTCAACCGCCCGAAGGTGGGCGTGAAGGGCTGGGGCGAGGCCTACAAGCACCAGAATGCCGGCGGCATTGACCTCACCTATTCCGCCTCGCGGATGTCCGGGCCAATGGCTTTTGACAAGGCGGGCGTGAAGCCGGCCGATATCAAATACGCCTCGATCTATGACAGCTTCACCATCAGCGTGATCGTGCAGATCGAGGATCTGGGCTTCTGCGAAAAGGGCCAGGGCGGCAAGTTCGTCTCGGATGGCAACCTGATCTCGGGCGTGGGCAAGCTGCCCTTCAACACCGATGGCGGCGGCCTGTGCAACAACCACCCGGGCAACCGCGGCGGCATGACCAAGGTGATTGAAGCGGTGCGTCAATCACGTGGCGAAGCCCATCCGAAGGTGCAGGTTCCCAACGCCGATCTCGTGCTTGCCAATGGCAAGGGCGGCAACCTCGGTTCGCGGCATGGCTGCGGCACCGTCATCCTGGAGAGGGAGTGATCACCATGGCGACGATGTCATTCGACCGCACCCCCGCGGCACCCGCGGAAAGCCCCGACAACAAGGTCTATTTCGATGGCTGCCGCGCGGGCAAGCTCATCATCGGCAAGTGCCTGGATACCGGCAAGCTGTTCCACTATCCGCGCCATGTCTCACCCTGGACGCTCTCCAACAATGTGGAGTTCGTCGAGGCTTCGGGGCATGGCGTGATCTACAGCTACAGCGTGGCGCGCGGTAAGGAGCCCTTCTGCGTGGCCTATGTGACGCTGGAGGAAGGCCCCACCATGCTCACCAATATCGTCGAGTGCGATCTGGATGCGCTCAAGATTGGCCAGAAGGTGCAGGTCAAGTTCCGCGCGACTGAGGGCGATGGTGCGCCCGTGCCGGTTTTCGTGCTCGCCTGATACGGTCGGGATGGCGCATGGTTTCGGGCGGGTCGCGCAAGTGGCCCGCCCGAAGTTTCAGAAAGCTGCACCATGAAAATCCCGCCCCTGCCCTTCACCGTCACCGACTGGTCGGCTGTGCCGTGCACCGAACATCCGGGCGAGACGGGGATGGGCCATTGGCGCACGCTCAACTTCGGCGATGTGCGGGTGCGCATGGTCGAATATGGGCCAGGCTACCTTGCTGACCATTGGTGTGATCGCGGCCACATCATCTACGTGGTCAGCGGCGAGATGGTTTCCGAACTCAAGGATGGCCGCCGCTTTCCGATGAAGGCGGGCATGAGCTACCAGGTGTCGGATTTCGGCGATTCGCCCCACCGCTCCTCGACACTGGATGGCGTGACGCTGTTCATCGTGGATTAGCGCGCATCTATGGCGGCCGAACCTCGGCATCATCGTCCCCCGGCGTCTTTTGGGGGGGCCTGGAGCATCATTCGTTCAAACGGATCTTCTGATGGTCGCAAATAGCCCGCGACAGGTGCCCGGCTACTCTTCTTCGCGCGGCATCCGCTGTTGAACCACCGGCCGGGTCGGCCCCGCCCCTTGCCGCCCGATGGGGATCGAGCGGACCTTCACCTCCGGCATGGGGCGCTGGAGATCAATGTGCAGCAGCCCGTTGTCCAGGAAGGCACCCCCGACCTCGATCCCCTCGGCGAGGACGAAGGCTCTCTGGAATTGCCGGGCGGCAATGCCGCGATGGATGAAGATGCGCCCATCCGTTTCATCCCGCTGGCGGCCACGGATGACAAGCTGGTTGTCTTCCTCCGTGATCGCCAGATCCTCCATGGAGAAGCCGGCGACAGCGAGCGTGATGCGCAGCCGCGCCTCGCCGGTTTGTTCGATGTTGTAGGGCGGATAGCCTTCGGCATTCTTCTGCACGCGGTCGAGCATCTGTTCGAGATGGTCGAACCCAAGGAAAAGCGGCGAACCGAAAACTGAGGAGCGGGACATGCATTCTCCTGCTGGCAGCGAGACGGCGCCCGGCCCCTGTCAGGCAGCCCGGCGCGGAACACAGACTTGGCCCGACTGCCGCGCCGTTGCAAGGCTTGCATGGGGGCGCTACCTCCCGCTGCATCATGAGCGACGACAAACTTTCCATCCTTCTGGTCCCCGATGCCCGGCTGCGCCTGAAAGCCCGCCCCGTGGAAGCGGGCGATGATGATCTCGTGCGCGACCTCGCTCCGCGCATGCTGGCGGCGATGTATGCCGCACCCGGTATCGGGTTGGCGGCCCCCCAGGTGGGCAGCAATCTGCGCCTGATCGTGGTGGATTGCGGCCCGAAGGATGCGCCGGCGCCGATGATCCTGGTCAATCCCGAAATCCTGGCCTTCAGCAAGGAGATCGCTCTGCGCGAGGAGGGCTGCCTCTCGCTGCCTGGCCAATTCGCCGATGTGGAGCGCCCCGCGCGCATCAAGCTGCGCTGGCGCGACCTGGACGGAATGCGCCGCGAAATGGAGGCCGAGGACCTGCTGGGCGTCTGCTTCCAACATGAGATTGACCATCTGGGCGGCGTGCTCTTCGTGGACCATATCTCTGCGCTCAAGCGCAACATGATGCTGCGCAAGCTGGCCAAGGAGCTGAAGCTCAAGGCGCGGGATGATTGAGGCCGCTGCGATCGTGGAGCGGAGGGGAGCGTGAATCGCAGCGCCAAGCGGCAGCCCCTGCGGGTCGCCTTCATGGGCAGCCCGGATTTCGCGGTGCCCGCGCTGATGGCGCTGCACCAGGGCGGGCACGACATCCGCGCCGTCTACAGCCAGCCCCCCAAGCCCGCCGGGCGCGGCCAGCAGGAGACCCCCTGCCCCGTGCATCGCGCGGCGCTGGCACTGGGGCTGGAAGTGCGCACCCCTGCCCGAGTGAAGCGCGACACCGCCGCGCATGAGGCCTTTGCCGCACTCGACCTCGATGTGGCCGTGGTGGCTGCCTACGGGCTGATCCTGCCGCCCGCCATGCTGGAGGCCCCCCGGCGCGGCTGCCTGAACATCCACGCCTCGCTGCTGCCGCGCTGGCGTGGGGCCGCGCCCATTCATGCCGCCATCCTCCATGGCGATGCGCAAAGCGGCGTGACCATCATGCGCATGGAGGAAGGGCTGGACACCGGCCCCATCCTGCTGCGCGGAACCGTGCAGCTCACGCCGCGCAGCACCACGGCCGAGCTGCATGACGCGCTGGCTGCAATGGGGGCGGGCCTCATCCTGCGCGCGCTGGACGAAGCGCCGCCCGGGACCCCCCAGTCCGAACCCGGCATGACCTACGCGCCCAAGCTGACCAAGGCGGATGGGCTGCTGGACTGGACGCAACCTGCCGCCGCGCTCGATGCGCGGGTGCGCGCCATGAACCCATGGCCGGGGGCTTTTTTCCCGCATATGGGCGAAATCCTGCGCGTGCTTGTCGCCGAACCCGGTGAAGGCTCCTCCACGCCGGGCGAGGTTCTGGCGGGCGCGCCGCTCACCATCGCCTGCGGGGTCGGCGCGCTGCGGCTCACGCGCCTGCAACGCCCCGGGCGCGGCGCCATGGATGCCGGCTCCCTGCTGCGCGGCTATCCCCTGCCCCCTGGCACCAGGCTCGGCTGATGCCGAAAGCCTCGCCTGGCGGGCAGCCGCCACACCAACCCTGCCCGCGGCTCGGCTGATGCCGAAAACTTTGCCTGGCGGGCAGCCGCCACACCAACCCTGCCCGCGGCTCGGCTGATGCCGAGCTACGCCTTCCTGGTGGAATATGACGGCACGGAATTCGTCGGCTGGCAGCGACAATCCAACGGCGTCTCCGTGCAGGAGATCATGGAAGGCGCCGCGGCCCATCTCAATGGCGGCGAGCCGCCCACGGCCACCGCCTCGGGCCGCACGGATTCGGGCGTGCATGCGCATGGGCAGGTGGTGCAAATCGCGATCGGCGCGGAGCTGGCACCCGCCCGGATGCGCGCAGCGCTGGACTTCCACACGCGCCCGCACCGCATCGCCATCCGAGGCGCTGCCCTCGCGCTGCCAGGCTGGTCGCCGCGCTTTTCGGCCATCCAGCGGCATTATTGTTTTCGCTTGCTCAACCGCGCCGCCAAGCCAGCGCTGGAGGCAGGTCGCGTATGGCATCTGCCCTTGCCGCTCGATTCGCAGGCGATGCACGCAGCCGCGCAGCTTCTGCTGGGCAAGCATGATTTCTCCGCCTACCGCGCCACCTCCTGCCAGGCGGAATCGCCCGTCCGCACCATGGAGCGGCTGGATGTCATCCGCGCGGGAGAGGAAATCCATGTCTTCGCCAGTGCCCGCAGCTTCCTCCACCACCAGGTGCGCAACCTCGTCGGCACGTTGTATGAGGTCGGGCTTGGCAGGCGCCCCATCGCCTGGCCGCGCGAAGTGCTGGACACGCGGGAGCGCCGCGCGGCGGGTCAAACCGCACCGCCGCAGGGGCTGAGCCTGCTCCGCGTGGATTATCCGGAGCCGATCACCTGGCTGTGATCAATTGCCCGCAATTCGGCCCGTCACGCTGCCGATGAACAGCCCCAGCGCCAGATCGAGCACGACGAACGTGATGGCCGTGCCACTTGGCACGCCGAGCGCGGTGCGCGTGACAAACCATTCCAGCCACATCGCATAGCCCACCGCCACCAGCCCCATCGTATTGGTCACCCAGGACGGCAGCCCCAGGGCGGAGGGAACCAGCAGCACCACCAGCAGGAGGTATTGCACCAGATTGGTCCAGTTCCAGGCGGCGATGAATTGCGGCCAGTTCCCGCCACGCTTCGCCCGGTCGGCCAGGATCTTCGAGGCCAGGGCGAAGCCCACCCAGCCCAGCGCATAGCCCACCAGATCACCGGCCAGCGCGAGTGGCACGCCCGAGGGCGGCGCCCCCTGCGCCCACCAGGCGATCAGCCGCAACACCACGAAAACTGGCAGGCAAACCAGCGCCGCCAGAAAGGAATGCCGCGCGGTATCCATCCCCGGGGGGAATAGCAGCAGCCCAGCCGCCCGCCCCCGCGCGAATAGCCAGGCGGCGGCGAGACCGTTGATGACGCTTGGGGGATTCAGCTGAGGCACTCCTCGATGACCATCCGATACAGCGCCGCCAGAGCGCGCAACTCCTCGACGGGTGCAGATTCGTCTCGTTGGTGCATGGTCGCACCCACGGCACCCAGTTCAGCCACGGGGCAATGATGCGTGATGAAGCGCGCATCGGATGTCCCGCCGCCAGTCTCCAGCCGCGCATCCAGACCCGTGCTGCGCTTCACAGCGCGCTGCAACGCCGCGACGAAGGGGCCGGGTGCGGTCAGGAAGCTCTCGCCCGAGACCTGGATTCGCAGGTTGTGGTCCGGCGCGTGCTCGGCCACCACGGCGTGCAGATGGGCGCTCAGTGCGTCGGAATGGTGATGGTCGTTGAAGCGGATGTTAAGGAATGCGCGCGCCTCGGCTGGAATCACGTTGGTGGCCGTGTTGTCCACCTGGATGCCCGTGACTTGCAGCGTGGAGGCCTCGAACCATTCGCTGCCCGTGTCCAGCGGCGCGGCTGTCAGCCCATCCAGCGCGCGGATCAGCCGATGCACCGGGTTGTCGGCCTTTTGGGGATAGGCGCTGTGGCCTTGCCGGCCGTGAACAGTGATCCAGGCATTCATGCTGCCGCGCCGGCCGATCTTGATGGTATCGCCCAGCACCACCTGCGAAGTGGGTTCGCCCACCACGCACATATCGGGCGTGTGGCCGTTTCCGGCCATCCATTCGAGCACGCGGCGGGTGCCGTCCACGCCGGGGCCTTCCTCATCGCCGGTGATGAGCAGCGAGATGGAGCCGGGGTGGTCAGGGTTCGCTGCCAGGTAATCGGTCAGTCCCGCGACGAAGGCCGAGATGCCGCCCTTCATGTCGCAGGCGCCACGGCCATACAGTGTTCCGTCGCGCACCACGCCCGCGAAGGGGCTGTCAGCCCAGGCGGATTCATCGCCGGGCGGGACCACATCCGTATGGCCGGCATAGCAGAAATGCGGGGCCGCGGTGCCGCGCCGGGCAAAAAGGTTCTCCACCTCACCAAAGCGCAGCCGCGTGCAGGTGAAGCCCAGCGGCGTCAGCGCCGCTTCCAGAACGCCCAGCGCGCCAGCATCGGCGGGGGTGACGCTGTTGCAGCGGATCAGCGCCTGCGCGAGCGGGATCGGGTCAGTCACGCAGCAGGTCGTTGATGCTGGTCTTCGCGCGGGTCTGCGCATCCACTCGCTTCACGATGACCGCGCAGTAAAGGCTTGGCCCCGGCGAGCCGTCGGGCAGGTTCTTGCCGGGCAGATTGCCGGGCACCACCACCGAATAGGCTGGCACGCGGCCCATGAAGATCTCGCCCGTGGCGCGGTCGATGATCTTCGTGGTGGCCGAGAGAAACACGCCCATGGACAGCACCGAGCCTTGCTCGACGATCACGCCCTCCACCACTTCGGAGCGCGCGCCGATGAAGCAGTCATCCTCGATGATGACGGGATTGGCCTGCAAGGGCTCCAGCACGCCGCCAATGCCCACGCCGCCGGAGAGATGCACATTCTTGCCGATCTGCGCGCAGGAACCCACGGTGGCCCAGGTGTCCACCATGGTATTGGCGCCAACATGCGCGCCCAGATTCACGAAGGAGGGCATCAGCACCACATTGGGCGCGATATAGGCGGAATGGCGCACAATGGCGCCGGGCACGGCGCGGAAGCCCGCTTCCTTCCAGCGATTCGGACCCCAGCCCGCCCATTTCAGCGCCACCTTGTCATAGGCACCGGC
>JBBRVI010000096.1:0-11817 GCA_038247025.1 Acetobacterales bacterium
TATGGCGAGCCGAATCCGGAGGCGCTGGTCGAAAGCGCGCTGTGGCACGCCGACCACCTGCTGCAGAACGATTTTCATGACTTCAAGATCAGCGTGAAGGCGAGCGACGTTTTCATGGCCGTTGCCGCCTACACCCAACTCGCTGAGCAATGCGACCATCCGCTGCATATCGGGATCACCGAGGCGGGTGGGCGGCGTACCGGCACGGTGAAGAGTTCGATTGGGCTGGGCAACCTGCTTTGGGCCGGGATTGGCGACACAATGCGCGTTTCGCTGAGCGCGGAACCGGAGGAAGAGGTTTCGGTCGCCTGGGATATCCTGAAGTCGCTGCATCTGCGGCATCGCGGCGTGAAGATCATCTCCTGCCCCTCCTGTGCGCGGCAGGGCTTTGATGTGATCCGCACGGTAGAGAAGCTGGAGGAGCGCCTGGCGCATATCATCCAGCCGGTGAGCCTCTCCATCATCGGCTGCGTGGTGAATGGGCCGGGTGAGGCACTGATGACGGATATCGGGCTGACCGGCGGTGGGGCAGGGCGGCATATGGTCTATGGCGCAGGCAAGCAGGATCACACGACCGATACTGCGGCGATGATCGACCATCTGGTGGAGTTGGTGGAGGCGCGGGCGGCGCTGCTGCAAGTTGAGGCCGATGCGGAGAAGGCGGCGGAAGAGGCGGCGAAGATCGCGGCGGAGTGACAGGGCAGGCGGCTCGATACGCGGAGATTCGGGCCGAGTTCGCAAGCTTTTATTCTAAAATAGAGCCTCACTCCATTCCTGCCCAAGTCCATGATTTGGCTTGGGCGCATCTCTCCTGCGTTGCTGCAAATCGGATTGCTTTCGCGGCACAGCGGACCCGGCAGCCCAGCGTTTTTCTTAACCCGCTGTTTCAGGACTATCTCTGGACGGCTCCTCTGAATCATCAGTTTCTTGCAATGACCCGGCTTCTTGACAGTGCCAACGATGTGATCGCGTTGCCACGGCTGTTGCGCCGTCTCTGCGCCGCGCAGGCAAGCATGACGCGCGAGGCCTATGTCACAAGTGGTGGCATTCCCTACGACACCGACGCAGCGGCAGCAGCGATTCTCGCCGCTGGACACAGAGGCCTCAAGAATTATGACGCCAGTTGGTTCTTTTTCGACGACCCAACCGAGATCAGCTTGCCGGATCCTCGGGCCTCACAACAGCGCCACCGCCGCTTTGATGTCTGGTCAGCCCGCGCGGTCGAAGAGCGGCATCCCGGAGATCTTATTCGCCCGAAGGTGTTTGCCGTGCTGGATCGAGAGATTCAGCGCATGCGCAAAAGCGATATAAAGCTGGCGCGCGACAAGTTCATCGCGCATGCCGCCGACTCGGGGTCCCGATCGCCCGACAGCCAGAAACGTCCCGGTCCCAGAACTGGCGAAATTAGCTTACGCGATCTGCGGAAGGATATTGGGCCGATTTTTGCCTTGGCGCGCATTTTTGGCGAGTTGCTGCTGGAGAATGACTACTCCGGTCCTCTGGGAGCACTGCCCGAGCCGGAACATTTCAGCCATTGCCTTGTTGCGGCGCCCATGAGCGAAAATGAGGCGGCGCGGTTCGGGCGGCTCCCAAGCGCGATGAGCAAGATATTCAGAGGGATGGAAACCCACGATAAACTCCGGATCGAACAACAATTCTCCGAACCGCATTGACGAACCTGCAAAGAAAATTCTTGCTTGATCGGATGCTCTCTCACAGGTAAGTATTACCTTGTTGGAAGAGGTAATACCCATGGGAATGCCCATCACCACGAAAGGCCAAGTCACCATCCCCAAGCCCATGCGTGACCATATGGGTCTCGCTCCCGGGAGCCGCGTCGAGTTCGTGCTAGATGCCGAGGGCCAAGTCATCCTGCAAAAGGCCGGCACGCTTACGGAAAGCCGGTTCGCGCGCGCCCGCCGCAGCGCCAGCCGCCGCAACTCCCTCACCACCGAGGAGATCATGAAGCTCACGCGCGGCGAGGAATGGGGCGAGGCTCCGGTTGACGCTGGTTGACACCAACATCCTGCTCGACCTGACCTCTGGCGATCCCCGCTGGGCAGCCTGGTCGCAGCGGGAATTGGAGGCGGCGGCCTCGCGCGGCTCGATCTTGATCAATGACGTGGTCTTCACCGAGCTTTCCATTGGCTTCGACCGGGTCGAGGATTGCGAGGGCTTTCTTGCCGAGATCAACGTCATGACCGCCCCTATTCCCCGCGGCGCACTCTTCCTGGCGGGCAAGGTGTTTCGCAACTACCGTCGCCGGGGAGGGCCACGCTCGGGTGTCCTGCCGGATTTCTTCATTGGAGCCCATGCCGCGTTTGAAGGCCTGACGCTTCTGACGCGCGACCCACGCCGATACCGGGCGGAGTTCCCCAGCCTCCACCTCGTCGCGCCGTAACCCTTGCCCCGGGCCGCGTCTGCCGCTACCCGAAGCCGCATCATGTCCAGCATCAAGCTCCAGCCCCCGCGCGGCACGCGCGACCTCATCGGCGAGGAATTCCGCCGCCACCACAGCGTGATCCAGACCGCGCGGCGTATTTCGGAGCTGTATGGTTTCGAGGAATGGGCGACCCCCATCTTCGAGGACACGCGCGTCTTCTCGCGCGGCCTGGGCGAAACCTCCGATGTGGTCAGCAAGGAGATGTACGTCTTCGAGGATCGCGGCGGCGAGAGCATGACACTTCGCCCCGAGAACACCGCAGGCGTTTGCCGCGCGCTGGTCTCCAACGGCCTGACCCAGGCCCTGCCGCGCAAGGTCTTCTACGCCGGTCCCATGTTTCGCTATGAGCGCCCGCAGGCCGGCCGCTACCGCCAATTCCACCAGATCGGCGCCGAGGTTCTGGGCGCGGCCGAACCTTTGGCGGATGCCGAGGTCATCGCGTGTGGCTATCACATCATCCGCGAACTCGGCCTGGATGAAGGCGTGGTGCTCGAAGTGAATACGCTGGGCGATGTGCCAAGCCGCGACGCCTATCGCGCCGCGCTGATCGCCCATTTCACCGAACATCGTGAAAAGCTCAGCGAGGACAGCCAGCGTCGGCTGGAGAAAAACCCGCTGCGCATCATCGACAGCAAGGAAGCCCAGGACCGCGCCCTGGTGGCCGATGCACCCACCATCGAGCCCTTCCTGACCGACGCCGCCCGCGCCCATTGGGATGCGCTGCGCCGCCACCTCACCAGCTTCGCCGTGCCCTTCCGCGAGAATCCGCGCATCGTCCGTGGCCTGGACTATTACAGCCACACAGCCTTCGAATTCGTGACCGACCGGCTTGGCGCGCAGGGCACCGTGATGGGCGGCGGGCGCTATGATGGCCTGGTCGAGGAGATGGGCGGGCCGGTGACACCGGCAGTCGGCTGGGCGGCAGGCGTGGAGCGCCTCGCCATGCTGATGGAAAAGGCCGGCCTCACGCCTGCCGCGCCGCGCCTTGTCACCGTGATCCCGGTGAGCGAGGCGGAGGAGGCGGTGGCACTAGCCGTCATGCAATTGCTGCGAGCGGCGGGCATTGGCGCCGAGATGGGCTATCGCGGCAATCTCAAGCGGCGGATGGAGCGCGCCAACAAGCAGGGCGCACGCGCGGCCCTCATCATCGGCGAGACCGAAGCGACAGCGGGTGTGGCGCAACTGCGCGACCTGGATGCCGGCACGCAGGAGCAGGTGGCCTTCACAGCGCTGGTGGAGCGGCTGCGCGCATGAGCCTGCCCGCCTCACTAGACCGGGTGATGATCCGCGCGGAAGAATTGCGCGCGCAGCTGGAGCGGGCCGATGGCGCACAAATCGGCGCCATGTCCAAGGAACTCTCCACGCTGGAGCCACTGGTCGAGAAGGTGAAGCAATACCAATCGCTCGAAGCCGCACAGGCCGAGGCCGAGGCCCTCCTGTCCGACCCCGAAATGCGCGAACTGGCCGAGGCCGAGCTGCACGAAGCCAAGCACGCCCTGCCCAAGCTGGAGCGCGAGATCCGCCTCATGCTGCTGCCCCGCGATGCGGCGGATGAGCGCAGCGGCATCCTCGAAATCCGCCCCGCCGCTGGCGGCGATGAAGCCGGGCTTTTCGCCGGCGAACTCTTCCGCGCCTATCAGAAATACGCCGAAGCCCACGGATGGCGCTTCACCGTACTGGAATATGACGAGAACGAACTCGGCGGCATCAAGAGCGCTACAGGCGAAGTCGAGGGCAAGGGCGTCTTCGCGCGGCTGAAATTCGAAAGCGGCGTCCATCGCGTCCAGCGCGTGCCCTCCACCGAGACGCAGGGGCGCATCCACACCTCCACCGTCACCGTCGCCGTCCTCGCGGAGGCCGAGGAGGTGGATGTGAAGATCGACGACAAGGATCTGCGCATTGACACCTATCGCGCGCAGGGGGCGGGCGGCCAGCACGTCAACAAGACGGATAGCGCGGTGCGCATCACGCATATTCCCACGGGCACAGTGGTCGCGATGCAGGAAGAGAAAAGCCAGCACAAGAACAAGGCCAAGGCCATGAAGATGCTGCGCGCCAAGATCTATGATGCGCAGCGTCAGGCGCTCGATTCCGCGCGCGCGGCGGATCGCCGCGGCCAGGTCGGCACTGGTGATCGCAGCGAGCGCATCCGCACCTACAACTTCCCCCAAGGCCGCGTGACGGATCACCGCATCGGCCTCACGCTGCACAAGATTGACCGTGTGATGATGGGCGAAATGGGCGATATCTTCGACGCCCTCATCAGCGAGGACGAAGCCCAGCGCCTCGCCGCCGAGGGTTGAACTGCGAACCGGGCGAAACCGTCGGCGCGTTTCTCTGCCAGGCGGGGCAATTGCTGCGCGCAGCGGCCATCGAAAGCCCGCGCATCGAGGCGCGGCTGCTGCTGGCCCACGCCATGGACACAACCACCGAGACCCTGCTGCGCGACCCACGCGCCGAAGTTCCACCGGACGCCGTGGCGCGCTTCCGCGCCGCGATGGCCCAGCGCCTGGCCCATATGCCCATGGCGCAGATCACCGGGCGGGCGGGGTTCTGGACGCTTGATCTGAAGGTTTCGGCAGAAACACTCATCCCGCGGCCCGATTCGGAGGCCTTGATTGAAGCCGTGCTGGCCTCGGGAATCCGGCCGCGCCGCATCCTGGACCTCGGTACTGGAACTGGCTGCCTGCTGCTGGCTGCGCTGAGCGAATTCCCTGAAAGTCACGGCATTGGCGTGGACCTCGTGCCCGGGGCGGCCGCGCTGGCCCGGAGCAATGCAGCGCGCAATGGTCTCGCGGCGCGCGCCAGCTTCCTGGTGGGCAATTGGGCTGCTTCCCTGGCAGGCCGCTTTGATCTCATCCTCTCCAATCCCCCCTATATCAGGGCCTCGGCCATCGCAGCACTGATGCCGGAGGTGGCCCTGCATGAGCCTGCCAGCGCACTGGATGGCGGCCCTGACGGGCTTGATGCCTACCGCGCCATCCTGACCGACCTGTCGCGCGTTTTGGTGGAGGGCGGGCTTGCCGTGCTGGAGCTGGGCCAAGGACAAGCGGGCGCGGTATCTGCCCTTGCCCGCGCTCAGGGGCTGTCCATCGCTGGAGTGCGCGCCGATCTGGGCGGCATTCCCCGGGCAATGATCCTGGAATTGTCGCAGAAACCGGTTGGCGGGAGGGATTCTTTCGTCTAGGCTCTGGATCGTCAGTGCAGGCCCTTGGGCCGGCCGATCGGTGCCTCTCCTGAAGGGAATGGTAACCGGACAACACACAGCCGTCTCAAGGTCTCTCAACCTGCGCGGCAAAAGCAGATAGCAGAAGCACAACGAATGAACATGAAGCGCATGCGCCGTGGCAGTCGCCATGGCGGCGGTGGTGGCGGCAGCGGCGGCGGTGGAGGCGGTCATTATCGCCAGGCCAGCAGCGGTGGGAGTGGAAACGGCAATCAGCCGCTGAACCGGAACCACGTGTTTGATTCCAGCGGGCCTGACGTCAGGCTGCGCGGAACGGCTCAGCAGCTTTTCGAGAAATACCTTCAGCTTGGCCGCGATGCGACCAGCGGCGGCGACCGAGTTGCAGCCGAAGGCTATTTTCAGCACGCCGAGCATTACTTCCGCATCCTGGGCGCCATGGCGGCCGTACAGCAGCAGGGCCAGCCCCAACCCCAGGATCGCCGCTACCGTGACCCCAATGAGGGCTACCAGGGGGAAGGCCCGCCAGCGGAAGGCGGTGAAACCCACGACGCCAATGGCCATGCAGCCAGCCTGGAGGCCGAATTGGCAGGCGAAGCGGAAACTTTGCCGATGCCTAAGCCTCGTCACGTGGCTCCGCCACCTGAAGAACAGGCTCAGTAGGCAGCACGGGGCTTTTAAGGCGCCGGCAAAAATCTTTGCGCTTGCAGCAGGCCGAGCGCAAAGACTCTGAGGCGGCTGGCGAGGGGTTCCCCCCCAGATGATCGCAGCGCGTCCTGTTCTGCGATCAACGTTGCGAGGGTGACGGCCCGATGGGTGGCCTCGGACTCCAGAACCACCCAGAAGGCCGGTTCGAGGGCGATGGAGGTGGCGTGGCCCGTAAGCCGCAGGCTGCGCTTGGCCAGATGCCGCATTTCAGCTTCCTGGGTGAATCATCGCCTCGGGGCGCACCCAGGCGTCAAATTCTTCGCCCGTGACAAAGCCAAGGCGCAAGGCCGCTTCTCGAAGTGTCAAATCCTCATGCAGCGCGAGCTTGGCCACGCCAACGGCCCGGTCGTAACCGATATGGGGGTTGAGCGCGGTGGCAAGCATGAGCGATTTCGCCAGGTTCGCGGCGATGCGCGGCAGGTTGGGCGTGAGTTTGTCCACCAAGTTGCGCGCAAAACTCTCGGCCGCATCAGCCAGCAATAGCGCCGATTGCAGCACAGCCTGAATGATCACCGGCTTGTAGGTGTTCAACTCCAGATGCCCCTGGCTGGCGCCGATGGTCACGGTCACCTGATTGCCCATGACCTGGGCGCATACCATGGCCAGCGCCTCGCTCTGCGTCGGGTTGGTCTTGCCGGGCATGATGCTGCTGGAGAGGCCATCTTCAGGGAGAATGAGCTCTGCGATGCCGGAGCTGGGGCCGCTGCCCAGCAGACGCACGTCATTGGCGATCTTTGTGAGGGAAGCGGCGATGGTGTTCATCGCCCCGTGGAGTTCCAGCAGCGCGTCATGCGCGGCCATTCCCTCGGATTTGTCGGGATTGGGGGTGAAAGGCAGGCCGGTGCGGGTGGCGATGACGTCGCAGAACACCGTGTCGAAATCCGGGTGGCGGTTCAGGCCGGTGCCAGCCGCAGTGCCCCCTTGAGGAAGTTGCAAAAGGCGAGGCATGCAGCCTTCAAGCCGTGCCACGCCCTGCATCACCTGCCGTGCGTAGGTCGCGAATTCGCCCCCCAGCGTAACGGGGACGGCGTCCATCAGATGAGTGCGGCCAATCTTGATGATCCCGGCCCATTCCTCTGCCCGTGCGGAGAGGCTGGCGGCCAATGTCTCCAGGGCGGGCCTCAGGCGATTCTGTGCAGTCTGGGCAGCGGCTAGGTGCATCACGGTCGGGAAGCTGTCGTTGGAGGACTGGCCGAGATTCACATGGTCGTTGGGGTGTACCGGTTGGCGTGTCCCGAGCGGCTGGCCCAACAACTGGTTGGCACGATTTGCGATGACCTCATTGGCGTTCATATTGGTCTGCGTGCCAGAGCCGGTCTGCCAGATGGTCAGCGGAAAATCGGCATCTCGGCTGCCCTGAATGATTTCGGTGGCGGCCTGGCGAATGGGGTCTGCCAGGTGGACGGGCAATTCTCCGAGCCGCGCATTGGCCTCCGCCGCGGCCCATTTCTGCTGGCCGACCGCACGGATGAGGATGGGCGGGAAACGCTCCGTGCCGATGGCGAAAAGGGCGCGCGCCCGTTCGGTCTGCGGGCCCCAGAGACGGTCTTCCGGGATTTCGACGGTGCCGAGGCTGTCGGTCTCTGAGCGTGTGGTCATTCCACCTCCCGGCGCTAATCGCTATACGTCGAAATCTCGATCAGGTTGCCGTCCGGATCGCGGCAATAGACGGAATTGATCGGGCCCAGCGCGCCATCCTTTGGCACGGGGCCGAGTTCCACCTTCACGCCGCAGCGATGCAGATGATCCACCACCTGCGGTGCGCTCACCGTCACCACGAAGCACAGATCCTGCCCGCCCGGCGCTGTGGCGAGGCCGGACCACCATTCGGCCTGCGTCGCATCCTCCGGGCGGAGATTGATTTTTTGTCCCCCAAAGCGCACAGCGGTGCGGCGATGGGGGCCAAATTCCGTGCGCTCCATGCCCAAGACGCGCTGATACCAGGCGGCCGAGATCTCCACATCCTTCACGGTGATGACGAGATGATCCAGCCTGTCCACTGAAAAACGCATCGGTTAGTTTCCTCCACGCTGGCGGCGCGCCTGGACTTCGATCTCGATGCGCATGGCGTCGGTTTGCAGCATGGCATGGATCAGCGTCGAGGTGGGCCTGGCCTTGCCCAGATATTGCTTGATGACGGGCCAGCAGGGCTCCCAATCCTCACGCCGGGGGACGATGAACATCACGCGCACCACGTCATCCAGCGAGGCATCGGCCTGGGCGAGGGCTGCGGCGATGTTGCGGAAGGTCTGGTCGGCCTGGACCACCACGTCATCCACGATGGTCATGGTGGAATAATCATAGCCGGTGGTGCCGGAGACGAAGATGTCGTCGCCATCCACCACGGCGCGGGAATAGCCGATTTCCTCCTCGAAACGCGAACCGGAGGAGATTTTTTGCCGAATTGTCATGGCGGGCTTTCCGAAAGGGTGAGGAGGCCAGACTTCGAGAGCGCACCCGGCGCGTGAAACCAGGTGATGGCCACAATGTGGAGGTCAACTTCGCCAACGTGCTTGAGGGTCACGCGGAGCAGATGGCCCACCATGGGCACGCCATCGAGTTCAACAGTCTCGGTGGTCATGATCTTGTTGCCGCGCAGAGCGACGTCGAAGCGATAGCCCGTCACACACAGCGCTCCGGCCGGAATTTGCGCTCAGTGGAGGCGGGGTGTTTGGCCAGCATCGCCGCAGGGCGGATGGGGCGCGGGACGAGGTTGCCGTGGCAGTTTGGGCAGATCATGCCGAGCTTGGTCTCAGCGCAGTCACGGCACCAGGTGCATTCATAGCTGCAAATCAGCGCGAGCGCGCTTTCGGGCGGGAGGTCCCGGTCGCAGCATTCACAGCCAGGGCGCAGCGCAAGCATCACTCAAGGCCCTCATAGAAATCATTCCCCTTGTCATCCACGACGATGAAGGCCGGAAAATCCTCGACCTCAATCTTCCAGATGGCTTCCATTCCCAACTCCGGATATTCCAACACCTCGACCTTTCGGATGCAGTCCTGCGCGAGGCGCGCCGCCGGCCCACCGACCGAGCCGAGGTAGAAGCCGCCATGGGTCTTGCAGGCGTTCCGCACCGCCTTGGAGCGGTTGCCCTTGGCCAGCATCACCAGCGAACCACCGGCCTTCTGGAAGGCCTCCACATAGGAATCCATACGCCCGGCCGTGGTGGGGCCGAAGCTGCCGGTGGCCATGCCTTCGGGCGTTTTGGCGGGGCCGGCGTAATAGATCGGGTGGTCCTTGAGGTATTGGGGCAAACCCAGGCCCGCATCCAGCCGCTCCTGCAACTTCGCATGCGCGATATCACGGCCAACCACGATGGTGCCGGTCAGTGAAACGCGGGTCTTCACCGGGTATTTCGTGAGGGTGGCACGGATCGCATCCATGGGCTGGTTGAGGTCAATCTTGACCACCTCACCGCCGAGAATATCGTCAGTGTGCTCAGGCAGGTAATGCGCGGGGTCGGCTTCCAGCTGTTCCAGGAACACGCCCTCGGGCGTGATCTTGGCCTTGATCTGCCGGTCCGCGCTGCACGACACACCAATGCCGATGGGCAGCGACGCACCATGCCGCGCCATACGGATCACGCGGACGTCATGGCAAAAATACTTGCCGCCGAATTGCGCGCCAATGCCGAGATTCTGCGTGAGCTTGTGGATCTCCGCCTCCAACTCGCGGTCGCGGATGGCGTGTCCGGATTTGTCGCCGCTGCCAGGCAGCTCATCCAGCCATTTCGTGCTGCCGAGCTTCACCGTCTTGAGGTTCAGCTCCGCACTCGTGCCACCGATCACCACCGAAAGGTGATAGGGCGGGCAGGCGGAGGTGCCCAGCGTCTTCACCTTCTCCTCGATGAAGGCCAGCAGCTTGGGCTTGTTCAAGACGGCCCGCGTCTGCTGATAGAGAAAGGTTTTGTTGGCCGAACCGCCGCCCTTGAGGATGAACATGAGATGAAACTCATCGGCGTGATGCTCGCCGGGGGCGGCCATGATGGAGAATTCGACGGGCATGTTGTTGCCGGTGTTCACCTCCTCGAACATGGAGATGGGCGCCATCATCGAGTAGCGCAGGTTGGTTTCCAGGTAGGTCCGCGCGACACCATAGCTCAGCGCCTCCTCCTCATCACCCTCGACCCAGACGCGCTGGCCCTTCTTGCCGAAGACAATGGCCGTGCCCGTATCCTGGCACATGGGCAGCACGCCGCCTGCGGCGATATTGGCGTTCTTGAGCAGGTCGAGGGCAACAAAGCGGTCATTGGCGCTCGCCTCGGGGTCCTTCAGGATGTTGGCCAGTTGTTGCAGATGCGCCGGGCGCAGCAAATGCGAGACCTCGTGGCAGGCAATGCGCGCCAGCTGCTCCAATGCCTCGGGCTTTACCTTGAGGACGGTCTTGCCCTCAACCTGGATGGTCGAGACGCCGCTGATGTCGAGCTTTCGGTAGGGTGTCGCATCCGCGGCGAGCGGAAACATGGTGCTGAAGGCAAAACCGGCGGGACGTGCGGGGGCATCGAGTGGCATGGCGGCCTCGGCAAGGTGTTTCGCCAGGAATAGCCCGCCCGTGCCGCCGCGTCATCCTGGTCTGCTGGGGCTCAGTCGCGCTTGCGGCGGAACGCGTCGAGGCTGACGACCTGCTGCGCCTCGGGCGGCGGGGCGGGGGGCGGCGGCTCTGGCTCGGGGGCGATGCTGTCCTCGACGGCATCCGGCTCGAAGCGCAGGCCAAAATTGGCGTGCGGGTCCTGGAAGGCGGTCAGCGCGCCGAAGGGGATGGAAAGCATGGACGGCACGCCTGAGAAGGAGAGCCCAACCGAGAAGCGTTCCGCCGTGCGATCCACTATCAAATCCCAGAAGCGGTGTTGCAGGACGATGGTCATCTCCTTCGGGTAGCGCGCCTTGAGATGACCTGGAATGTTGGTCCCCGGATGGTCCGTGCGGAAGGAGATGAAAAAGTGATGCTCGCCGGGCAGGCCCTCGCGCGCGGCGAGTTCGAGCGCGTCGAGTACCACACTACGCAAAGCGCGGGCGGCCCAGAGGTCATAGGGGAGAAGGCTTTGGGGGGGTCGGTCGCTCATGGATACCTGCCTTGATAGAGCAACATATGGCGAGAAGTCGTTTTGGGGAAGGAAGCGCGACAAGGGCGTGACGCCAAAAGGCAAGTCATCACAGAAAATGGCACAACCACCAAGAATCCGAGGCGAATAGCCAAGGCGGAAAGCTTCAGCTTTCCGAGCCAAGGAGGCGGAGCCGACGCCCGGCGCCTGAGGGCGTAGAAAACAAACTTTCGCCCAAGGCGAAAGTGGGGGGCTTCTGTTGCCCGGTGCCCCCCGAACCGCGCTTACCTATTCCTAGGCAGCGAGCGCCATGTCCTCACGGACATTGTCATTGGCACTTGTGATTTAGCCCGATAACGGCGGTACCATGCCGGGCAAAAGCAGCGTCTTTACCACGCACGTCGAGCCTGTTTCGTCCCCACATTCGGCGCGCCCGACAAA
>JBBRVI010000097.1:0-11750 GCA_038247025.1 Acetobacterales bacterium
GCCGCATGATGCCCGAGGATGGTCTGGCCACGCTGGAAGGCTTCGACGCCATCTATTTCGGTGCCGTGGGCGATCCACATCTGCCCGATGCGCTCAGCCTTTGGGGCCTGCGCCTGGCGATCTGCCAGGGCTTTGACCAATACGCCAATATCCGCCCGACCCGCGTGCTGCCCGGCCTGGAATCGCCCCTGCGCGGCTTGGCCCCTGGCGCCATCGACTGGGTGATCGTGCGCGAGAACAGCGAGGGCGAATATGCCGGTCATGGTGGCCGCGCGCATCGTGGCCATGCCATCGAGGTTGCCACCGAAACCTCCATCTTCACCCGCGTGGGCGTGGAGCGGATCATGCGCACAGCCTTCGAGATCGCGGCCAGCCGCCCGCGCCGACTGCTGACGGTCGTCACCAAATCCAACGCGCAGCGCCATGGAATGGTCTTTTGGGATGAGGTCGCGGCCGAGGTCGCCAAGGATTTTCCGGCCGTGACGGTCGAGAAGGAATTGGTGGATGCCATGGCCGCGCGCATGGTCCGCAAGCCGGCCAGCATCGACACCGTCGTCGCCACCAATTTGCACGCCGATATCCTGTCCGACCTGGCCGGCGCGCTGGCCGGCTCGCTCGGCGTCGCACCCACCGCCAATCTCGACCCGTCGCGGAAAAAACCCTCGATGTTCGAGCCCATCCATGGCTCAGCCTTCGACATCACGGGCAAGGGCGTCGCCAACCCCATCGCCACCTTCTGGACCGCCTGCATGATGCTGGAACATCTGGGCGAGACGCCCGCCGCCCAACGCCTGATGCGCGCGATCGAGGTGGCGACGGCCAAGGGGGTGCTCACGCCCGATCTCGGCGGGAGTGCCACGACAAAAGACGTGACGGCGGCGGTGGTGGAGGCTATTCGCAGCGCCAACGAATAACCCTGAGGGAACTCCCATGCCAACGCGCCGCGCCACCTTCGCCCTGCCGCTTCTCGCCACGCCCGCGCTCGCGCAGGGGAATTTCCCCTCACGTCCGCTGACGCTGATGATCCCTTTCGCCGCAGGCGGACCGACGGACATGATCGCGCGCCTCCTCGCCGAGGGCATGTCCAAGGAACTGGGCCAGCCGGTGGCAGCCGAGAATGTGACGGGCGCGGGTGGCACCATCGCTGCAGCGCGCGTCGCGGCCTCGCGCCCCGATGGGCATACGCTGCTGCTCCATCATATCGGCCTGGCGGCCGCTGCCACGCTGTATCGCCAATTGCCCTTCAGCATCGAGCGCGGCCTAGCCCCGCTGGGTGTGGTTTCGCATACGGGCATGACCCTGGTAGCGCGGCCGGATTTTCCCGCCAATGACCTGGCGGGCTATATGGCCGTGCTGCGGGAACGCGGCGATGCGCTCAATCTCGGCCATAGCGGGCTGGGTGGCTCGAACCAGCTTTGCGGCATGCTGCTGCAGCATGCGGCGGGCCAGAGTGCCACCACCATCGTCTTCCGTGGCTCGGCACCAGCGATGACGGAGATGATGGCAGGAAGGCTGGACATCAGCTGCGAGCAGGCGACCGTCGTCGCGCCCTTCATCCGCGACAACCGCATCAAGGGCTTTGCGGTGACGCTGCCCGAGCGGATTCCCGGCCTTGACCTGCCCACCACGCGTGAGGCTGGCGTGGATCTCATCATGTCCGCCTGGCATGGGGTCTATGCTGCGGCCGGCACCCCGCCTGAGGTGCAGGCGCGCCTCGCCCAGGCCATCCGCGCCGCGCTGCGCGAGGAGCGCCTGCGCGCGCGCTTTGCCGAGACGCTGACCACGGTCGCCAGCCAGGACGAGGCAGAGCCGGCCTATCACACGCGCTTCCTGGCGAGCGAGATCGCCCGGTTGCGCCCGCTCATCGTCGCGGCCGGGCAATACGCCGACTGAGCGTCAGGCGGCTACGCCCAGCCGCCCGGTCCGTGGCGTCGCGGCATGCCCCCTTCTCCGTCCAGGGAGAAGAGGTGCAGCCAGCCATTCTCGACCAATTGCCGCACGCCGGCGTGCTTTGCGAGGATCGCGTCCATCGCATCCTCTGGCGCCTCGATATAGACGCTGAGGCGCATGGGTTCATGCCGCCAATTCTCGCCATCATGCAGCGATTGCATGGGAAGGCCGGTGCGCAAATCGCCGCCCTGGCCTTCAAGCACGCCGCGGCGCCCGGTGACGTTGTGCAGCACCTTGTTTCCACTCCCCATGGCCACATTGTCCACGGTGGAGCCGTAATATTGCAGGTTGATCCAGTTCGCGACGACCATGGGCGCCGTCATGATCAGTTCCAGCACGCCAAAGCCCTGATCCTCCTGCCAGACATAGGAATGAAGGAAGCTGCGGCCTTCGAGGTCCAGCCCCGCCGTGCGAGCACGCGGAGCCACGATGAAGGCGGCGTTGTTCACCAGGCCCCATTCGGGCCGCACCTCGGACCAGTCGGTGGTGCGCCGCGCGATGGCCGCATCCGGATCGCCGCCGGTGATGCCCAACGTGCCCGCGCGCAACCCGCGCGCGTGGCGTGAAGCCTGATCCAACCAGCCGCGCAACTGCGCGACGCCCGGCGCATCGGCGGCGATGTCGTAAAGCCGCACCTCATCCGACGTCGTATCATGCAGACCGGCCACGAAGCGCGTGGCAGCGGGGATGGTGATGCCGCGCGCCACAAGGCCTTCGCGCACCGCCGGATCGTTGAGCACCGCGGCTGCCACGCGCGCATTGCTCTCGCCCGTGTTCCCGCCGCATGCGCCGCAATCAAGCCCCGCCGCATGGGGGTTGTTCACCGTGCTGCTGCCATGGCCGGCGAGCAGCACGATCGGTGCGAAATCATGCGTGAGCGAGAGCGCACGCAGCACGCCTTCCGCCGCATCCAGGCGCGCGGCGGCGGCAAATCCGTTGGCACGGGGCAGCCAGGAGCACGCCTCCAGGCTGGGGCCGAGGCGCGACATCAAGTCGGGGTCAAGCCCGTCAGGGGTGGCGCTGGCCTTGCCCAGGCTGCCGCGCACCAGATCAGGGGCGGCCAGGAAACCCGCCGTCTCCACATAGGCGAAGGAGGAGACCGCGGCGTTGCGGAAGACGGTCCAGAGGTCCGTCGCGCGGCGGCGCAGTCCGCGCTGCTCGACGATCTCGGTCTCCTGCTGCGGGCTCGCACCTTGCACCGCCTCGCAGATTACCATGCCGGGCTTCAGCAGTACTGGGAATTGATCGGTGCCCTTCTGGTCACCCAGGCGCACATATTCGAGCGCGAAGCCGAAGAAGCCAGCAAATCCGATGGTCTGCGCCTGGGGTGTCACGGTTTCCAAAGCGCGGCGATACACTTCCGAGCGCACATCAATGCAGAAGGCCGCCTGCACCTGTGCCGCTGCCGGGGGCATCGGCTTCATCGCGGCGAATTGCGCATGCAACGCGCGTTGGTAGCCACGCTCATAGGCATCATGCAGCAGAAGATCGGCGCTGAGATCGGGCGGCGCATCATCGGGTGCTGCCAGGCGCGCCTGCCATGCGGCGCGGAAATCCGGCTGTGGATGCAACGCGTGCAGCGCGTGGTCAAAGGCCAGGCGGATCGCCAGCAAATCAACGACGCCATCATTGGCCGTGCCGTCCAGCTCGTTCAGCCAGCCACGCTGCCGCAGGGCCGCGCCCCAGCCACCAATGCCCCACAGGGCGCGGTGCAGATAGGCATCGGCCCGCTCCGACGTGAGCCCCAGTGACGCCAGCACCACGGCGATGCTCTCTGCCGGATCGGCCGGGAGTTGCGCCACCGCCTCGCGGAAGCCGCGCAGGCCCATCACTTCGGGCGTGCGGTCATGCCGCGCGGCCAGCCGCCAGGCCGTGTAGAGCGCCTGTCCGCGCCAGGGCATGGCCCAGCTTGCCTGGCCGTCATCGCACCAGGCGGCGCAATGCTTGCCGATTTCTTCCGTCACGAAGCGCTGCCATTCCGCATCAAGCGTGGCGTCCAGCACATCCGCCACGGTCAATGCCTGCACCGCGACCTTCGCCTCGGCACGCGGCTGCGCAGCCGCCATGCGCAACGCCGCTGGCGTGGTGTTGGCGCCATGGGCCGCGATGGCGGCAACGAGGTCAGCCTCGGTGATCCGCCCGCTTGCCAGGGCTTGGGCGAACAGCGCGCGCTCGGGCAGGGGCGGCTTGCCGCCGACCATGGCCAGCGTGGCGCAGGCCACGCCGAAGGGTTGTTCGGCCAAGCCGAGGAACGGATTCACCGCCACGAAACTGGCGAGCGGCCAGAGTGGCGCGATGCGTCCGGCGGCCTGCCGCAGCTTCGGCAGATTGTTCGTGATCGCGTTCATCACAGGCCTCCCTTCATTTTGACAGGCCAGTGCCGCGCGACAAGCGCATTGCACCAGGCATTGACGTAAAACCCATTCAGCAGATGCACATAGAAGGCCTGCAAAGCCGGGATGGGTCGGCCCGAGCGGCGCAGCACGTTCAGCACCAGCAGCGTGGCGAAAGCAGACACCGTCAGCCCCGCCAGGACGAGGGCAAAGGGACCGCGCTCGGCCACGCTTTCTGGCAAGGCGGTGTGCAGCAGCGACTCAGCGCCCAGCTGCAGCGCGAAATACGCGAAGCAGACCGCCACCGCGAAGCCGCCCACGCGCAATGCCACGAAGCGTGCATTCTCGCGCGCCATGAGTGCGGCGGCGAGCATCGGCGTGAGACCCATCATCAGCGTGGCGCCGAGCACGGCCACGCCGGGCTTTTCGATGAAGGGCATGCCAAAGATCACACCCACCACCAGAACCAGCGCAACGGATGCGCCCAGGGCGGGGATGAGCATGGCGACGGGCAGCGGCTTCTCCGCACCAGGCTTGCGGCTTGCAACCACCCCGCCTGAGGCCAGGAAGGCATGCGCCTTATACATCGCATGCGCCACAACGTGCAGCATCGCCGCGGCGAAGGCACCCAGGCCGCATTGCAGGATCATGAAGCCCATCTGCGCCACGGTGGACCAGGCGAGGGCGACCTTGATGCTGGTCTGCGTCAGCATCACCGCCGCACCAAAGATGGCGGTGACGGCGCCGATCACCAGCAGCAGGTCCAGCGCATTGGCCGAGAGCGCCACCAGATCCGCCATGCGGATCACCAGGAAGCCGCCCGCATTGATGATGCCCGCATGCAGCAGGGCCGAGACGGGGGTGGGCGTTTCCATCACCTCGGGCAGCCAGCCATGCAAGGGGAATTGCGCCGATTTAAGCACGGCGGCGATGGCGATGAAGAGGGCGGCAACATGAATGGCAATGCCCGGATCACCTGCATCGCGCAGGGCATCCGTGGCCGCGAAAATCACGCCGAGTTCGAGGGAACCAAAACGGCCCAGGATCAGCAGCAGAGCCGCGATCAGCGCGGCATCCCCAATCCGGCTTGTGATGTACTTCTTCCGCGCGGCGAGCTGTGCGCCTGGCCGCTCGGGGTAGAAAACCAAAAGCCGGTGCAGCCCCATGCTGGTCGCGATCCAGGCCAGCGCAAAGAACAGCAGGTTGCCCGAAATGGTCAACGCCAGCACTGCCGCCAGCGTCAGGCAGAGCCAGCGGTAGAAGCGCGGCTGGCCAGGATCGCCATCCAGGTAGCGCCTTGCATAGGCAGTCACCACCAGGCCGATGAAGGCCACCAGCAGAAACATCGTGCCCGAGACGGCATCAAGGTGCAGCACGAAGCTGCTGGAGCCGCCAGTGAGAACCAGGCTGAGCGCGACGACCAGGGCGGAAGCGAAGGCGCCCATGGCGGCACCGACAGCCGCGCGACGACGCAGGCCAGCGGGCGCGAAAGACGCGGCAGTGAGAAGCACGGGGGCGAGGGCAGCGATCCAGGGAATGAGCATGCGACGAGTTTTCCAGTTGCGGCGTAGCCTGCCTTACGGCGCCGCAACGCTTCTGGAAAATTCCGACTTTGGATGGTATCGTTCTATTTTACGGAAGCAACGCATGGCCGGCCTGAATTATCACCACTTGCGCCATTTCTGGGCCATTGCCCGTGAGGGCAGCCTGACGCGCGCCGCCTCGCGCCTCAATGTCGCCCAATCCGCGCTGTCCACGCAGTTGCGTGCCTTGGAGGAGGCGCTGGGCCAGACGCTGTTCGAGCGGCGGAACAAGCGCCTGGAACTGACCGAGGCCGGGCGCATCGCGCTCGATCACGCCGAGACCATCTTCCGCACCGGCGATGAATTGCTGGACACGATGAAGGGCCGCGGCCCGGATGCGCGGCGCGTGCTGCGAATCGGTGCCATCACCACGCTATCGCGCAACTTCCAGCTCGAATTGCTTCGCCCGCTGATCGGGCGCGGCGATGTGGAGTTGGTGATCCATTCAGGCCATTTGCGCGACCTTTTGGCGCAGCTTGATGCGCTGACGCTGGATGCCGTGCTCTCCAACGCGCCAGTGCCGCGCGATGCGGAAAAGGACTGGAGCAGCCGTCTGCTGGATGAGCAGCCGGTGAGCATCGTCGGCCGCAAGCCCAAGCGAGCCAGGCCGTTCCGCTTCCCCGAAGACCTGCGCGATACGCCCATCCTGCTGCCCGCTTTAGGCAGTTCCATCCGCAGCGCCTTCGACCTGATGATGGACCAGGCCGGAATCCGCCCCATCATCCTTGCCGAAGTGGATGACATGGCGATGCTGCGGCTGCTGGCGCGGGAAAGCCCTGGCGTCGCGCTCGTCCCGCCCATCGTTGTGCGCGATGAGCTCAGCAGCGGCATCCTGGTGGAACGCTGCCGTGTGCCCGGGCTGGTCGAGGGCTTCTATGCCATCACGCGCGGTCGCCGCTTTCCCAATCCGCTGCTGGCGGAGTTGCTCAAAGCACCTTGATCGCGCCCGCAAAGGCGTCGAGCGTGGCCGCAATATCGTCCGGCGTATGCGCCAGCGATATATAGTATTTGCTGTCGCCCTTGAGGATGCCCGCCTGCCGCAAATGCCGATTGAAATGGCCAGCAAGCTTCGTATCCGCGCGCATCATGTCACGATAGTTCCGCACCTCGCCTTCCGCGAAGACCACGTCGAACAGCACCGGCTCGCCCACCACCTGGCCAGGAAGGCCCGCATCGTGCAGCAGGCGGGTGAGGCCCTCCATCAGCGTGCGCCCGGTGGCGAAGGCGCCCTCATAGGCACCCGGCCGGCGCAGGATTTCCAGCGTGGCGAGGCCCGCCACAGAGGCGATGGGATTGCCCGAGAGCGTGCCAACCTGCATCAGAAACCCGTCATCTCCGACCAGCGCGCGGTCGAAATGCGCCATGATGTCCGCGCGGCCCGCAATGGCCGCCAGCGGGAACCCGCCGCCGATGATTTTGCCCAGCGTGCAGATATCCGGTGTCACGCCATAATGGCTTTGCGCGCCGCCATAGGCGAAGCGGAAGCCGGTCACCACCTCATCAAAGATCAGCGGAATCCCAAAGCGCGCGGTCACCTCGCGCAGCGCTTCCAGGAAGCCGGGCACGGGCGGCAGCAGGCGCTGGAACGGCTCGACGATGACGCCACCCAGTTCATCGTGATGCGCCTCGATCAGCGCGACGGCGTGTGCCGCGTCATTATAGGGCGCCACCAGCACATCCTCGCGGATGCGCGCGGGAATGCCGGCGCTGTCGGGGATGGCGGTCGGGAAATTAGCGAGCCGCTTGGGGGCCAGGCTCATCAGGCCATGATCGCTCATGCCGTGATAGCCGCCCTCGAATTTCAGAATCTTGTCCCGGCCTCGAAAGGCGCGGGCGGCGCGCATGGCGTACATGTCCGCCTCGGAGCCGGAGCTCACGAAACGCAGTTGCTCGGCGCAGGGCATGGCGGCGACGATCGCTTCGGCCAAGTGAATCCCATGCGGGTTGTTGGCGAAGAAGGTGGTGCCTTTGGGCACCTGCGCCATCACCGCCGCCGTCACGTCGGGATGCGCGTGGCCCACGAACATCGGGCCCGAACCCAGCAGATAGTCGATGTATTCGTACCCCTCGCTGTCCCAGACATGGGCAGCGCGGCCTTCGACGATGGCAAGATCGCTCGCCAGATTGCCGAAATGCCCGGCGGGCAGAACCCGATGTGCGATGGCGACGAGTTCGTTCATGGCCGCACGGCCTCCCCCAGGGTTTGCATCAGGCGATTGGCATTGGCGAACATCGCGACCGAGAGCGTGATGTCGAGAATTTCCGCATCATCCAGCCCTTCTTCGCGCAGGCGGCGAATGTCATGTGCGGTCGCGGCGGAGGGTGTGGCGGCCAGGTGCGTCGCGTAATCCACGATGGCGCGTGCGCGGGCCGGCATGGGCGTCTCGACGCCATCGGCCATCAGCCGCTGCATGAGATCAGCGTCGCCCTTCATCTGCACATAGCGCAGCGCATGGACGCTGGCGCAGTAAGGGCAGCCATTCAGCCGCGATTCCGCAGTGGCCGCCAGTTCCCGCTCGGCGCGCGAAGCACCGCGCGGGCCATACATGATGGTGTTGAACAGCTTGGAGCGCTGTCGCAGCACCTCCGCCTCCTGCACGAGCAGCAGGTAGTAGGGGTTCTCCTTGGCCTTGGGGTGGCTCTCCTCCAGCACCTTGATTTCGTTCGGCGTAGCGTTGGCCATATCAAGCACGGGGGCCCAGGCCTTCCAGTTCAGGCTTTCCATGGGAAAGCCAAAATCATGCGTGCTCATGCCGTTTGCTCCAGCAGGCGCAGCCCGGCGAGCAGCCGCGTCTGGTAATTCACATGGGCGATGAGTTGCGAAAGCATCACCACATCCCGCGACGATAGGCCCGCGGCGAGCAGCGCCTGGATGGCTTCGGGCGTCGCCTGGTCGGGGCGCATGGTCAGCATTTCCGCATGGGCGATGAGGGCTGGCAGCCGGGCCGACTGCCCGGAGTGCGCCCGGTGATGCGCGACTATCACGGCTTCGCCATTCATCTCGGCGACGTGCATCGCGACCGCATGCCGCTCGCCGGAGGTCAGGCCGCTATCGCCGTCGAAGATTGCGTCTTCATAGGCCTGGGTCGCGGCCCGCACATCCGGGCGCAATGCGCGCAGGCCGTCCAGCCGGCTGCCGGGGGTAATGGCGGCCCACTCGTCAATCACGTCACGCATGGCGGTCCTCCTTGAAGGTGAGCGCTGGTTTGAGCCGCGACGGCCCGGCCCATGCGCACGAAATTGCGGCGCTTGGGGGTCCCAAGCGACAGAGGGGCAGGTGACCAAGTTCCGGGGCGGCTTTCAAGGGGGTGGGCCGCACCTTCTGTGCCTCGCGACGTGCCGGGTGATTGCCGATATACCCACCCCATATCCCTGCCTGGGCAGCGGAGACGTGGTCCTTCACACCGGAAAGGCGTTTCAGATGGCCTATGACTTCGATCTCTTTGTCATCGGTGGCGGCTCCGGCGGCGTGCGGCTTGCGCGCATCTCCGCCGGGCACGGCGCCCGCGTGGCTGTGGCCGAGGAGCGTTTCTGGGGCGGCACCTGCGTCAATGTGGGCTGCGTGCCCAAAAAAATCATGGTCAATGCCGCCGAATACGGCATGTGGGCCGAGGATGCGGCAGCCTTTGGCTGGAACATCGAAAACCACGGCCATGACTGGGCGAAGCTCGCCACAGCGCGCGATACGGAGGTGGCGCGGCTTTCGGCCATCTATGGCAAGCTGTTGGTCGGCGCCGGCGTGACCAGCTTCGAAGCCCGCGCCACCTTTCTCGATGCGCATACCCTCGATGTCGGCGGCCAGCGCGTCACGGCCGAGCGTATTGTCGTGGCGACAGGTGGGCACATCACCCGGCTGGAGATCCCGGGCGCGGAGCTTGCCCTGGTCTCCGACGATCTCTTCACCCTCAAGGCCATGCCAAGGCGCGTGGCCGTAGTCGGCGGCGGCTATATCGGGGTCGAATTCGCCTGTCTGCTGCGCGGCCTGGGGGCGGAGGTGGACCTTTTCTACCGCGCCGAATTGCCCCTGCGCGGCTTCGATGGTGATCTGCAGACGGCGGTGGTCGAGGCGATGAAGGCCCAGGGCATCGGGATGAATTCCGGCGTGATCCCCACGCGCATCTCGCAGATGGAGGACCATCTGATGCTGTCCCTGAGCAACAACGCGATGCGCGAAGTGGATGCGGTGTTTTCCTGCACCGGACGCGCGGCGAACACATCCGGGCTCGGGCTGGAGCTTACCGGCGTCCTCACTGGCAAGGCCGGCGAAATCCCCGTGGATGCCGAGCACGCGACAAACGTGCCCCACATCTACGCCATCGGCGATGTGACGGACCGGCTCAACCTCACCCCCATGGCCACCGCTGTCGGCCATGCGTTGGCCGATACGCTGTTCGGCAACAACCCCCGCCGCGCCAGCTATGAGAATGTGCCGACTGCCGTCTTCACCTCACCGCCCATCGGCACGGTGGGCCTCTCGGAGGAGGATGCGGCGTTGCGCGGCCCGGTGGATATCTACCTCACCCGCTTCACGCCGATGCGCCACGCGATGAGCAAGCGTGAAGGGCGCCGGAGCATGATGAAACTTGTGGTGGATCAACAAACCCAGCGCATCCTGGGTGCGCATATGCTGGGCGAGGATGCCGCCGAAATCATGCAGGGGATCGGCATCGCGGTGATCATGGGTGCCACCAAGCAGGATTTCGACCGCACCATCGGCATCCACCCAACGGCGGCGGAGGAATTCGTCACGCTGCGCACCCGCACCCGGGTTGCAGGTTTGCAGGAAGCAGCCGAGTAGCCACGCGCGGCCGGCTGTCATAGTGTTCCGCACCGATTTCATTGGAGTTCACGGCCATGGCGCGTGACTGGCGCCCCTCTTCCTGGCGGCAAATGCCCATCCGGCAAGTGCCGGAATATCTCGACCCTCCGGCCCTCGCCGCGATGGAAGCCAAGGTCGCGAGCTTTCCGCCCCTGGTTTTTGCAGGCGAGTGCGAGCGGCTGAAGACTGCCCTCGCCGAAGCCTCCGAAGGCCGGGCTTTCGTGCTGCAAGGCGGCGATTGCGCCGAAAGCTTCGCCGATTTCCGCGCCGACAATATTCGCGACACCTTCAAGGTGCTGCTGCAAATGGCGGTGGTGCTGACCTTCGGCGCTGGCATGCCGGTGGTGAAGCTCGGCCGCATGGCGGGCCAATTCGCCAAGCCGCGCAGTAGCGATGTCGAGACGTTGGGCGATGTGACCCTCCCCTCCTATCGGGGCGACATCATCAACGGTGCGGATTTCACGCCCCAGGCGCGCATTCATGATCCCGCGCGGATGGAATTCGCCTATCTGCAATCAGCCGCCACGCTCAACCTGCTGCGCGCCTTCGCCACGGGCGGCTTTGCGGATCTGCACCAGGTGCATCGATGGAACCTTGATTTCGTGGCGCGCAGCCCGCTTGCCACGCGGTACGAGGGCCTGGCCGCGCGCATTGATGAGACGCTGCGCTTCATGGCCGCCTGCGGCATGAACAGCGACAATGCGCCGCAAATCCGCGAGACGGCATTCTACACCAGCCATGAATCGCTGCTTCTGCCCTATGAAGAAGCACTGACGCGCGAAAGCTCGACGCATCTGCGCACCTATGCCTGTTCCGCGCATTTCCTCTGGATCGGCGACCGCACGCGCCAGCCGGATGGCGCGCATGTGGAATTTCTGCGCGGGGTGGCGAACCCGATCGGCATGAAGGTCGGCCCCAGCATGGATGCAGGCGAATTGCTGCGCCTGACGGAAATCTTGAACCCGAAGAACGAGGCAGGCCGCCTGACGCTCATCGCCCGCATGGGTGCTGACAAGGTGGAAGCCAAGCTCGCCCCGCTGGTGCGTGCCGTGACCGAAGCCGGCC
>JBBRVI010000098.1:0-11621 GCA_038247025.1 Acetobacterales bacterium
AGCGCACCAGCCGCATCGCGAAGAACCCGTCCATCTCCATGTCCGGCCGCGTACGCAGGGTGCCCTGCGCGGTGGCGCCAATCCCCGGCAATTGTGCATCGCGGATCGGATCAAGGCGCATCCCATCGGGGATATGCGCCATATGCGCCTCACCCTCCTCGGCCTGAAGCGAGCAGGTGGCGAACACGATCCGCCCGCCCGGCTTGAGCAGCTTGCATGCAGCTACCAGCAGGTTGCGCTGCTGCGCCGCCAACACCGCCACATCCTTGGGGCGCTTGAGATGCGGCACATCTGGATGTCGGCGAATGGTGCCCGTGGCGGAGCAGGGCGCGTCCAGCAGGATAGCGTCGAACAACTCGCCCGGATTCCAGCCGATGACATCGGCATTCACCAGCTCCGGCGAGAGTTTCAGACGCAGCATGTTCTCGCGCATCCGTGGCATTCGCGCGGCGTCGCGCTCCACAGCCACCACCTGAGCTCCGGTAGCGGCAAGCTGGGCCGTCTTGCCACCTGGTGCCGCGCAGAGATCGGCCACGCGCTCGCCGGGCTGCACATCCAGCAGGCGGGCGGGCAGCGCGGCGGCGACATCCTGAGCCCAGAATTCGCCCTCGGCGAAGCCCGGGATTTCGGTGATGCGCGTCCCCGCTGGCAGCCGCGCCGTGCCGGTGGGAAGCAATACGGCACCCTCCGGCAGAGGCGCGCCGGGCTTCAAGGTCAGGTCAAGCGGCGCCTCTGAGCGATGGGCAGCTGCAATGGCGCGCACCGCCGGTCCATGCGCCGCATGCCAGGCGGTCCAGAGCCAGGTGGGCGTGTCCAGCCGCTCGCCATCCAGCTCCTCCAGGGTCTTGGCGCCATGCTCGGACACTCGGCGCAACACGGCATTCACCAGCCCAGCCAGCGGCTTGGGCACGGTGGAGACGGCGGAGGCCACGGCCGCATGCGGCGGCGTGCCCAGCAGCAGCAACTCCGCCGCCCCGATACGCAACGCGCGCAGGGCCGGTCCTGGGGGTTCGCGGCGCAGGAAAGGCTCCATCACCGCATCCAGGCTGCCCATGCGGCGCAGCACGGCGGCCGCGATGCGGTGCCCGGCGGCCTTGTCGCGCGGCTCGATGGTCGTGGGGATGCCATCCAGCGCTTCCTCCAGCGCGCGGTGCTGTTCCAGCACGGCTTCCAGCAGAAGGGAGGCGACACGGCGCGCGGGGGAGATGCTCATCGGCCGCTTTATGGCCGTCGCGGCCCTTGCGTGCTAGACGCGCCGCGCCATGACCTTGCCGCCCTCCTTCGACCGCGCGCTCAGCGCATGTAGTGCGTGGGTGCAGGCCTGGCCGCGCCTGATGCTGGTGCTGTTGTGCCTGGCGTTGTTCCTGCCAGGATTTTTCGTGATCCCCGCGACGGATCGCGATGAAAGCCGCTTCGCCCAGGCCACGCGCCAGATGGTGGAAAGCGGCAATTACGTGCGCATCCGCGTGGGCGATGAGGACCGCAACAAGAAGCCCGTCGGCATTCACTGGGCACAGGCCACCAGCGTGCATCTGCTGGAGGTGACGGGCCTGGGCTCGCGGCGTGACATCTGGGCCTATCGCATTCCCTCCATGCTGGGTGCGATGCTGGCGGTGCTGGCCACCTTCCAGTTTGGCCGCCTCCTGGTCGGGCGGCGGGCGGCGCTGCTGGCCGCGACCATGCTGGCCGGCTGCATGGTGCTGATGGTGGAGGCGCATATCGCCAAGACCGACGCGGCGCTGCTGGCCAGCATCACGGCCGCCATGGGCCTGTTTGGCGCGGCCTATCTGCGGCCCGGCTTCTTCACGGCCCGCCATGCGGCGGCGTTTTGGGTCATTCTCGGCATAGGCGTGCTGCTCAAAGGGCCCATAGCGCCCATGGTGCCGTTGCTCGCAGGCATCACGCTCGCCGTTACAGATCGCGGCGCGCCCTGGTTCCGCGCCCTGCGAATGCAGTGGGGCCTGCCGGTCATGCTGCTGATCGTGCTGCCCTGGATGGTGGCCATCGGCATCGAAACCCAGGGGCGCTTCTTCGCCCAGGCCATCGGCGACGATATGCTGGGCAAGGTCGGTCAGGGCGACGAGAAGCATTGGGGGCCGCCGGGCTTCTATATCCTGACCTTCATCGTCGCGGCCTTTCCTGCGGGTTTCCTCGTGGTGCTGAGCCTGCGATCCACATGGGCTCGCCGGCGCGAGCCGGTGACGCGCTTCCTCCTTGCCTGGATCGTCCCCACCTGGCTGGTCTTCGAAGCGGTGGCGACCAAGCTCCCGCATTACACCATGCCGACCTATCCCGCGCTGATGCTGCTCGGCGCGGTATGGGCGATGGACCCGCTGCGGACCGAGCCGCGGGTCTGGCTGCGCTGGGCGGCAAAACTTTCCGTCTCCTCGGTAGCTTTCGGCATCGGGATCGTGGCCCTGGCCGTGCCCTGGTTCGTCACGGGGCATGAGCCGTTGGGCGCGCTGCTCGCCCTGCCGTGCGCGGCCCTTCTGGTCTGGCTGGTCTGGCGCGAAATGGACCGTGCACATTGGGCGCGAGCGGCAGCCCTGGGCGTGGTGGCGGCGATCCCGCTTTACACCAGCATCATGCAGCTTACCTTCCCGCGGATCGAGGCGCTGTGGATCGCCCCTCGCCTGGAGGCGGTGCTGGCCCGCGAGGCACCAGGGCTGAACCCTGCGAATTTCGGCATCACCGGCCATGCCGAACCCTCCACCCTGTTCCATATCGGTGGCGATCTGCGCCTGCTGCGCCGGGGCGAGGATGCGGCGCGCTTCCTCGGCGAAGCGCCGGGGCGCGTCGTCGCAGTGGGCAACCGCGCGCAGGATGATTTCACGCGGGAGGCGGCATCGCTTGGCCTGAGTGCTGCGTTGATCGGTGAGGTTTCCGGCTTCAACTACACGCGCGGGCGGCCCATCACGCTGCGCCTTTTCAGGAACACGGCACCATGATTGATCTCGTCACGTCCTGGGTGGCTGCCGCCGGCTATGTCGGCATCTTCGGGTTGATGTTCCTGGAGAATCTGTTCCCCCCCATCCCCTCCGAGCTGATCATGCCTTTCGCCGGCTTCGCGGCCGCGCGCGGCCAGTTGTCGCTTTCGGGGGTGATCCTGGCGGGTGTCGCGGGTACGCTCCTCGGCAACGTGTTCTGGTTTGAACTGGCGCGCGCCTTCGGCGCTGACCGCACCCGCCGGCTTTGCGAGCGCTATGGTCGTTACATTGGTGTGCGGCGCGAGGATCTCGACAAGGCTGAGGTGACGTTGCGCCGTTGGGGGCCGCTTGCCGTGTTTCTCGGCCGCATGATGCCGGGCATTCGCACCGTCATCTCCATTCCCGCCGGGTTGATCGAGATGCCGCGCCTTGTGTTCTACGCCTGGACGGCCTTTGGCAGCCTCATCTGGGTCGGTGGGCTGGCGCTGCTGGGCTATGTGCTGGATGAGGGCTACCAGAATATCGAGGCTTATGTAGGTCCGATCGGCAAGGTGCTGATTCTGGTGGTTGCGGTGCTGTTCATGTGGCAGCTCTGGCGCATCTGGCGGCGGCCCAAGGCCTGATCAGCGCCGCTCTTCCAGCAGCCAGAAAAGGATATTGTCCCGGAAAGTCGGGTCACGCAGGGGTTCGTGATGCTCGCGCGGTGGAAACAGCACTCGGCTCACATCCATCGGGCTTTGCCATCTCGCCGCCCGCTGCTCCTGGCCCTGGCGGAAATCGCGCAGCACGAAACCGCGCAGCACTGTGCGCCGTCGCCTGGCGCAGTCAACAACGCAATGAGGCGGCCATCGGTGGCAGCGGAAAGCCGCATCGCGGTGGGGATGGCGCTGCCCGCCACCAGCATGAGCGCGGTCCTTCCGCCGCCTCAGCATGGTCTGCCGGCCATTCCCGGCCTCGGCGAAGGAAAGGCCGCCGCTGCGATCCGTATCCACGCGTACCAAAATCGTCGCGCGCATTTGCTCAATCACGGCGTTTGGCCCGGCAGCCGAGACCGTCATTCCAATGCTCCCGTCTGGATGCCGCGCCAAGCATTGACGCCGGCCGCGAAGCCGGTCCCGAATACACGCAAGAAACCCGAGGGAGCATCACATGGCAGGGCGTTTGGACGGAAAGCGGGCCTTCGTCACCGCGGCGGGCCAGGGTATTGGTCGGGCAAGCGCCATCGCCATGGCGGCCGAGGGCGCCCAGGTCATCGCGACCGACCGCGATGGCGCGAAGCTCGAAGGCCTTGAAGCGCACGGCATCGTGAAACAAGCGCTCGATGTGCTGGATGACATGGCGCTGCATGCGGCCATCACTGGCGCGGGCACACTCGACATCCTGTTCAACTGCGCGGGCTTCGTGCACCAGAACACGGCGCTGACCTGCACCGATGAAGACTGGGACTTCGCCTTCGCGTTGAATGTGCGCAGCATGTGGCGCGCCATCCGCGCTGCACTGCCGCCCATGCTGGCGGCGAAATCCGGCAGCATTATCAACATGGCCTCGGCCGCCTCCAGCATCAAAGGCGCGCCCAACCGCTTCCTCTACGGCACCACCAAGGCCGCCGTGGTGGGCATGACGCGCGCTGTCGCGGCCGATACAGTGACCCATGGCATCCGCGTCAATTGCCTGGCCCCCGGAACGGTGGATACGCCGAGCCTGGGAGACCGGATCGCGGCGAATGCGGCGGCGGCGGGCAGCGTGGAGGCCTCGCGGGCCGCCTTCATTGCGCGCCAGGCGATGGGGCGCCTGGCTACGGCGGAGGAGATGGCCGCGCTGGTGGTCTATCTCGCCAGTGATGAGAGCGCCTTCGTCACGGGGCAGGCCATGGTGATTGATGGGGGATGGACGTTGTAAAGCGCGTTATCGGGGCGCCGTCTCAACCACCAGGGGGCGGATGAGCACACGCCGGCCTGCCTGGCGCGCACCGCGCAGCGCTTCGCCAAGCGCGGCCAGATAGGCCTCCTGCGTTTCCACGAAGGGACGAGACGCGCCAAAAAGCGGGGCCTCACTGACCACTGCGACCAGAAGGTCCGTCCCAAAGGGCTCACTCACCTCCCAGCCGGGGAAACCGGCGCGCGGCTCGCCAAGGCGCACCACTGCGCCGGCCGGGTGAAGGGCGGAGGGGACGAGATGGGCCACTTCGCCTGATTTCATGAAGTAGGCGACGTAGAGATGGCCGGGCCAGTCCGGCATGGTCACATCGAAACGCAGCAGGTCTCCGGACAGGAAGGGGGTCTGCCCCAGAGTCGCTACGCGCGGGGCGGCGCCCGCGCTGGCCAGGACCGGGCGCAGCATGTCCAGGGCGGGACAATAGGGACCGTCGAAGGGCTGCAGGGCGAGGCGGGCAGCATTGATGGGGATGTCCCGCTGGGCAAGGGCGCGGCGCAAAGCGGCATCATCGCCTCGGCGCAACACACCTTCCAGGGTCAGCGAGGTATCCGTTGATGCGCTGGCGATGAGGCCGCAGGCGGGGGCCTGGGCGGCAGCGCTGGCCGCGGCGCGGAAATCCAGGCGCGCCGGCTGCACCAGGGCGAGTTGCTGGGGCGGGAGGGAGGACCCGGGCGACAGGGCTTGGGATGTCGCCGTGGGCGGCGCGGGGTTGGTCGCCGTGGGCGGCGCGGGGAATGTCGCCGTGGGCGGCGCGGGGTTGGTCGCCGTGGGCGGCGCGGGAAGTGTCGCCGTGGGCGGCGCGGGAAGTGTCGCCGTGGGCGGCGCGGGAAGTGTCGCCGTGGGCGGCGCGGGAAGTGTCGCCGTGGGCGGCGAGGACAGTGTCGCCGCGGGCAAAGCCGGGTTCGTCGCCGCGGGCGACGCAGGATCGTTGGGCATGGCCGGTGTGGGCGTAGGCACGGTTACACGGGGCGAGGGCGGCGCGATGACAGGGGGCGGCAAGGCACCCACAACCGGGCTTGCAGGCGGCAGGCTGGGCAGGGCGGTGGCGCTGAGAGCCGGTTCCGGCGCCACGGGCGTCAAGCTTGGCACGATGAGGCTCGGTGCGGGAGCGATCGCAGCGACGGAACTGGATGGCGGTGTTGCGGAGCGCTGCGGCGCGGGATCGCCGCCCAACAGGAAATAGCCCGCGCCAGCCGCGAATAGGACCGCGACGCCGCCGCCGATCAGCGCGACCGGCGGGCCCTTTTTCGTCACGGGCGGTGCTTGCACCGGAGGGACGCGGGCTGGCTCGACGGGTACCGCGCGGGCCACCAGAGTCGCATCGGCATCCGCCGGCGAAGACGTCGTTCCCGCCGCCGACGCACGGATCGCCTCTGCAAAGGCGCCAGCGCTGCTGAAGCGATCCTCCGGGCGCTTTGCCAGCGCCTTCGCAATCACTGCATCGAAGCCGCGCGGGGCCGTGACGGCCAAGGTCGAGGGGGGCGTGGGTTCGGTGTTCAGCGCCTTGTGCATCACCGAGGAATATCCGCCCTCGAAGGGCTTCTCGCCTGTCAGCAGTTGATAGAACAACACGCCAGAGGCCCAGATGTCGGCGCGTGCATCAACAGGCTCTCCGCGCAACTGTTCGGGCGCCATGTAGCTTGGCGTGCCCATCACCGTGCCGACCTGCGTCATCGAGGAGTTTTCGATCCGCGCTATGCCGAAATCGGCGATCTTGATCTGCTGATCAATCGTGAGCATCAGGTTGGCCGGCTTGATGTCCCGATGCACCACGCCACGCTTGTGGCTGTAATCCAGGCCAGCGAGCATCTGCTCCATCACACGCAGGATCTCTGGCAGCGCAAGGCGTTCGCCGCGATCGAGGTTCTGCTTCAGGGTGCCGCCCTCGACCAGCTCCATGGCGATCCAGGCGTTCGCACCGTCCTCGCCGTAATCATAGACAGCGACGACGTTGGGGTGATTGAGGCGCCCGGCTGCCTGCGCCTCGCGCTTGAAGCGAGCCAGGCCCTCCTGGCCCTCCAGGTCATTCTCGGCGGGTTTGGGGAGGATTTTCAGGGCGGCACGGCGCTCGATCACGGGATCGAAGGCGTCGAGCACGGTGCCCATGGCTCCGGCCCCGAGCTTGCCCCGGATTTCATATTTGCCGATCGTCTCGAACGCCATGCCCGCGATCCTTCGCCCAACCCATCCAGACTACAGACGACCCGCTTGAATGCCAGCGCGCAAGATGGCCCGCATGAGAACCACGCTGATCAAAAACCACGCGGTAAGCTTCCGGCCCGGCTCCGCCCCCTCGGCAACGCTCGCGTGGCTGCGAAGGAGACCCACGCGGCTCCGGCTCACAGGGTGCCCTTGATTAGCAGAATTCGGCCGAAGGGGCCAACGACAAAGGCGAGCGCCATGATGGTGCCAGCGAGCAGCGGCCCATGGTTGGTGGGACCCATCGGCTTCGTCAGGTTCTGGTTGCGGCGGAAGGCGTTGATGAGTTCGGGCTCCCAGGGGGCAGCGAAGCCGATGGCAAAGACCAGCGGCAGGCCGAGACATACCGGCGATCAAATCACAGCGGCCCGGATAGGATGGAACGGCTCGTGGCAAAATCATGCGGATGTCATTGCATCCGGCCTGGCTTGGCGGCAGGCTGATCAGGTGATGTACAAACCCTCATCCCCTCCCTGGTGCCTCGTACCCCTTCTGGCTCTCCTGGCCGGCTGTGTGGCCGCACCGGACTCAGCGCCTGATCCGCAGGATTCCTGCGGTCCTCAGATGGTGGTCTTCGTCGCAGCCGGCGATCTTTTTGCGGCACCGCCGCGCCGCGCCGGCCCCCCCACGGCCGAGGAACTCGCGACCGAACTCGCGGCTGAGAACGCAGCGCTGGAGCGGCTGCAGATCGCCTTCGACGCAGTGCTCTATTGCCGCTGGACCGAGGTGAGGTTGATTCGCGCCGACGCTGCGGGCGGCCGTTTTCCAGCTGCCGAGCTGCCGCGCCGGCTGGCTGGGGCTGAGGGGCGCCTTCAACAGGACCTCGCCCGGGCCAACCAGTCGCGGGAGCGCATGATCGCCCGCAACGCCCGAATTGAGGCAGCGGTCGAAGCCGTGTCGCCCGGCACGCGCGCTGCCGTGGCAGCTGGGCGCAGCGTCGGCTTGCCGCGCGCCTTGGCCTCGGCACCCCTGGTGCTGCGAGTGCGGCCGGACGCGAGCGCGCCTTCGGTCGGCCGGTTGGTGGCCGGGGCGGAGGTGGTGCTACGCCCTGCGCCTGGCGGCTTTGTCCTTGCCGAGGGGGGCGGGCAGCGCGGCTATGCGCCGGGGTCGGCCTTCACGCTGCTCACGCCGGTATCCGCCCCTGGCGCCGCCACCAGCGGGACGGACCGGCTGCGCAGCCTGGCCGCCACCAACCTGGCCCGTCGGGAAAATTTCGTGGAGACCCTCGCCCTGGCCAATCGGTCCGGGCTGCAACGCTTCGAGCCAGCTAGCTGACCGGGCGAGGCCTTTCGCCTGCTGCCCTTGAGGATGACGAAACCACCACCGCCTCCATCGCCAAGGGCATGCGCGCGACGCCGCGGTCATGCGGGCTGGTCGGCTTCGCGAGCAGCAGGCCGCGTTGTTGTTCAGGGCGCGTCCGGCGCGCCGGCACGCAGCAGGGCGCGCAGGCGTTCCGCCTGGGCTTCGCTCCAGCCCAAATCCCGCGCGGGGTCGAAGAAGCGGCGATCGGGAGTGTAGAGGAGGTAGGCCATGGCCTCGTTGGCCATGACTTCCTCCTGCGCGGCGTCATAGCCCTCTGCGTGCAGAAAGCGGCGCACCGCCGTCCGCTCGGCCTCGGTGAACCCGGTCTCCCAGATGCGCATCACATGGGTGGCGAAGAAAGGCAGGGTGAAGAACTGCCCATGCGCGAGCTCGTGGATCAGGATCGAGCGGCGCATTGCGTCATCCACATGCGGCCCCGTGGCCGGGATGGTGAGGATGGCGGCGTCTCGCGCGCGATCCATCCGCTGGGCCAGATCCACCTGCTCGCGCAGCCAGAGCTCCAGCGGGTTCAGCCGGATGTTGTCGCGCTCGGCGAGCGCGAACATCCGGCGCAGATCGGAAGCGCGATAGTTGTGGCCAAAATACCAATCGCCGGCGGAGCGACGATCGGCCGCGATGGCAGCGGCGAGTGCCGCGTCATCCAGAACGCGGTCGCGTGGGGTGTTGGCCTTCTCCATCAGAGCGGCGGCGCGGTTCATGGCCTGGCCCTGGAGTTCCAGGCTCGGGAAATCCAGCACCCAGACGAGCGGATTTGCGGACCAGCGCAGCGCCGTCGGCACGCCGGCGCGATGGGCGGCAATGCCCGAGAGATCGAGCAGGGGTGGACCTTGCGGCGGCGGTGGGGCTGCAGCCTCCGGCTGGGCGGCTTCGGGCGTTTCCTCGCCCCATCGCCAAAGCGCGCCGCCGCCACCGACTGCGAGGAACGCACCACCCAGACCAAGCCAAAGCCCCAACCGACGGCGTGTTGGCGCGCGGGCCGGGGCGCGCGCGACCATCGCCGAGGATAGGCGGATGGTGGCATCATCATCCTCGGTCGGCATGGGCTGGTCCCCTCCTGGCCCTCCCTCGCCTCAGCCGCCGAGGTTCACCACCTGAACGCGCCGATTGCGGGCTTCGGGCGTTTTGTCGGCGGTGGGCACCAGAAGCTGGCTTTCGCCAAAGCCGACGGCAACCAGGCGCCCGGGTGCGATGGCGAAGCCCTTCATCAGGAAATCGCGGACCGCCTCGGCCCGGCGTTGCGAGAGGCCCATGTTCAGCCCGCCATCGCCCTCGGTGTCCGTATGGCCTTCGATTCGGAAACGGAAGGGCTGGAGATCGGGTGAAGCAAGCGCGCGACCGAGCGAGGTGAGGGCTGCCGCCGCCTGGGGCGAGACGCTGGCCGAGCCCGAGGCGAAATTCACCGTGATGGAGACCGCTGCCATGCCCGAAGGGGCCGTGGTGCCGGCCGCAGGTGGTGGTGGTGGCGCAGTGATCATGGAAGGAGCAGGCGCGCCGGGCTGTGCCGACGGCGACGCGCCCGGTGTGAGAACCGGCGCCGCGGTGCCACTATCGGTGCCGGGCATGCGGATGCCGCGCGTCAGTTGATCGGTCGGGCGCAAGCGCTCGATCAGGTTGCGCGTTGCGTCATCGTTGGTGCTTTGCGTGAAGCCGGGCTGCGCTATTGCGAAAGCCAGCACCGCCACCCCGGCGAGGAGAAGGTTTCGGGTCATCAAGGGCCTCCCTTTTCGCATATGGCCCGGCGGGGCCGCAGCATAGGTGAACCGTAGCATGGTTGGGCCGCTGAAGCCCAAGGCTTCATGGAAGCAAAACGGTCAGCTCAGCAATTGCCCGCCATCCACCACCACAGTATGCCCAGTCACCCAGCGCGCCAGGGGAGAGGCAAGGAAAAGCACGACTTGGGCCACCTCCTCGGGTGTGCCCATTCGGCCAAAGGGGATGGAGGCCAGGGTGCGCTTGAACAGGTCCGGGTTTTCGGTCCGCCGCTTTTCCCAGCTTCCGCCAGGGAACTCGATGGAGCCGGGCGCCACGCCATTCACGCGAATTCCGTCGGGCGCGTAGGTGGCGGCCTGGCTCTGAGTGTAGTTGATCAGCAGCGCCTTCACTGCCGCATAGGCCGGCCCGCGCACCGAAGGCCCATAGCCCGAGATGGAGGAGACGTTGATGATGTTGCCCTGGCTTTCCTTCAACGCGGGCAGCGCGGCGGCCGTGGCGCGGAAGGTGGCCAATACGTCCACATTCAGGCTGCTCGCCCACCCTTCCTCGGTGTCGGTCATGCCAAAGCCACTCGCATTGTTCACCAGCACGTCACAGCCACCCAGGGCCGCGATCGCTTCGGCGATGTAGCCGCGCACTGCGTCGCCATCGCCCAGGTCGCAGCTGGCGGCATGGGCGCGGGTGCCCAGTTCGGCCTTTGTGGCGGCCAGGGCATCGGCGCCGCGGGCGCAGATCGAAACCGCGGCACCGGCCTGCGCGAAGCCCAACGCCACGCTGCGGCCAATGCCCTTGCTGCCGCCACAGACGATGACGCGCTTGCCAGTGAAGTCGAAACTCATGCGGGTTTTCCTTGAACTGGCCTGCTGCGGCGCAGGCGGGAGAGAGCAAATACGCAACCCGCGCCAAGGGCAAGGATCAGCATCCCTAACAGCGGGCGATAGAACACCCAGGCGATGGCGTTGGTAAGGGCCGCGCAGATCGCGGTCAGGATCGCCGCAAAGAGCGCGGTGCCAAAGCCCACGATCCAGCCCAGCGGCGGGATTGCGTCCGCCATAACCTTCAGCGGGTTCAAGATGAACATCCAGATGATGAGGCAGGGCCGGGTCGCTCAGCGGTGACGGAAAGCACCAGTCCCGCCCCTTCGGCGAGGCTTCGCGCCGTCTGCACAGCGCGGCTTTCATTCCAAAACAAAGGAATCCGGCGACCGGAAGCAGCACAAAGCCCGTCAGAATGCCGGTGAGCGCACCGCCGATGCGGGAGAACCAGGTTTGGCTGGTGGTTTCGGTGAAGCTGTGGCCGCCGGCATCTTTTCCGCCGTGACAGGCATGGAAACCCGGGCGGGCGCGTCTGTCCAGCCTTGACCTCAGCCCCATGCCGGGCCATCGCCCCCAGCATGGCCGCTCCCCCGCTTCTCCTGCTTGATAACACGCGCTTCACGCTGGGCAATACGCCCCTGCTGCAAGGGGCGGGGCTGTCCGTCTCGCCGGGCGAGAGGCTCGCTTTGGTGGGGCGCAATGGCAGTGG
>JBBRVI010000099.1:0-11599 GCA_038247025.1 Acetobacterales bacterium
ATAGAAGCCAAACACCGTCGTGCGCGGCCAGATCGTAACCTCCGGCATGGCCTCAAGTGTCGCGATTTGCGCGGTGCGCCAGGCCTCGTGGCCGGGTTCGCAAAGCAGCCAGCCGCCAAGGAGATAATCCTGCTCGGCGAGGATGACGCGCGCCCCGCTTTCCCCCGCAGCCCGCGCGGCAGCCAGGCCCGCCGCGCCGCTGCCGACGACCAGCACATCGCAATGGATGTGCGCATCCTCATAGAAATCCGGATCGGGCTGCGTGCTGGCGCGGCCCAGGCCCGCAGCCTTGCGGATCAGCGGCTCATAAACCCGCTCCCAGAAGGCGGCGGGCCACATGAAGGTCTTGTAGTAGAAGCCCGCGCCGAGAAACGGTGCCAGCACGCCCGTCACCGACTGGATATCGAAGGCAAGCGAGCCCCGGCGGTTCTGGCTGGACGCTTCCAGCCCAGCGAAGATCTCGGTGACGGTGGCGCGGGTATTCGGTTCGCGATGCGCGCCGGCGCGCAGTTCCACCAACGCATTGGGCTCCTCAGGCCCGGCGGAGAAGATCCCGCGCGGACGGTGATATTTGAAGCTGCGCCCAAAGAGTTTCACGCCGCTGGCAAGCAGCGCGCTTGCCAGAGTATCGCCTGCGAAGCCGCTGTATTCGCGGCCATCGAAGCGAAAAATGCGTGGCTCGCCGCGCACGATGTGGCCGCCCTCAGAAAGCCGGGTCATTCGGGCAGCTCCACGGCATTGATCTCATGCGTGACGGTGTGGCGCGTGACGCGCAGCCATTGCCGGCAGCCGGTGGAATGCTGCCACCATTCGATGTGCCAGCCGCGCGCATTCACCCGGTTGTAGACGTAGTCCACGAAGGCTTCAGGGTCCTCGCCGGAGGGGCGCTTCACGGTGGCGTCGCCGCGATAGGAGAACTCGGCCTCGTCACGCACGCCGCAATGGGGACAACGAATTTGCAACATCCTACTGCATCCAGAAGAAGGGGCCAGCGCCCTTCTCATCCAGCATGCGACCTTCGCGGAAGCGCGTCAGCGTATAGGCCGCATTCAACCGGTGCGGCTCCTGCTTGGCCATGGTCCAGGCGTGGCACCAGCCCGACCCAGGTGTGGCCTTGAAGCCCCCATAGTTCCAGCCGCCCGTCAGGGTCAGCCCCTTGATCGGCGTGAGGCAGATATAGGGCGAGGCGTCGGGGGTCATGTCCATCACCCCTGCCCAGGAGCGTAGCGCGCGCACACGCTTGAGCGCGGGCATGAGCGACGCACCGGCGGCGAAAATATGCTCCGCCTCAGGCAGCGTCCCGCGCTGGCCGTAGGAGCTGTATCCATCCAGGCCCCCGCCGAAGACGAGCCCGCCCTTGTCGGATTGGCTGATGTAGAAATGCTGCGCGCCGAAGGTCACCACCCCATCTATCAGCGGCTTTAGTGCCTCGCTCACGAAAGCCTGCATGAGGTGGCTCTCCACCGGCACGGTCAGCCCTGCCATGGCGCATAGAAGTGAGGTGTTGCCTGCAACGGCCAAGCCCACCTTGGGCGCCATGATGTCACCTTGAGTGGTTCGCACGCCTTGAATCGCGCCGCCCTCGATGATCATGCTGGTGACTTCGCAATGCTCGATGATGTCCACACCACGTGCATCGGCGGCATGCGCAAAGCCCCAGGCGACGGCATCGTGCCGCGCGGTGCCTCCGCGGCGTTGCAGAAGTCCGCCCATGACGGGGAAGCGCGCATTGTGCAGGTCAATGAGCGGGCACATGGCCTTCACCACATCGGGGCCGATCAGCTCGGCATCAATGCCGGCAAGCCGCAGCGCATTGCCGCGCCGGGTGAAGGCGTTGCGCTGCGAATCGCTGTGGAACAGGTTCAGCACGCCGCGCTGACTCATCATCACATTATAGCCAAGAGACTGCTCCAGCCCTTCCCAGAGCTTGAGCGAATGCTCGTAGAAATGGTGGTTCTCGGGCAGCATGTAGTTGGAGCGCACGATGGTGGTGTTGCGGCCGGTATTGCCAAGGCCGATCGGGCCTTTCTCCAGCACAGCCACATTCGTGATGCCGTGGATGGAGGCCAGGTAAAAGGCGGTGGCAAGCCCATGCCCGCCACCACCAATCACGATGGCGTCATAGGCGGGTTTTGGGGATGGCTTGCGCCACGCCGGGCGCCAACCCGTGTTGCCAGTGAGGCCTTCTTTGAGGATGCGAAGGCCGGAATAAGACGCCATGGGATCCAAGCCTAGGAGCGCGCCGCCTCCGCTGGCAAGAGTGGGCCGTGTCGCTGGGCACGAAACGCGAACGAACTGCGGCTGGCGAAGCTTTCGCTCCGCCAGCCGCCTGTCAGGATCAGACCAGATCGAAGCGGTCGAGGTTCATGACCTTGTTCCACGCTGCTACGAAGTCACGCACGAACTTGCCTTCACTGTCGCTCTGGCCATACACCTCGGCGATGGCGCGCAGTTGAGAGTTGGACCCAAAGACCAGGTCCACCCGCGTACCCGTCCACTTCACGGCGCCCGTGGCGCGGTCACGCCCTTCGAACGCGTCGCCCTCTGCAGAGGTCGGCGTCCAGCTCGTGCTCATGTCGAGCAGGTTGAGGAAGAAGTCGTTCGTCAGGGTCTCCGGCCGCTTGGTGAATACGCCGTGCTGCGCGCGGCCGGCATTCGCGTTCAACGCGCGCAATCCACCCACCAGCACGGTCATCTCTGGCGCCGTCAGGGTCAGAAGTTGCGCGCGGTCCACGAGCAACTCCTCAGCCGAGAGCGTATAATGCGTCTTGAGATGATTGCGGAAACCATCCGCCGTCGGCTCCAGCGGCGCGAAGGAATGCGCGTCGGTCTGCTCCGCAGAGGCGTCCATGCGGCCGGGCGTGAAGGGAACCGTCACGTCATGGCCCGCCGCCTTAGCCGCCTGCTCAATGGCCGCGCAGCCGCCCAGAACGATCAGGTCAGCAAGCGAAACCTTCTTGCCGCCGGTGGCCGAAGCGTTGAATCCGGCTTGGATGGTTTCCAGCGCGGCCAGCACGGTCGCGAGTCGCGCGGGCTCGTTCACCTCCCAGTCCTTCTGGGGTGCGAGGCGGATGCGCGCGCCATTGGCACCGCCCCGCCTGTCGGAGCCACGGAAGGTCGAGGCCGAGGCCCAGGCCGTGCCCACAAGATGCGAAACCGAAAGCCCCGAAGCCAGGATCGTTGCCTTGAGTGCCGCGATATCAGCCGCGTCCACCACTGCATGGTCGAGCGTGGGAACTGGGTCCTGCCAGATCAGCTCCTCGGTGGGAACGAGCGGGCCGACATAGCGCTCACGCGGCCCCATGTCGCGATGAGTCAGCTTGAACCAGGCACGGGCAAAGGCTTCGTGCAGCTGGTCGGGGTTCTCGTGGAAGCGTTTGGAGATCGGGCCGTAGATCGGATCCACCTTCAACGCCATGTCGGCCGTGGTCATCATGGGTGCAACGCGCCTGGTGGCGTCATGCGCGTCGGGAACACTGGTCCAGGCGGCGGGGTCGGTGGGCTTCCATTGCCAGGCGCCGGCGGGGCTCTTTGTCAGTTCCCATTCAAAACCAAAGAGGTTGTCGAAGTAGCCATTGTCCCATTTGACGGGGTTCGACGTCCATGCGCCTTCGATTCCGCTGGTGATGGTGTCACCGCCCTTGCCGGAGCCGTAGCTGTTCGTCCAGCCGAGACCCTGCTCCTCCATGCTGGCGCCTTCGGGCTCGCGCCCGACGCTGGAATCCGGACCCGCGCCATGCGCCTTGCCGAAGGTGTGGCCACCGGCGACGAGGGCCACCGTCTCCTCGTCATTCATCGCCATGCGCGCGAAGGTTTCGCGGATGTCGCGGGCCGAGCCCAGCGGGTCGGGCGTGCCGTTGGGTCCCTGGGGATTTACGTAGATCAGGCCCATCTGGACCGCACCCAGCGGGTCGGCCAGGACGCGGTCTCCGGTATAGCGCGTGTCGCCCAACCAGGTGTCTTCCGCGCCCCAATAGACGTCTTCCTCCGGCTCCCAGACATCGGCGCGGCCAAAGCCGAAGCCGAAGGGCTTGAAGCCCATGGATTCCATGCCCCAGTCGGCGGAGATGATCATCAGGTCGGCCCAGGAAATCTTGTTGCCGTATTTCTGCTTGATCGGCCACAGCAGGCGGCGAGCCTTGTCGAGATTGGTGTTGTCTGGCCAGGAATTGAGAGGGGCGAAGCGCTGCTGCCCCGCGCCCGCGCCGCCACGACCATCGGCGATGCGGTAAGTGCCGGCGCTGTGCCAGGCCATGCGGACCAAGAAGGGGCCGTAATGGCCGTAATCGGCCGGCCACCAGTCCTGCGAGATCGTCATCAATGCAGTGATGTCGCGCTTGAGAGCCGCGACGTCGAGTTTGCCGACTTCCTGAGCATAACTGAAAGCCTGACCCATCGGGTTCGACAGGGCGGAGTGCTGATGCAGGATCTTCAGATTGAGCTGATTGGGCCACCAATCCTTGTTGGACCTTCCGCCAAAGGTCGCGTGCTTGGGCCCCCCATGCACCACGGGGCACTTGCCGGTGCTCTGCGCAGTAATTCCGTCCATGTATCTCTCCAATCTCGACTGTCGTGTTGGATGGGGTGCCCCGCCCGCGATCTCGCATCGCGTGGGTTTGGCACCTCATCCCGCCTCGCGTGATGAAAATTGCTGGTCAGCGCGAAGAATTCTCGCGATGCCGACCGCAACTCTCGCTTCATGGCTGTGCTTGAATAGCCGCATCTCGCCGATAAAGGGAAGCACTTCATCTCAATGGTCTCGATAGACAGGGTCTATCTGACGACTATACGATGGCGCATGAACCTTCGCGACCTGCGCTATCTGCTGGCCATCGCCAACCACGGTCATTTCGGCCGGGCCGCCGAGGCCTGCGGCATCAGCCAACCCACCCTCTCCATTCAGCTTCGCAAGCTTGAGGAACTGCTTGGCGTGACGCTGTTCGAGCGCAGCAGCAAGGCGGTGACGCCCACCGAGGCCTGCGAGCGGCTGATCGGCCACGTCCGCGCCGCGGTGACGGCAACGGACGCAATCCTCGCCGAAGCGCGCAACCTGCGCGACCCGCTGGCCGGGCGCTTTCGCCTCGGCATCATCCCGACACTGGCGCCCTACCTTCTGCCACTCATCTTCGCCCCCCTGCGCGAGGCCCTGCCCGCCCTGGAAATCGAGCCCTGGGAGGACCAGACAGCGGCCCTGCTGGAACGGCTGCGCGCCCATGAACTCGATGCAGCCATCCTTGCCACGGATGTGGATGGGCCCGAACTTCTCAGCCAGCCACTTTTTCACGAACCCTTCTTTGCAGCGTTGCCGGCCGAGCACCCCCTGACAGGCCAGGCAGTTGTGGATGAGGCGGACCTTGCCCAGGACATCCTGGTTCTGGCGGATGGGCATTGTCTGCGCGAACAGGCGCTGGCGGCCTGCGGCCAAAGCGGAGCGCTGGGGGGCACGCTGCGCGCATCGAGTCTCTCCACGCTGCTCAACATGGTCGCCGCCGGTTACGGAACCACGCTGATTCCCGGACTGGCCGCGGGCGCCGCGCAGGATGCGGGTATTGTCCTGCGGCCGCTGGCCGCGCGGGCAGGGCGGACGGTTCGCATCATCTGGCGCGCGCGCTTCCCCCGCCGCGTGGCGCTGGAGGCGTTGAGCGAGGTCATCGCGACACGTCTGCGGGGCTTTGCCGAGGGCGCGGCGGCAGGCCAGGTTTAGCACGTCCCCGAGCGTGTTGGCCCGCCACCGCGCATGAGAGCACGCCCGCCCTGTTGCCATCCCAGCGCCCCTCCGCCATCAACGCGAGGATGCCCGAGGCTGACGCCAAACAACGGGGGGGCGCCAAGGGGCCGGCATGTGCGATGAACGTGATGACGATTGGCCCGAGGGAATTCCCCACCGGCTTTATGGACGCCGACGCGGCAAGAAGCTGCGCCCCCGGCAGGAGCGTCTGCTGAGCGAGGCGTTGCCCCGGCTGCGTTTTCAGGACCTGACCTTCGCTGCAGCCGCCGATGCGCTCTGGTTCGAAGTGGGCTTCGGCGGAGGTGAACACACGCTCGCCCAGATGGCAGCCAACCCCACCACCGCCATCATCGCGAGCGAGGTTTATGAGCATGGGCTTTGCTCGCTTCTCACCGAGATCATTCCCGATGGCGTCGAGGCCACAGCGCCCATTCCACCGCGCTTGCGCCTGTGGCCCGCCGATGCGCGGGAATTGCTTCTGGCCCTGCCTGAAGCAACCCTGGATCGCTTCTTTCTCATGTTCCCCGACCCGTGGCCAAAGACACGGCACCAGAAGCGCCGCTTCGTCCACCCGGAGATGATCCCCATCGTGGCGCGGGTGCTCAAGCCCGGCGCCGAATGGCGCTTGGCAAGCGACGATCCAACTTATCAGGCCTGGGTGACGGAGGTCTTCGCAGGGCAGGATGTGTTTGTCGGCAGCGCGCCCGCAACAACACGCCCCGAATCCTGGCCGGGGACGCGCTACGAGGCCAAGGCCTTCGCCGCCGGCCGGAAACCGCTTTATTGGAGCTTCACGCGACTATAGCCAATGATTCAACCGCAGCCTCCGCCAGGAGACGGAGTTCTCGCCACCACCAGATCCCGGTAGACATGCCAGGTAGCGTGCCCGATCAGCGGCAGCGCGATGACCAGCCCCAGGAAAAACGGCACGAGTGCAAAGCCGATGAACACCGCTATCAGCGCCGCCCACAGCGCCATGGCCTTCGAATTCTCGACCACTGCCTGAATGGAGACCGTCACCGCCTCCAGGAAGCTCAGCTCCCCACGATCAATCAACATGGGGATGGAGACGGCCGAGACAGCAAAGGTTACCGAGGCCAGCACGAACCCAAAGCCTGTGCCGATGATGAGGACGGGCAGGAGATCGTGGCTCCGCATCAGGGCGTTGGGCAACTGCGCGAGCGAGGGTGCGAAATTCAGCCCGAAGAAGAGCGCGAAGAGCAGCCCCGCAATACGCACCCAGAACAGGTGCAGCACCACCAGCATCACGCCCATCATGGCGATCTGTGTCGGATTGCGGCGAAACCCGCTGGCCGCGTCGGACAGGGTCGTGCGCTCGCCCAAGGCGTGGCGGCGGCTGGTTTCGTAAAGCCCGGTGGCGAGGATGGGTGCCACCATGAAAAACCCGGCTGTTGCCGGCAAGATGGGCCAGGCGGCCCCCAGGCCAAAACTCAGCAGGGACACGATCCAGCCTGCCAGCACCAAAACCGCGCCGTAGGACAGGCTGATGGCCTTGTTGGCCATCATGTCGCGCCATCCCAGTGTAACGGCGCGGCACAATATCGCGCTGGCCTTCGGCTACAACATCATCGCCATGCCAGTGGCCGTTGCGGGCTTCGCGACGCCACTGCTAGCGGCGCTGGTGATGGCCACATCCTCGCTGGTGGTCATCGGCAATGCGCTGCCCGTGGGGCGGCGCTGATGGACATTCTGATTTTGGGCGCGCTGGGGCTCTGGGCCTTCATCTGGGCCTTCATCTGGGCCATGCGCTCGGGCCAACACGACGATCTGGACGGCGCCGCTTCGCGCATCCTGTTTGACGACGACCTCAAGAAACGAGCTTGACCATGCCTGCATCCTCGGCGTTTTTCATGATCATGCCCGGGCTGATGACCTTGGTCGGCCTGTTTGGCGCGACGGTGGCGAAGGGCTACCTGTACACATTCTCAATGATGCTGATGTTCTTGGGGCTGTTCTACGGCTACGGCGTCATCAAGCGGTGTTACGACTTAAAGGATGCCGCCCGCCACTGAGCCTCAGCGCTGCTGATCCTTAGCGGTTGGGGCCTCAGAGGTTGGCGCGCGCCACCACCGCTTCAAACAGCACTTGGCAGCCGGCCTCGGCTTCCTCCGGAAGGATGCTCTCCGCCTCATTGTGGCTGAGGCCATCCTTGCAGGGGGTGAAGATCATCGCGGTGGGCACGCGCCGCGCCACATAGACCGCGTCATGCCCCGCGCCAGAAATGATTTCGCGGGCGGGGTATCCCAGCCGTGCCGCCGCCTGGCGCACCAGCTCCACGCATTCGGTGTCGAAGGGCTGGGGCGGGATGTGGAACAGCTCCGTCAGCTCCAGCTTGCAACCATTTTGCGCTACGAGCGACCGCGCCTGATCCGGGAAGGATTGCGTCAGGCCCTGAACCTGAGCGGCTTCAGGGTGACGGAATTCGACACTGAAGCGCACTTCGCCAGGCACCACATTGCGGCTGTTCGGCAGCACCTGAAGCTGGCCGATTGTGCCACGGCCTTCCTCACCGCGCTCGCGCATGAGGTCGTCCACCAGGGCGATCACGCGCGCGGCCGCCACCAGGGCGTCGCGCCGGGTGGAGGGCGGCGTGGTGCCGGCATGCGCGTCCTGGCCGGTGATCACCGCATCATACCAGACCTGGGCTTGTGCGCCGGTCACAATGCCGATGGTCTTGCCCTCGCGCTCCAGAATGGGTCCCTGCTCAATATGGAGTTCGAAATAGGCGTCGGCGGGAAAGGGCGCAGCCGGGTGGGGGCCCTTATAGCCGATGGCATCCAGCGCGGTGCTGACATTCACGCCCTCGGTGTCGGTGAAGCCATAGGCCTCCTCCAGCCCAAAGACACCCGCCCAGACGCCGCTGCCCATCAGCGAATGGCCGAAGCGGCTGCCTTCCTCATCGGTCCAGTTCACCAGTTCCAGCGGGGCTTCGGTGACGATGCCGAGATCATTCAACGAGCGCATGACCTCAAGCCCGGCGATCACGCCCAGCGCGCCATCGAACTTGCCGCCGGTGGGCTGACTGTCGAGGTGGCTGCCGAACAGCACGGGCAGGCGGGTGGGGTCGCGGCCCTCGCGGCGGGCGAACATGTTGCCCATGGCGTCCACGCGCATGGTCAGGCCCAGGGCCTCGCACCATTCGGTAAAGCGGCGGCGGCCGGCCTGGTCCACCTGGGTCAGGGTCAGGCGCTTCACGCCGCCCTTGGGCGTGGCGCCGATTTCGCCCATGGCCATGAGGCAATCCCACAGGCGTGGGCCGTTGATCTTCTGATTCGTGTTCATGGGAAGAGCCTAGCGCGAAGCCTGCTGCCCTGAACATGGGCGGAGCGCTTGCCCTGTGCTTGCAGGACTGCAACCTTGCTCCCCATGCCCCAAGCCCCGAACGCTGCTCCCGCACTCCTCCGCAACTCGGACCTCGACCGCCCCGAGGTGCGCCAGGCCCGGATTGATCTTGCCGCCTGCTTCCGAATGGCGGCCAAGCTGGGTTTGCAGGAGGGCATCTGCAATCATTTTTCGCTGGTGGTGCCCGGCCGCGACGATCTGATGCTGGTCAATCCCTATGGCTATGCCTTCGCCGAGGTGACGGCCTCCAACCTGGTGATCTGCGATTTTCAGGGGCGCGTGGTGGCGGGCACGGGCGTTCCGGAGGTCACGGCGTTCTACATTCATGCCCGCCTGCACATGAAGCATCCGCGGGCCAAAGCCGCTTTCCACACCCACATGCCCAACGCCACCGCCCTTTGCATGCTGGAAGGCCCGCCCTTGGTCTGGGCCGGGCAGACGGCGCTGAAATTCTATGGCCGCACCCTGGTGGACGAGGACTATAACGGCCTCGCCCTGGACGAGCAGGAAGGCGACCGCATCGCCGAGAGCCTCGGCGATGCCGACATCGTCTTCATGAAAAACCACGGCGTGATGGTGGTGGGGGCCAGCGCGGCCGAAGCCTGGGATGACCTCTATTATCTGGAACGCGCGGCCGAGGTGCAGCGTCTGGCGATGAGCACCGGCCGCAACCTCAAGCCCGTACCCGGAGCGGTCGCCCGCGCAACCTATGAGCAGATGCGCGCCGGCGACCGCGAAGGCGCCATCCTGCATCTGGAAAGCGTGAAGCGGCAGCTCATGGCCGAGCAGCCGGGTTTCGCGGATTAAGCAGCCTCCTCAGGCGCGCGGAGCGTCAGCGCAAGCGCATGCAGCCCGGAGGCGAACTCCGCCTCGAGCGTCGCATGCACCGCGCGAGAGCGCGCCACGCGGTTCATCCCGGTGAATTGGGGGCTGACCAGGAGCACGTTGAAATGCGTCTGCCCCCCCGGTGCGGCCCCGGAATGGCCGGCATGGCTTTGGCTGTCATCCACGACTTCCAGGCGCTCTGGCGCGAATTGGGAGGCGAGGGCGGAGCGGATTCGGTCAGTGCGGTTGTCCATGGGGCAGAGAATCCTCCAAGCCGTCGCCGTTGCCAAGCCCGGGCCTCACTCCCATAAAGTTCCGATGGCGCGGCGAGCAAGCTTCCAACCCCAGACCGACCCGAAGGCCCCCCCCCGGGGCTGCGCGGCCCCCGGCTGTGTACATGCCGGAGAATTTCGCGCGCCCAAGGATCGCGCCTTGAGGGAATATCTCTGGTTCTGCCTGGAGCACGTGCGCCAGTACAACTCCGGCTGGGATTTCTACCGCGGCATGGGCCCGGCGGACATTGAAAGCGCGATTCGCCTCGATTCCGTCGGCCAGCGCCCAACCTGGCCGCTGGGTCGCCTGGGCGGCGTGCGCCTGGACAGCGAGCGCATGGTAGACCCGATGGGCATCCTGCGTGACACCGCTTTGCACGAGAAGCGCCGAACCCCACCTCGCCACGAGGCACCGCCCGAACTGCGGGCCGCCCTGGGCCTGCTGGAGCTTGAATGGCCGCTCGATCCCGCCACGCTGAAATCGCGCTACAAGGAACTCGCCAAGCGCTATCATCCGGATGCGAATGGCGGGGATCGCAGCACCGAGGATAAGCTGAAGGACATCAATAGGGCCTATTCCTTGCTGCGCCAAAGGATCGGCCGTGCGGAACCCGCCGCCCAGCCTGCGCATGCGAGTTGATGAAGCCGCGGCGCAGTTCTCTTTCCTGGGTAGCCCGATGCGCTTGCCTGCCCTAACATTCTCCACCACTCCATTGAACGAAGCGGAAGCGTAATGACGATGCTGGCCAAATCAGGCGATGCCCCGGGTGCCGATGTGCGGCCCACCTCTGCGGTCAACTTGCCGGACACCACCGTCAAGGCGCGTGAGGTCTTCGGCATGGATATTGACATGGACGTGCCGGCCTTCTCCATCCGCACCGAGCATGTCCCTGAGGTGGATAACTCCTACCGATTTGACCGCGAGACGACGCTGGCCATCCTTGCTGGTTTCACGCACAACCGCCGCTGCATGATCCAGGGCTACCACGGCACGGGCAAATCCACGCATATCGAGCAGGTTGCCGCGCGCCTGAATTGGCCGTGCATCCGGGTGAACCTGGACAGCCACATCAGCCGCATTGATCTGATCGGCAAGGACGCCATTGTGCTGAAGGATGGCAAGCAGGTCACCGAATTCCGCGAAGGGATCCTGCCCTGGGCTTTGCAGCACCCCTGCGCGCTCGTGTTCGACGAATATGATGCGGGCCGCCCGGATGTGATGTTCGTGATCCAGCGCGTGCTGGAAGTGGAGGGCAAGCTGACCTTGCTTGACCAGAGCCGCGTGATCCGCCCGCACCCGATGTTCCGCCTGTTTGCCACGGCGAACACGGTGGGCCTGGGCGACACAACCGGGCTGTATCACGGCACCCAGCAGATCAATCAGGGCCAGATGGACCGCTGGAACATCGTC
>JBBRVI010000100.1:0-11559 GCA_038247025.1 Acetobacterales bacterium
GCTGCACGCGCTCACCCGCCACGGCCTGCTGGACCTCGCGCTGATAGCAAAGGGCGATCTGCACATTGATTTCCACCACACGGCCGAGGATTGCGGCATCGTGCTCGGCCAGGCCATCAAGGCGGCGTTGGGCGAGAAGCGAGGCATCACCCGCTTCGGCCATTGCCTGATGCCCATGGATGAAGCCCTGGCCGAATGCGCCATTGATATCTCCGGCCGCCCCTTTCTCGCCTGGAGTGTGCCCTTCGCGCGCGACAAGGTGGGCGAAATGGATACGGAACTCTTCGAGGAGTTCTTCCGTGCCCTGGTGATGAATGCCGGCCTGACCTGCCACATCACCCTCAAGGCCGGCACCAACGCGCATCACATCGCCGAAGCCTGCTTCAAGGCCTTTGCCCGCGCGCTGCGCGTGGCCGTGGAGCCCGACGCGCGCCATGCGGGGATGATCCCTTCGACCAAAGGGGCCCTGGAGGGCTGATGCAAAGCTGGACCGTCCATCTCCCGCCCGGCACCAACCGCGCTTCTGTGCCCATCACAGGGACCAAAGCCGCGCCGGTGCTGATCCGCGAAGGCTTCAGCCTGTGGGCCTTCCTGCTCGGCCCGCTCTGGCTTCTCGCAAATCGTTGCTGGTTGGCGGGAATCGCCGTCACCTTGGCCCTGGGGGCATTTGCTTTCTTGCCGGCCCCCTATGGCTTTGCCCTCTCGCTCACGCTGGAATTGTTGCTGGGCTTCCACGGCCAGGATTTGCGCCGCTGGACGCTGGCACGGCGCGGCTGGACGCTGGCCCATGTTGTGCTGGGGCAGGATGCGGAGGGCGCGCTCGCCCGGCTCCTCCAGGCCGAGCCCCGCCTGCTGCCGCTCTATGCCAGTGAGTTGCGGCGATGAGGGTCGCCGTGATTGATCCCGGCTCGGGCAACCTCGCCTCGGTACGCCGCGCACTGGAACGTGCGGCCGATGGTCCCCTGAACGTCGAAATCACCCGTGAGCCGGAAACCCTGCTTTGGGCCGACCGCATTGTGCTGCCCGGACAGGGCGCCTTCGCCGCCTGCCGCACTGGCCTGGATGAGCTGGAGGGCATGGTCGCCGCCCTCTATGAGCAGGTGCAGGTCCACAAGAAGCCCTTCCTCGGAATCTGCGTCGGCCTGCAATTGCTGGCCGAGCGTGGACTGGAACACGGCGTGACACCCGGCCTCGCGTGGATGCCCGGCGAAGTCGCGGAGTTGGATCCGCGTGGCCCCGATGGCGCGCTGCTGCCGCTGCCGCAAATGGGCTGGAACACCCTGGACTTCCCACTGGGAGCGCATCCCGTGTTGGACGGGCTTCTCCCCGGCGACCATGCCTATTTCGTGCATTCCTACGCCTGGCGGGGCGGTGACCCTGCTGACGTGATCGCCACCACCGAATATGGCGGCACGGTGCCGGCCATCCTGGGGCGCGGCAACATCATCGGCACGCAGTTCCACGTCGAGAAAAGCGCTGAGGTGGGCCTGCGCTTCCTCGCCAATTTCCTGCGATGGACGCCGTGAGGAGCGAGCCAGCCGTGGTCCATCGCCTCGCTGTCGAGCGCGTGGAGCAGTTGGAGCCACATGACCTGGCCGACCTGTGCGAGGCCACGAACGCCGCCATCGTCGAGGGCGGCGGCTTTGGCTGGGTGGATGCACAGAGCCGCACCGCTCTGGAGCGCCATTTCCGCGGCGTGATGCTGGTGCCCGAGCGCGAATTCTTCATTGCGCGCCTGGATGGTGAGGTGGTGGGTAGCGCCCAGCTTGTTCGCCCGCCGCGCAACAACGAAGCGCAGGGCTTCACCGCGCAACTCACTCACGCCTTCATCGCCCCCTATGCCCGCGGCTTCGGCCTCGCGCGGCTGCTGGTGCGGCGCGTGGAGGAACGCGCGGCGAGCCTGGGCATCCGCGTCATCAACCTGGATGTGCGTGCCACCCAGGACACCGCGATCACGCTGTTTGAGCGGCTGGGCTACGTGCGCTGGGGCGCCCATCCCGCCTATGCGCGCGTCGGCGGCGAGACGGTGCAGGGTTATTTCTACTACCGCCTGATTGAGTTGCCCGGCGGGCGCAGCAACGCTGACGCCTTGGGTCGGATCGAGAGATGAGCTTCACCCTCTACCCGGCCATTGACCTCAAGCAGGGGCAGGTGGTCCGCCTGCAGCGCGGCGATATGGCGCAGGCCACCATCTATGCCGAGGACCCCACCGAGCAGGCCGCGCGTTTTGCGGCCGATGGCTTCACCTGGCTGCATGTGGTGGACCTCGACGGCGCCTTCGCAGGCAAACCCGCCAATGTACAAGCGGTGGCCCGCATCCTGGCCGCCACCTCCATGCCGGTGCAACTCGGTGGCGGCATCCGCAACATGCCTACAGTCGAGGCCTGGCTTGGAGCCGGCGTCACGCGCGTCATCCTCGGCTCGGCCGCGGTAAAGGACCCGAATTTTGTGCGCCAGGCCTGCCGGCATTTTCCCGGCCGGGTGGTGGTGGGGATTGATGCGCGTGGCGGCAAGGTGGCGACCGAAGGCTGGGCTGAGACGAGCACGCTCTCAGCAAGTGATCTCGCGCTGCGGCTGGAAGATGCCGGCGCAGCTGCCATCATCTACACCGATATCGAGCGCGACGGCATGCTGAGCGGCGTGAACCTGGAACAGACGCGCGCTTTGGCCCTGGCGCTGGAAACGCCCGTCATCGCCTCGGGCGGCGTGGCTTCGCTGGCGGATCTCGTGGCGCTGAAGGCGATGGCGCATGAGGGGATTTCCGGCTGCATCCTGGGCCGGGCGCTCTATGATGGGCGGATTGATCCCGAGGCGGCGCTGGCATTGGCCGAAGCCTGACTCAGATTCACCAAAACATCGCTTGACCTCTGGTCAAAAACGCCGCATCGGCCTGTCCCCAGGTGTATCCGCATGCCTGGACAATCCGGGAATTCGTCCATTCGTGCTGGCGCTTCGCATCATTCCCTGCCTCGATGTAAAGGAAGGCCGCGTCGTCAAGGGCGTGAACTTCGTCGCCCTGCGTGACGCGGGCGACCCTGTGGAACAAGCCCGCGCCTATGACGTGCAAGGCGCGGACGAGATCACCTTCCTCGATATAGGCGCCACGCATGAAAACCGGGAGACGATGTTCGACGTCGTCTCGCGCACGGCAGCGGAGGTGTTCATCCCGCTCACCGTGGGCGGTGGCGTGCGCAGTGTGGAGGATATCCGCAAGCTGCTTCTCGCCGGCGCCGACAAGGCCAGCATCAACAGCGCGGCCGTGAGCGACCCTGACCTGGTGCGCCGCGCGGCCGAGGCCTTTGGCAGCCAATGAATCGTCGTCGCGGTGGATGCGAAGCGCGTGGCCCCGGATCGCTGGGAGGTCTTCACCCATGGCGGCCGCCGCGAAACCGGGCTCGACGCCGTGGATTGGGCGCGGCGGATGGCCAGCCAGGGTGCGGGCGAAATCCTGCTGACCTCGATGGATCGCGACGGCACGAAGCAGGGCTTCGACCTGGAGTTGCTGCGGCGCGTGGTGGGTGCGGTTCGTGTGCCGGTGGTCGCCTCAGGCGGCGTGGGTTCGTTGAGCCATTTCGTGGAAGGCGCCAGGGCCGGGGCCACCGGGCTGCTGGCCGCGAGCGTCTTTCATGACGGCGTGTTTCGAATTTCAGAGGCGAAGGACGCCTTGGCGGCGGCGGGATTGCCCGTGCGCCGCGTCCGGGAGATGGCGTGATGGCGAAGGCTTTGAAGAAAAAGATGGGGGCCAAAGCCTCGAAGCTGCCTATCCCGGCCAATATCCCGGCCGAGCAGCCGCACATCCGCAAGGCCGTTCTGCGGGCCGAGACGGCGCATCTCCAGCCGCTGCAACTCCCTGAGGATGGCGACGCCGCGGTGCTGGACCGCCTTTGGGCCACCATTGAGTCGCGTCGCATTGCCGGCGATGCCGTGACGTCGCATTCCGCCCGCCTGATCGCGCGCGGTACGCAGAAAGTGGCGCAGAAGCTGGGCGAGGAAGCGGTTGAGCTGGTCATCGAGGCTGTGGCGCGCAATCGCCCCGCCACGATCTGCGAATCGGCCGATGTGCTTTATCACCTGATGCTTCTGCTGGTGGATGCTTCCATCCGCCCCGAAGAGGTCTGGGCCGAGTTGCGCCGGCGCGAGGGGATTTCAGGCATCGCCGAAAAGGCATCCCGTCCGCGGCCCAAGGCGCTTCTCGCGCTCGCACAGACCACCAAACTGCCTTAGATTTGCAGAATGAGCGTGAACGGCCTCCCCCCTTACGACCCGCAAAACATTTTCGCTCGAATCCTGAAAGGGGAGATCCCGTGCAAGCGCGTGCATGAGGATGATTTCGCCCTCGCCTTCCACGACATCAACCCGCTCTCGCCCACCCACGTGCTGGTGATTCCCAGGGGACCCTATGTCAGCGCGGCGGATTTCCACGCGAGCGCAAGCGATGCAGAGATTGCTGGCTTCTGGCGCGCGGTGGGGCAGGTTGCGACGTCCCTGGGATTGGAGGCAACGGGCTACCGGCTGCTGGCGAATATGGGCGAGGATGCCGGGCAGGAAGTGCCGCATTTCCACGTCCATGTCTGCGGCGGAAGACAACTGGGGCGAATGCTCTCGCCCGGGTGATGGCGCAAGCTACCTGCCCAGCAGCCGCACCAGCACATCATCGAGCAAAGGCCCGTCATCGCGGGCTTCAAGCGCCCCTCCGGCAAAGATCGCATAGCCATCCCCGCCGCGACGCAGGAAATTATTGGTCGCGACGTGATAAGCCCGCGCAGGGTCAAGCGGCCGCCAGAGGCCATCCGGTTCGCGCACTTCTGCGGCCACCACCCGTGAGCCTGCGGGGCGCGCCGCGTCGGCCGTGAATCGCAGGCCGGCGAGTTGCGGGAAGCGTCCGCTCGGTGCGGGCAACCGCCCGAGGCCATTCTCCAGCGCCTCCATCAACGCCGCGCCGCGTAACACAAGGCGCGCGGTGGTGTTGCCGAAGGGCAGGGCGGCCAGTACGTCGCCCAGTGTGACTTCGCCGCCCGGCAACCCGGCCCGCACGCCACCGGCATTCTGCCAGCCGATTTCCGCCCCCATGGCTTGGCGCATCGCCTCGGCCACCAGCGTGCCGATTTCGCAGGGCTGCACGCCGCAGGTCGCGTTGCTCAGGGCTTCGGGAATACGAGCGACCACGCGCCGGCGGATCGGCTCCAATGGGGCGGCGAATTGCGCAACCAGCGAGGCCACGGCCGAATCCTCCGCGATGTCGGCGTTGAGTTCGCGCATCTGCTGCGCCGAAGCGGCCACACGCCCTTCGGCGGTCAGGTCGAGATCGAGCCGCCCCAGCCAGCGCCCATGTGCTCCCGCCTGGACGATCAGCACCGGCCGGTCGGGCCCCTCTACCACCACGGGAGGCGCGACCAGGGTGTGCGAATGCCCGCCCAGGATGACATCCACGCCGCCCACCTCGGCTGCCAGGCGGCGGTCGGCGCCCACGCCCAGGTGCGAGAGGAGGACCACCGTCGCGGCGCCTTCGCGGCGCGCTTCCCAGACGGCGCGGTTGGCAGCCTCCAGCGGGTCGGTAAACCGGATGTTTGGACCCGGCGAGGAGATTTGCGGCGTGTCGGGGGTGGTCAGGCCGACCACCACCACGCGCATCGCCTCGCGGCGGAAGGTAATGGTGGGGCGCAGCTTGCCGGCCAGTGCGGGCTCGGCCGTGGCATCCAGATTGGCGGAGAGGACCGGGAAGGGGACGGCCGCGATGTAGCGGGCGAGCGCTTCCGGCCCCAGGTCGAATTCGTGGTTGCCCAGCGCGAAGCCTTGCACGCCCCAGGCGCGCTGGATGGCCGCTTCAGCCATGCCCTCATAATGCGAGAAGAAAAGGCTGCCCAGGAAGCTGTCCCCCGCTTCCAGCAGCAGCGCGCCACGGCCGTCAGCACGGGCGGCCTCACGCGCTGCGGCGACGGCCGTGGCGATCCGGGCCGAGCCGCCGAAACAGGCCTCGCCAGCACGGCAAGCGGCGGAGGTTGCCGCAATGGGCTCATGCCGGCTGTGAAAATCATTGAGGTGCAGCAGGGCCATGCGCGTCGTGGCCTGCGCTGCCGCAGGTCGAAGCGCGGGGGCGGCGAGCAGCAGGGGAAGTGTGCGACGGTAAAACATGGCCTCGTCTTTTCTCGCGAAACGACCTCGTCATGCAAGATGATCGCGCATGACGTTTCATTCGCCCTTGTCAGGACATGTTTCCGGGTGAAGGCTGTTTGGTACATCCGGTCGGTCGCGTCGCTTGCAGGTTTATCTGCCCATCGCCGAAATGAGCGTGGATGCCCTCATGCTGGTGGGCATTGGCTTTGTCGTGGGCTGGCTTTCGGGGCTGTTCGGGGTGGGCGGCGGGTTTCTGTTGACCCCGGTTCTCATGCTCATCGGCATTCCCTCCACTGTTGCGGTCGCATCGGGCGCGAACCAGACGCTGGGCGCTTCGGTTTCGGGGCTGATCGCGCAGGCGCGTCGGCTGAATGTGGATTGGCAGATGGGCGGCGTGCTGGTGGCCGGGGGCCTGGTGGGCAGCGTTGTCGGCGTGCAGATTTTCGCGTTGCTGCGCCGGGCGGGCCAGGTGGATGCGGCGGTGGCCATCTTTTACGTGGTGGTGCTGGGCACCGTGGGCATGCTGATGGTGATGGAGAGCATTCGCGCCATCTTTCGCCGTTCCCGCTCGCAGGTCTCGCGGCGCAGCAACCATTCCTGGGCGCATGGGCTGCCGCTCAAGATGCGCTTCCGCAAGAGCCGGCTCTACATTTCCGTCATCCCGCCACTGTTGGTGGGCTTCGTGATCGGCATTCTCTCGGCCATCATGGGGGTGGGTGGCGGCTTCATGCTGGTGCCGGCGATGATCTACATCCTGGGCATGCCCACGGCGGTGGTGATCGGGACCTCACTGTTCCAGGTGGTTTGCGTGACGGCCTCAGTCACCTTCCTTCAGGCCATCCAGGTGGGCGGGGTGGATATCGTGCTGACGCTGCTGCTGCTGTTGGGTGGCGTGGCCGGGGCGCAGTTCGGCGCGGCCATGGGCGGCAAGCTGCGCGGTGAGGAAACCCGCGTGCTGCTGGGCCTGCTGGTGCTGGGTGTGGCGGGCTCGCTGCTGTGGGATTTGCTGCGCGTGCCGCAGACGCTGTTTTCCGTGGGTCCGGCATTTTGATGCCCTCAGGCGCCGGGCGTTTGCTCCGCTCACTTGGCTTGCGTGCCTCAGGCATGGCGATCCAGGCCGCCAGGGTGGTCGCCGCGCGCCGGCCGCTTTGCGGCCGGATTTCGGGGGTGCTCTCCCTGCTTCTGCTCTGGCCGGGCTTGTTGGCTGCCCAGCCTTCCGACCTGGTTGCGCGCCTGTCCACCGAACGCGTGGCCATCACCACCGCCTTCATCGGCGAGAGCATCCTCGTCTTTGGCAGCACCGAGCAGCCGCTCGGCCCAGGCGGGGATGAGGTGATCATCCTCGCGCGCGGCCCCTCCGGCCCCTTCATGGTCCGCCGCAAGGTCGAGGTTCTGGGCCTTTGGTTGAACGGCCCCGCCGCGCGGTTTGACGATGTACCCGTCTTCTACGCCGTGGCCGGAACGCGCCCGGCCTCTCTCCTGTTGCCGGAGGAGATGCTGGTCCAGCGGGGGATTGGCCTCACCTCCATCCCGCTGAATTCCACCGGCGCCCGCGCGCCGGGGTTCCGGACCGCGCTGCGCGAACTCAAGCAGAGTGCGCGGCTCTGGCAGGAGGATGCGCAGCCCATCGAGATCGCTGGCTCGCGGCTGTTCAACCTGCGCCTTCCCTTGCCCTCCACCGTGCAGCCGGGCAGCTACAGCGTCGAGGTGATGCTGGTGCGCTCGCGGCGGATCGTGGCGACGGAGCAACTGGGCTTCATCGTCGAACGTGTGGGCACGGCCGCCGAGATCGAGAGTGTCGCGCGGACGCAGCCCGTGCTCTACGCTTTGATCTGCATCGTGCTGGCCGCCCTTGCCGGGTGGTTGGGCAGCGTGATCTTCCGGAGGAATTGATGCCCGAAGCCGCCGCAGAACGCGCCAGACGCGACCGTGTCTTCCTGGTGGTCGTGGATGACAGCGCCGAGCGCGGCGTGGCGCTCAAATACGCCTGCCTGCGCGCCGCGAAATCCGGTGGGCGCGTGGCGCTGCTGCGCGTGCTGGAGCCGGTGGAGCAAAGCGAATGGGCCGGTATCGGCGCCATGATGGCCGAGGAACGGCGCGAAGAGGCGGAGGGCCTGCTGTCCGGCCTCGCCGCCCAGGTGCGCGAGATCACCGGCGGGCTGCCCATCCTGATCACGCGCGAGGGGAATGTCGCGGACGAGCTTCTGGCCCTGCTGGACGAAGACCCGCGCATTTCCATCCTCGTTCTCGCCACGGCGCCGAGCGCGAAGGGGCCTGGGCCGCTGGTCACGGCGCTGACCGGGCGGCTCGCGGGGCGAATGTCGGTGCCGATGACGCTGGTGCCCGGTGCGATGTCCGATGCCGAGCTGGACCGCGTGACCTGACTCGGCGGGCCCTGCTCCTGCTCACGCTTTCGGCCTGCGCCGCGCTGCCGCAGCCGGCCGAATGCGCAGCAAGGGCGACCGGCCCGCGCATCTGGTTGGCCGAGCGGTCCTGGCATACGGAAATCGGCTTGGCGGTTGGGGATCTGGGCGGTGGCCTTGCCTCGCTGGGGAGGGATTTCCCAGGGGCGGAACTGCTGATGTTCGGCTTTGGCAAGCGCCATTTTATTCTGGCGCAGGAGCCGGGCATCGCCGACTTCCTGGCCGGCCCCTTCCCCGGGGAGGCAGCGCTGGAGGTGACGGGAATGCCCGCCCCCCCATCCGGCGCGCTTTCGCTGAGCGTAACGCCCGCCGGCCTCGCCAGCATGGTCGTTGCGCTGGAGGCGAGCTTCGCGCCCGGCCCGGTGCTGATCGAGGCGCGGGAGCGATACGCCCGGCGCTTTTATGCCGCCGCACGGCGCTATAGCCTGACCTACACCTGCAACACCTGGACGGCGGAGCTGCTGCGTGCGGCCGGCCTTCCCGTCAGCGCCACGGGCGTGGTTCTCACGCGCGGGGTGATGGCGCAGGCGCTGCCTTTGGCGTGCCGCCCGCGTGCGCTGGTGATCTGAGGCGGGACGGTTTGCCAAGGCTGCGCCGCGGGGCTAAGCGAGCCTCATGAAACCCGCCGAAATCCAGGCCGTGCAGGCCCATCTCCGCAAGCTGCTCGGCAGCCCCAGCCTCATGATCCGCGCGGCACAAACGCGCAACGGGCCGGTCGAACTCCTCTCCGGCGCCGAGACGATCGGCACCGTGGACCGCGATTCCGAGGATGGTGAGGTGGCCTACCACATCACCATCACCCTCCTCGCCGAGGACCTTCCCAACATCTGAGAAACCGGCGGCCGGGGACCGAAATCCCGTCCGCGTCAACTTGATTTTCACAAATTACTGAACATACTGATGTTCATGGACCTGCCCCCGACCACCGCTGCCTTCGTGCTCCACTTCGGCGAAATGGGCTCCCGCTGGGGCATCAATCGGACCGTGGGGCAGATCTATGCCCTGCTGTTTCTCTCCGACCGCCCGCTGAATGCCGATGAGATGGTGGCGCAACTCGGCTTCTCCCGCTCCAACGTCTCCATGGGGCTCAAGGAGCTGGAAACTTGGCGCCTGGTGCGCTTGCAGCACCTCCCCGGCGACCGGCGCGAGCATTTCTCCACGCCCGAGGATGTCTGGCAGATCGTGCGCATCCTCGCCGATGAACGCCGCAAGCGGGAGATCGACCCCACACTCTCCCTCCTGCGCGACGTGCTGATGCAAAAGCCCGCGAGCGAAACCGACCGCTACGCCCATGCCCGCATGGACAGCCTGCTGGAGGTCATCACCCTGCTCACCGGCTGGATGGATGACGTGAAATCCCTGCCCGATGAACGCCTGATTGCCCTGTTGAAACTCGGCGGGCGCGTGGCACGGGTGCTGGAGGCGACCGACCGCTTCCAGGACATCGTGACCGGCAAGAAGCGCCGCCCCAAGGATTCCTGAACCATGGACCCCATCATCCTCGCCCGGATGCAGTTCGCGGCGAATATCTCCTTCCACATCCTGTTCCCGACCATCACCATCGCGCTGGGCTGGGTGCTGCTGTTCTTCAAGCTGCGCTTCGACAAGACCCAGGATTCCGCCTGGATGGATGCCTACAAGTTCTGGGTGAAGGTGTTTGCGTTGAGCTTCGCGCTTGGCGTGGTTTCGGGTGTGACGATGTCCTTCCAGTTCGGCACCAATTGGCCGGGCTTCATGGAGCGCGTGGGCAATATTGCGGGGCCACTCCTGGCCTATGAGGTGCTGACCGCTTTCTTCCTGGAAGCCTCCTTCCTGGCCGTGATGCTGTTCGGCTATGGGCGCGTGCCCAACCGCATCCACACGCTCGCCACACTGCTGGTGGCCGGCGGCACCTCCGCTTCGGCCTTCTGGATCATCGTGCTCAATTCCTGGATGCACACGCCGGCCGGCTTTGAGCTGCGCGACGGCGTGGCCCATGCCACGGATTGGGCGGCCATCATCTTCAACCCCTCCATGCCCTATCGGCTGTCGCATATGATGCTGGCCTCGGGGCTGACCGTATCCTTCCTGCTGGCCGGGCTGTCCGCGTGGCGCTGGCAGCGCGGCGACCGGTCACCCGGCGTGGTGCGCGCGCTCAAGACGGGCGTGGTGCTGGGCGCGATCCTCATCCCCATCCAGATCTTCGCGGGAGACATGCACGGGCTGAACACGCTCCAGCACCAGCCCGCCAAGGTCGCTGCCATGGAGGGCATCTGGGAGACGGAGCGCGGCGCGGGGCTGCGGCTTTTCGCCATCCCTGACGCGGCCACACGCAGCAATCGCTTCGAGATCGAGATCCCCAAGCTTGGCAGCCTGATCCTGACGCACAAACTGGATGGTGAAATTCGCGGCCTCAATGAATTCATCGGCGAGCACCCGCCCGTTGCCCCGGTCTTCTTCGCCTTCCGCGTGATGGTGGGGATCGGCATGCTGATGCTGCTCGTCTCCTGGTGGGGGGTCTGGACGCTGCGCCGGCGCGGCATCACGCCATGGCTCGCGCGGGTGTTGATCCCGATGACATTCTCCGGCTGGGTCGCCACGCTGGCGGGCTGGTATGTGACGGAAATCGGCCGCCAGCCCTGGCTTGTCACCGGCATTCTCCGCACGGGTGAGGCCGCGGGGCCGGTTGCCGCCACCACCATCGCGGCGTCGCTGTTCATGTATCTGGCGCTCTATGGCGCTCTGCTGGTGGCGTATATCTACACGTTGATGCACCTCGCACGCCGGCCAAACCTGCCCGAGCCGGAGGAGTTGGGCCGCCGCGACCCCCTCAAGCCGCTGGCGGCGGAATAGCCGCCATGGAAACCCTCCCGCCTGGTGCCTGGCTTCCCATCACCTTCGCCGTGCTCATGGCCGTTGCCATGCTGCTTTACGCCATGCTGGATGGCTTTGACCTGGGCGTCGGCGTGTTGTTGCGTGGGACTTCCGATGAAGCCATGCGCGACCGGATGGTGGCCAGCATCGGCCCCTTCTGGGACGCGAA
>JBBRVI010000101.1:0-11514 GCA_038247025.1 Acetobacterales bacterium
CATGCAGCGGGATGTCGCGCGCGGCTTCTGCCACGGTCTCACCGGTCGGTGGGCGACGAGCGCGCTTGGGGTCCGCGGCGAAGGTCTCGCTGCGGAAAATCAGGCGGCCGCCTTCGGCTTGCGGAGTATTGGACATCTGCCCAATATTTAGATGGTCTTGCCCATAAAGAAAGGGTTTGGCACAGAGAAGCTGTGTTTCGCTCCCTGCCTCTTCTGGTTGTGTTCATCGGCTGCGCCTCCGGGCCGCAGGTCGCGCAAATTCCGCCCCCGCTGAGCTACCCCCCCGCCGCGCGTGACCGCATGCTGCGGCTCGCCGCAGCCGAATGGCGCGACTGGGGCTGCGTCACGGCGGGTCTGCCAGGCCCCGCCTTCACCCCCTGCGAGCCGACGGCGAACGCAGCCCCCGAAAGCGCACCGCAGAACTTCCCCCGCATCCTGGCCTATTGGCGTTCCGTTCCCCAATCCAGCGAGGCCATCCCGGCCAATCGCGCCATCTACGCCCGCGCCCTTCGCGGCGAGGGCGGTGCAAATCTCTGGGCCGAGCCCTTCTGGTCCGCCGCCTTCATCTCCTGGGTGATGGGTGCTGCGGGGGTGGATGCCCCGGAATTCGCGCCCGACGCCTCACATTCGCGCTACCTCGACCATCTGGACGCCCTGGCCGAGGCGCACCCGGCGCTTGCCCCCTTCCTGCCGCGTGACCCGACCCTTTACGCCCCGCAAGCCGGTGACCTTGTCTGCCGCGACCGCTCACGTCGGGGGCTGACAAGCTGGACCGCGCGCGCCGCAGAGCGTGGCCAGTTCCGCCCCATGCATTGCGACATCGTCATCACCGCCGCCCCTGGTGTGGTGGAGGCAGTAGGTGGCAATGTTGCTGACACCGTGGCACTGGCGCGTTGGGCGACGGATGGGGAAGGGCGGCTGCTGCCTCATCCGCGCCCCTTTCTCGTCATCATGGAAAATCGCCTGGGGCGCACGCCTCCCTGGAATCAGGATATTCGCTCATGACCGCCTTGTTCAGCCCGCTCACCCTGCGCGGCGTCACCTTTCGCAACCGCATCGGCGTCTCGCCCATGTGTCAGTACTGCGCGGGGGATGATGGCAAGCCGACCGACTGGCACCTGGCGCACCTCGTCTCGCGCGCGGTGGCCGGCCCGGGGATGGTGATGGCCGAGGCCTCGGCCGTGACCCCGCAGGGGCGGATCAGCCCCGGCGATGTGGGCATCTGGAGCGATGACCACATCGCACCCCATGCGCGCTTGGTCACCGCCATGGCCGCCATGGGCACGGTGCCTGCCATCCAGCTCGCCCATGCCGGCCGCAAGGCCAGCCGCAACCCGGCCTGGCTGCCAGGCGCTGCCGAGCCCGGCTGGGAAGCACTGGCGCCGAGTGCCACCGCCTTCGAGGGTTATGCGACGCCACGGGCGATGAGCGAGGCGGAAATCCTCGACACCATCCAGGCTTTTGCCGATGCGGCGAAGCGCTCGGTGGCGGCGGGGTACCAATTCATCGAGTTGCACGCCGCCCATGGCTATCTGATGCATCAATTCCTCTCACCCATTTCCAACCAGCGGAATGACGCCTGGGGCGGGGATTTCGAAGGGCGAACACACCTGATCCGCGAGATCACCCGCGCTGTGCGCGATGTGATCCCCGCCGAAATGCCGCTATCGGTTCGCATTTCCCACACCGACTGGGTGGAAGGCGGTTGGGATACACCGCAGAGCGTGATGCTGGCCGAGCGGCTGAAGGCGCTTGGCGTGGATATCGTGGACGTCAGCTCCGGCGGTCTGGATGCGGGCCAGAAGATCCCGTTGGGGCCGGGCTATCAGGTGCCCGGCGCCGCGGCGGTGAAGCAGGGGGCGGGCATTCCGGTCATGGCGGTGGGCCTCATCACCGAGGCTGTTCAGGCCCAGGCCATCCTGGATGCTGGCCAGGCGGATATGATCCTGCTGGCGCGGGCTTTTCTGCGCGACCCTTATTGGGTGCTGAACGCAGCGGTGGCGCTGGGCCGGATCGAGGCGCTGCGGATCCCGCCTCAATATGACCGCGCCTGGGGCAGCATGGCGAAGTTCCAGGTGGATTTGACCATCGGCCACCCGCTGCGGGCGCTATAGCTGCTGAATGCCAATCTCGAAAAACCGATTTTCTTCATCCGTGGCATCCGTCTTTCTCCGCGTTGCCATCCTCCATCAGCAGACCGAAGCGAGACGCAGCGGGGTTGTGCCCTGGCAAATCCCCCGCGCGCCGTTGCGGCGGCCGTGATGGACCCGGTGGATCTGGCCCTGGTTCTTGCGGTGGATGTCTCGGCCAGCGTGGACTACGAGGAATTCGCACTGATGATCGGCGGGCTCTCCGCCGCCTTTCTCGACGCGGATGTGATCGCCGCCGCGACGGGCGGCCCGCAAGGGGCGGTGGCAGTGGCGGCGCTGTTCTGGTCCGAGGTGCCGGAGATGGCGCTGCCCTGGCTTCGGCTGGCAAATCCAGTTGATGGTGCGCTGATTGCGGAGGCGCTGCTCGTTGCTCCACGCTTGCCACGCGCGGGGGCCACGGCGCTGGGCGAGGGCCTGGTGGGCGCGCTCACTCTGCTCGCGCGCTGCCCGGCGCAGGCCACCCGCCTCATGGTGGATGTTTCCGGCGATGGCGCCGGCAATCGCGGGCGGCCCTCCGGCCCGGTGCGTGATGTGGCGGTGGCATCGGGCGTGGTGATCAACGGCTTGGCGGTCGTGAATGAGGAAGCGGACCTCGTGGCGCACTATGCCGCCGAGGTCATCGGCGGGATGGGCAGCTTCGTCATGGATTGCGCCAACTACACCGATTTTGCAGATGCAATTGGCCGCAAACTGGTGCGGGAGATGCGTGGAAATGCGCTGGATGTGTAGCTTCTGATCCGCGAAGGCCGCACCAACTGATTTTAGGTCTCGGCGCGGATATTGTTGGCCCGAACCACCTCACCCCAGCGGGCATAATCCTGCGTCATCATCTGGCCCATCTGCTCGGCCGTGCCGCCACCCGGCTCATCCCCGCGGCTGGTCATGCGTTCGCGCGTCGCGGGGTCGGCCAAGGCTGCGTTCAGTGCGGCATTGATGCGGGTGATGGCTTCGGGCGGCGTGCCGCGCGGGGCGAAGAGGCCGATCCAGGCGTAGAAGGCGAAATCCCGCATGCCCTGCTGTTCGGCGGTGGCGATATCCGGGAAGGCGGGGCTGCGGGTGCGGCCAGTGGCCAGCGCGCCGCGCAATTGGTTCGCCTGCAGGAAAGGTGCAACGACCGAGGCGCCGTCGAACATCAGGCTGAAGCGCCCGGCGATGAAATCCACCATAGCCGGACCGGAGCCGCGATAGGGCACATGGGTCATCTCGGGCTTGCCGATGCGGTCGCGGAACAGCTCCATGGCGATATGGGTCAGGCTGCCCGCGCTGGCCGAGCCATAGTTGATGGAGCCACGCGGCTGGGCAGAAATCCAGGCGCGCAGCCCTGCCAGGTCACGGATATTCATCGAGGGGTGGGTGCAGAGAAGCAGTGAGGACTGGAGCGCGAGCCCAATCGGCATCATCTCGCGCGGGTCAATCGTCATGCCATCCATGGTGTGCGGATTGATCGCCATGGGAGAGATGTTGCCGGCGAGGATGGTGTAGCCATCAGGGCGCGCGCGCATCACTGCCTCGGTGCCGATATTGCCGCCCGCGCCGCCGCGATTATCAATCGCGACGGCCACGCCCAGCGCATTTTGCATGCCCGCCTGGATCACGCGCGCGGCGAAATCCGTCTGACCGCCGGGGGGGAAACCCACGATCATCGTAATGGGCCGGTTCGGGTTCCAGGCACCCTGGGCGCGCACCCAGGGTGCAGCCAGGAGGCTGCCGCCGATGGCAAGTATGCTGCGGCGAGCGATGGCGTGAAGCATGTTTCTCTCCCAAACTTAATTGCAGTTAACGATGGTTTTGGACCTTTGCCAACGGGGTCAGCGCGGTGGCAGACTCGTTCGCGCCTCGGCCAACTCACGCTGTGCCGTCGCCAGCGCGACACGCAGCTGGGCAATACCCGCCTGGGCCTGCGCGCTGGCCTGCTCGGCTGCGGTCACGCGGGCTTCGAGCGCGCTGCGCTGAGCCGCAGCGGCGGTTTCCGCCCGGGCCAGTGCCGCCTGGGCCTGCGCGCTGGCCTGCTCGGCTGCGTTCACGCGCGCTTCGAGTGCGCTGCGCTGAGCCGCGGCGGCGGTTTCCGCCCGGGCCAGGGCCGCCTGGGCCTGCGCTCTGGCCTGCTCGGCTGCGTTCGCGCGCGCTTCGAGTGCGCTGCGCTGAGCCGCGGCGGCGGTTTCCGCCCGGGCCAGGGCCGCCTGGGCCTGCGCGCCGCTCTGCTCGGCTGCTGTCGCACGCGCTTCGAGTGCGCTGCGCTGCGCGTTTGCAGCTGTTTCAGCCTGGGCGGAGGCGGCGGCCGCAGCGGCCAGCCGCTGGTCACGCTGGCCGATCCCGGTCGCGGCCGCGGCAACGGCTTGGGCCAGCGCGGACTGCGCCTGGGTTGTCGCGGCTTCGGCGGCCTGAACCCTGCCTGTCAGCACCAAAAGGGCGGCGCTGCGCTGGGTCATCTCGTTGCGCATGGCCGCGCCCTCGAAGCGCGCAAGGTCGAGTTCGGTCTGCAGGGTATCGCCCCGGGCCTCGCTACTGGCCTGGAGGGCAGCCAAGGCTGCCGCAGCGGCGGCGAGCTGTGCCGTGGTCTCGGTCAATTGTTGCTGGGCGGCGGCGGCGCGGAGGGGGGCGGTCGCTGCGAGGCTTCCCGGCGCCGAGGTCAGGGCCTCGGCCACCAACTGACAGCTACGCAACTGGCGCTCCCCGACGAAAAGCCCGCCAGGGAGGTCAAACCGGGTATCGGAAATTGCGGAACCGGCCAGGCGGATCGTCCAACGCTCATTGCCACGGGCACGTTCCAAGGTCGCCCGCATCTGGCCGGCTTCGACGCGGCCGCTGAAGCGGCTGCTATCCTCCAACCCTGCCGCCGAGCGGCTTGCACGGGAGCGGGTGAAGCTGTTCTGCGCGATGGGCGCGGTGAAGCGATCCGCAAAGGCTGGCTGGGCGCCCTGGGCCGCGCAATTCAGGGTGAATTGCCAATTCCCGTCATACTCGATGGCCTGGGCTGGAACGGCAAGCAGGAGGAACAGGCCTGCGCCGATCTGCGTGGCGTACCGCGCGGTGACGTTATTGCTGGGCATGGGGCAGAAGCCTCCCTGATCGGTTGCGAAGGGCGCAGATTGCCCGAAACCGCAAGGAAGCAGGGATTTTCAGTGCTTACAATCCAGCGATTTTGTTGCCCGGCCAACTCCGCCGCTTAACGATGCGCCGGCTGGCCCCGCTCGCCACAGGCCCAGCCATGCGAATGGACCAATCCTTCATCCGCCTCCTCGGGCCGTGTGGTCAAGGGGCGCGGCGGCTGTGCCATGCGGCCGCGGTCACCGCAGGCGTAGTTATGGGAATGCACCAGGCCATCATCGTGATCATGTGTCATCAGGGTTCTCCGTTGGGGGTTTGGCTCGTGTCACGCGTGGTGAAACTGCGCCGCTTCGGTGCTGTCCTTCAGTGCGGTGGTGCTGGATTTTCCGCCGCTGGCCGCCTGGGCCACAGCGTCGAAATATCCCACGCCGACTTCGCGCTGATGGCGCACGGCGGTGAAGCCCTCGCTCTCGGCCGCGAATTCCGCTTGCTGCAATTCGCTATAGGCACCCATGCCGCGCTCGGCGTAGCCACGCGCCAGCTTGAACATCGAAAGGTTCAGGCTGTGGAAGCCCGCCAGCGTGACGAACTGGAACTTGTAGCCCATCGCCCCCAGCTCGCGCTGGAATTGCGTGGCCGCTTCCACGCCCATCTTGCGCTGCCAGTTGAAGCTGGGAGAGCAGTTATAGGCCAGCATCTTGCCGGGGAATTCGCGGTGAATGGCCTCGGCGAATTCGCGCGCATCCTGGAGATCGGGGTCGGAAGTTTCCCACCAAAGCAGGTCGGCGTAGGGGGCGTAGGCCAGGCTGCGCGCAATCGCATAGGCCTTGCCCATGCCCGGGCGAATGCGGTGGAACCCCTCAGGCGTGCGGTCATTGCCGATGAAGGGGCGGTCGCGCTCATCCACATCGCTGGTCAGAAGCTGTGCGGATTCGGCGTCGGTGCGGCAAAGCAGGAGGGTGCTGACCCCTTCCACATCGGCGGCGAGGCGCGCGGCGTTCAGCGTGCGGATATGCTGACTGATCGGCACCAGGACCTTGCCGCCCAGATGGCCGCACTTCTTCTCCGATGCCAGCTGGTCCTCGAAATGCACCCCGGCCGCACCCGCCTCGATCATGGCGCGCATCAGCTCGAAGGCGTTCAGCGCGCCGCCAAAGCCGGCCTCGGCATCGGCGATGACGGGCGCCATGTAATGCGTCTCGTCGTTCGCCGTGCCGTCATGGCGCTCCATCGTGGCGATCTGGTCGGCGCGCTTGAGCGCGTTGTTGATGCGCTTGATCACGGTGGGCACGCTGTCCACCGGATAGAGCGACTGGTCGGGGTACATGGTATTGCTGGTATTGGCGTCGGCAGCGACCTGCCAGCCGGAGAGGTAGATCGCCTTCAGCCCGGCCTTCACCTGCTGCAACGCCTGCATGCCCGTCATGGCGCCCAGCGTCGTCACCTGCGGCTCGGTGCGCAGCAACTGCCAAAGGCGGCGGGCGCCCATTTCGGCCAGCGTATGCTGCGTGCGGTAGCTCCCCGAGAGCCGAGCGACATCGGCCGGCGTGTAGTCTCGACGGATGCCGTCGTAACGGCCGGGCTCAGCGCCACCGGCTGCGTTGCTGCCATCCGGGGCGTAAAGCGGGGAGGAATTGGGGCGCATTTGAAAATCTCCGTGCGTCACTGCGATATGTGAAAGATTGACATTGCGGCGCGGGAAGTCACGCGCAAAACTGCCTGACAAGCCGCAAGACTGTGCAGATGAGGACAGGATGCGCTTTCAAGTCGTCAAGCGTGTAAAGGACTAGCCCATGCCCCGTCCCCTGATCGGCCGCACCGTTCGCCGCATTCGTCTTGAGCGGGGGATGACGCAGCAGGGCCTGGCGGTGCGCCTGGGCATTTCGGCCAGCTATCTGAATCTGATCGAGCACGACCAGCGCGCCGTCACCGCCGCTGTCCTGTTCAAGCTGACAGATGCGCTGGGTGTGGATCTCGCCGCCCTCTCCGGCCACGCGGAACGCCAGCTGGAAGCCGGCCTTCGTGAGGTTCTGGCGGACCCCGTGCTCGGCCTCGACGTCATGCCCGAGGGGGAGGTGCAGGCCATGGCCGCCAGCAGCCCAAACGCCGCGCGCGGTGTGCTTGCGCTCTATCGCGCTTGGCGCGTGGCGCGGGAGGATACCTCAGGCATCGCGCTTCCCTCAGGCCGCCGTTTGCTGCTGCCCACGGAGGAAGCGCGCGACTTCTTCCACGAACGCGGCAACCATTTCCCTGAACTGGAACGCTTCGCCGAGAAGCTTGGCGCTGAACTGCGCGCAGCCCCAGCCGAGATGAACCACGCCATCGCCGAGCGCCTGCGCAACAGCCACGGCGTGCGTGTCACCGTAGCGCCCATGCCCGACAGCGACCGGCGTTTCGATCAACGGACGCGCGATCTCTGGCTGTCGGAATCCTTGCCACGCGAATCGCGCGGCTTTCGCATGGCGTTTCAGCTCATGCTGCTCGAAGCGCGCGACGTTGTGGATGCCACGCTCGGCGCGGAGCCGCCTTCCAGCCAGGAAGCGATGCAGCTCATTCGCATTGGCCTGCTGAACTACGCGGCTGCGGTGCTGCTGATGCCCTACATGCCCTTCCTGCATGCCGCACGCGAATTGCGCCACGATGTGGAGAAACTCGCCGCCCGTTTCGGCGTTTCCTACGAACAGACGGCTCAAAGGCTGTCCACATTGCAACGCGAAGGTCATCGGGGAGTGCCGTTTTTCTTCCTGCGCGTGGACACGGCGGGGAATGTCACCAAGCGTTTCGCCGCAGCCGGTTTCCCTTTTGCGCGGTTCGGCGGGAGCTGCCCCAAATGGGTGGTGCATCACGCCTTCGGCTCGCCCGAGCAGGTTCGCGTGCAGATCGCCGAACTGCCGGATGGGGCGGCGTTCCTGTGCATCGCGCGCGCCATGCATGGGCCGACACCGCGTTGGGGCGAGCCATCGCCGGCGCATGTTGTCGCCATCGGGTGCGACATCTCGCGTGCATCGGAACTGGTCTATGCGGATGGGCTGGATCTCACGACCGCCCGCGTCGGCATTGGTCTTTCTTGCCGACTATGTGACCGCGCGGATTGCCGAAGCCGGGCATTTCCGCCACTCGAACATCGTCTGCAACTCGACGCCAATGAGGACGGTCCTTCGCCCTGGCGCTTCGAGAAAAAGGAAGTGGTAGAATGATTGAAGTGTTTGGCCGCGCGAACAGCAGCAATGTCTGGAAGCCTCTTTGGGTCCTGGAGGAACTCGGTCAGCCGTTCGAACGTCATGATGCCGGGATGGAATTCGGCATGGTGGGAACGCCCGAGTATCAATTGCTCAACCCCAATGGGCGGATCCCATCGCTGCGCCATGACGGCGTGGTGTTGTGGGAAAGCAACAGCATCTGCCGTTACCTTTGCATGATGGTGGGCGGCGATGCGCGTGGGCTTTACCCGGAAGACGCTGGCGCCCGGGCCAGCGTGGATCGCTGGCTCGACTGGCAACTCTCCACCCTGTCGCCGGCCGAGCGCGACCTGTTCTGGAACATGGTGCGCACACCGAAGGGTGAGCGCGACATGCAGGCCGTACAGGCTGCGATTGCCGCCAGCGCGAACTGCTGGGCCATCCTGGATGCGCGCCTTGCTGATGGGCGGAACTTCATCGAAGGTGCTAAATTCACGCTGGCCGATATCGTGATTGGCTGCTTCGCGCGGCGGTGGTTCGGCCCCGAGGTGCAGGTGCCGGGGATGCCGGAATTCGCGCATCTCTCAGAGTGGTATGACCGAATTGCGGAACGGCCCGGCTTCCGGAAATGGGTTGCGCCGAAATTATTCTGACTGGTCAGTGCGCCCCCACTACCCCGCCGACATCATCAATCGGGCGAGAAGCGGGTAATTTTTGTGCCGTTCAGCGCCAGGGCCGCCATCAAACCCTGCTGGCTGAAGGTGATGGCGTAGACCGGTTCGCGCAGGGTGGTTGCAGTTACGTTCGCCTGCGCACCGCGGTCCAGCGCCACAACCGACGGTCCGGTGCCGATCTCCCAGCCATCCGCCTCCATCAGCGCGGCAAGAGCGGCCTCGGTCATGAAAAACATGGCGAGGCCGGCGGTCTGCGCTCCGGCGAGCAGGCCGAAGCTGGCACCGGCAATGCGGTAATGCCCTTGGGTTATGGCACCCCGTACCAGCGCACCCTCGCCATACTGCCCGCCCACGATGAAGCCGCCGCTGATGATGCGCGGAAACACGAGGATTGCCTGGGCTGAACCAAAGAGCGGACGGGCATTTTCCATGCCACGGAGATGTTCGAGTGCCTGTGCAACATCAATGTCGATCTCACGACGGGTCGCTGCGTGGGCGGGACCCGCGAGCAGGGGAAGTGCAGCAAGGGCGGGCAAAGTTGCAATCAGACTGCGGCGGTTCATGAGATTGTTCCTGCGAGATTCGCAGACGAAACGCATCGCAGGCACCAAAGTTGCGCAGCCCGCCCGGGATCAGCGACTTTCATCCTGGAGCCGAATTCCCTCTGCGAAATCGGTTCAGCCCTTTACATCCATCGCCTGACGGAGGCCATCGCTCACCAGATTGAAGCAGATCGAGGTCACGAAAATGCATGCTCCCGGCAAAACCGCCACCCAGGGTTGAACATAAATCGCGGTCCGCAATGTGTTGAGCATCAGCCCCCATTCCGCCTCAGGCGGACGTGTACCTAAACCAAGGAACGAAAGCCCCGAGGACAGGATCATGCAGACCGAAATGAGCGAAGTCGCATACACGAAGATCGGCCCCAGCACGTTGCCCAGAACATGAACGCGAACGATGGTGAAGGCGGAGGCCCCCGAAGCCCGCGCCGCATCCACGAAATCGAGGTTGCGCACGCCGGTGGTTACACTCTCCGCCACGCGGATGATGGGCGGCACAAAGACCAGCGTCAGGGCCAGGATGGCGTTGAAGATACCCGCCCCGAGCGCGCCCGAAATCGCCACGGCCAGCAGCACCGAGGGGAAAGCGTAGAACACATCCGTCACGCGCATGATGAGCATGTTCAGCTTGCCGCCGGTAAAGCCGGCTACCACGCCCAGAAACGTGCCAACCACGAAGGCCATGGCGACTGGCAGGATGCCCATGAACCAGGAAAGCCGCCCGCCAAAGATCAGCCGCGTCAGCATGTCGCGGCCGAGTTCATCGGTCCCGAGGATGTGGTTTTCGGTACCCAGCGGGCGCAGCCGCCGCATCATGCTGCCCTGGTAGGGATCATGCGGCGCGAAGAGGGGGGCGAAGACAATGACGACCAGCATCATGAACAGCACCGAGGCGCAGCCGATGGTCACGGGGTCACGCTTCAGGCGCTTCCAGACGCCCGCCCAATACCCCTCGGAGCGAGTGGATGCGGTCTTTGCCTGGATGGCGAGTTCGGCGGTCGCGGCGGAGCTGCTCATCTTCAAGCCCTTTTGATGCGTCGCGCCGAAAGGCGAGCGGGGGAGCGGAAGCAAAGCGCCGAAAGGCGCGCGGGGGAGCGGAAGCGAAGCGCCGAAAGGCGCGCGGGGGAGCGGAAGCGAAGCGCCGAAAGGCGCGCATGCGTAAGATCGCAGATCATGCTCTTTTGATCCGCGGGTCGAGGGCGGTCTGCACCAGATCCACCAGCAGGTTGAGGGCCACGAAGAACATCGCCAGCACCAGGATGGTGCCCTGAAGCACGGGCAGGTCACGCTGGAAGATGGCACTGTTCAACAGGAGCCCGGTGCCGGGCCAGGAAAACACCGTCTCGACCAGAATCGAGCCACCCATGAGGTAGCCGAGCTGGAGGCCGATCACCGCCAGCGCATTCGGCGCGGCGTTCTTCACCACATGGAGAAAGATGTTCCAGGAGGTGAGGCCCTTGCCGCGCAAGGCCACCACGAATTCCTGGTTCATGATCTCGGCCACGATGCCGCGCACGGTGCGTGTGACAATGCCCATCGGGATTACCGAGAGCGTGATCGCCGGCAGCAGAAGATGCTGCATATGCTCCCAATTCCAGACCCAGTCGGCGCTGCCGCCAGGCCCCGCCCCCATGGCGGGCAGCCAGTTGAGCTGCACCGAGAAAATCACCACCAGCACCATGCCAAGCCAGTAATGCGGCACCGAAACACCGGCCACGGCGAAGGTCACAGATGCGCGGTCTATCAGGCTGCCGCGGAAGGTGCCCGCCAGCCCGCCCAGCACGCAGCCGATGACAAAACCGATGATCGAGGCCGCCATGGCCAGCATCAGGGTATTGCCGACGGCCGAGCGCAAATCGCTCCAGACCGGCCGGCCGGTGGCCAGTGAACGGCCTAGGTCGCC
>JBBRVI010000102.1:0-11477 GCA_038247025.1 Acetobacterales bacterium
CCCGACCAGGCGGTGCTGTGCGAAGTGTTCGCCCGCCTCGGTTTCGTGCAGGTGGCGCAGCACCGATCGAAGGACGTTTCGCTGTGGCGGCAGGGCGACGTCAACTTCATCCTCAACGCCGAACCGTCAAGCTTTGCGCAGGCTTTCAGCAAGGTGCACGGCCCCTCGGCCTGCGCGATGGCCTTCCGCGTGGCTGACGCAGCCATCGCCTTCGAGCGCGCCATCAGCCTCGGCGCCAAGCCGTTCCAAGGTCGTGTCGGGCCTATGGAACTGAATATTCCAGCCATCGAGGGCATTGGCGGTTCGCTGATCTACTTCGTTGATCGCTACGGAGAGAAGGGCAGCATCTACGATGTGGATTTCCGCTTCCTGGATGGGGCGGAAGCCGCGCCGAAAGGGCACGGGCTGACGCTCATCGACCACCTGACCCACAACGTTCATCGCGGCCGGATGGATGCCTGGTCCGGCTTTTATGAGAGACTCTTTAACTTCCGCGAGATTCGCTATTTCGACATTGAGGGCAAGCTGACGGGCCTCAAATCCAAGGCGATGACCTCGCCCTGCGGTCAGATCCGCATCCCCATCAACGAAAGCAGCGACGACAAGTCGCAGATCGAGGAATACCTCCGCGCTTATGGCGGCGAGGGCATCCAGCACATTGCCATGGGCACGACCGACATCTTCGCCAGCGTCGAAGGGCTTCGCGCGGATGGCGTGCAATTCCTCGACACGCCCGACACCTATTACGAACTTCTGCCCCAGCGCCTTCCCGATACGGGCGAGGATTTCGCCCGGATGCAGGCGAATCGCATCCTGATGGATGGCTCGCCCAGCGGCGGGCGGTTGCTGCAGATTTTCACCAATACGGTGATCGGGCCGATCTTCTTTGAGGTGATCCAGCGCAAGGGCGACCAGGGTTTCGGCGAAGGGAACTTCCGTGCGCTGTTCGAGAGCATCGAACTGGACCAGGTGCGCCGTGGGGTGCTGAAGCCAGCCGCCGAATAGCGCGCGTTTGCGGTCAGCGCGGTCCGCACCGGGCGGCCACGATCCGGCAGGTCAGCCCTCCGCGCTCATGCATCCGGCAGGCCTCCATCGCGATGCGTTCCGCGTCGGCGGGATTGCTGGCCGTGCCATGGGTCAGCGCGCGGACGAGGTAGGTGCGCGGGTCACTGGTCATGAACAGGGCCGCGGGAGAACGCCGCACCCCCTCGACCACGGCCGCGCAGGGCAAAACGAAATCCTCCGCCATCACGCAACTGGCGCCGCTCGCCCGGCAGGCACTCTCGGCCGCGCGATGCGCGGAGAGGCGGTCACGCTTGCCGACGGCCACTCCGTAGCCCAGGGGTGGCTTTGCGATGTACACGGCACCAAAGGTCATCGGGGGTGGCAATGGATCGTTTGCGCCCTGGGGAGGGGTGGGCGACGGCGTGCCGGAAGGGTTCTGGGCACCCATGGTTGAGGGCGGGGGCGCCACGCCGAAGGGTTGCTCACGGCTGCTAGGTTGCCTTGCCAGGCACAGGGCGAGGCACTCGCGCTGCCCCGTCTGGGATTGTGAGCCGCAAGCGACCTCGCAAGCGGGGTTTGACGGAGGGGCTTGCGCCAACGCGACCGGTTGCAGGCTCAGCTGCCCCAAGAGAAAACCGAGCATGGCCACGAGAAGCTTCACGCCAGGTAACCTCAGTCCAGGACGGTCGAAGGACCCTTTGGCCTGGCCACCGCGTTCCAGGCATCGCGGATTGCTTCGGAGACTGCGGCCGGGTTTGGCACACCTTTGAGCACATGCTGCTCCTCCGAACGGCCTTCCATGCTCTTGACGACCACATCGCCGATACCGACGACACGGTGATAAAGGCTTTGCTTCACCACCACGTCACGGATGCGGAAGATCTCGATATCGTCGCGCACCTTTGTCCAGAACCCCTGCTGGATCGTGATTCGCTGGTCGGTCACGGTGATCCGTTGGCGGCCCAGGAAGGGCAGGCCCAACAACAGGAATGAGACGGCACCCCAGACCACGCCGAAGCTTCGCTTCGATTCGGAGGTCTGGAGCAGGAGGATTTCGGTTGCAAGGGTGCTCATGGAGGCAGGATGGAGCGGGTCCGGCCTGCGCGCAACCGATCGTTGCGTGTAAGCTGGCGAACATGCCTATGCCGTTCCTCCTTCTCGCGCTGCTGTGGCTCAATCCGGCCGAGGCCCAGACCCTTGCCCGAGGCCTTGTCGCCGAGGGGGCGGCTGCGCGCTCGGGCCCGGTGATGCGGGTCCCCCGCGCTGCCCCTCGCGTCAGTGCCGCGGCGCTGGCTTCGGCTCGGCTTTTCCTTTGCCCGCATGGCGGCACGCCGCAGGGGCGCGGGCGCTGCGCTCGTGGCCGGGGGGGCAGTGGTCCAGGGCCTGGTGGCCTGGTCGGTGATGACCCCGAGGTGCGTGACTGGGACCAGGGTCTGCGCCCGCCCACCCGCGCTCAACTGCCCTGCCCGCCTGGAACAATCGGCATTCCCGCACGAGACCAGCCCAACGTCACGCGTTGTGTGGCGGGCTGAGCCAATCCCCCATCGCCGCCCCCACCTGATCGAGGGCTCCCATGGCCCAACCGGCGGAGCTCGCCCACTGCGCGCAGGGGTTGAGCGTGGGCACTGCGATGCGCCTGATCTCGGCGCGCGCATTGGGCCACGCCTGCCAGCGCGGGCAACAGGCCGCGCCAGAGGCGTTCGTCGCGCAGCAGCCAGGCAGCAGCCATACCGGAATTGTCTTGCCAGGGGCAATAAACTGACCGCTTCACCGCGCAATCGCCGGCTTTCCATGTTGCAACCGCCGAGCTTCGGGCGCATATGCCGGGCGTTGACGAAGAGGGCGGCAGGTCCGCCCGCGTTGCCGCGCGCTCCCGAGCGCCGGCCCCATGGCCAGGATGCCCCATTTTGAACGACACCACCCCTGACGCCGCCCTGGCGACTGAAACGCCGACAAGCAGCGCGCCAGCCGCTGACTTCGTGCAGCCTGGCACCGCTGCACCCCAAGAGGCGACAGCCGAAGCTGAGGCTCCCGCAGCGATCATGCAGGAAGCTGATACCTTGCCGGCCACGCCAGGTATCTCCGAGGAAGCTCCCCAGATGGAAGCTGTTGAAGGGGAGGAGTTGGAGGAGGAGGCAATCCCTGAGGGCTGGACCGCCGAACAGGCCGCGCCCGAAGCCCCGCGCACAACTTTCGCTGATCTCGGACTGTCCGACGGGCTTCTCAAAGCCGTGATCGAAAGCGGCTACATGCATCCCACGCCGATCCAGGAACAGGCGATCCCGATCGTTCTGATGGGACGTGACGTGCTGGGCTGCGCTCAAACCGGGACTGGCAAGACTGCCAGTTTCACGTTGCCGATGATGGATATTTTGTCTGGCAGCCGCGCGAAGGCGCGCATGCCGCGCAGCCTGATCCTGGAGCCCACACGCGAACTCGCACTTCAGGTGGCCGAGCAATTCGTCAAATACGGCAAATATCTCAACCTTAATCACGCTCTGCTCATCGGTGGCGAGAGCATGAACGACCAGCGCGATGTCCTGGACAAGGGCGTGGACGTGCTGATCGCCACACCCGGCCGCCTGCTCGATCTTTTCGATCGCGGGCGCATTCTGATGGCCGATTGCAAGCTGCTGGTCATTGATGAAGCTGACCGAATGCTCGATATGGGCTTCATCCCCGATGTCGAGCGCATCGTACAGATCATCCCGCAGCTGCGGCAGACGCTGTTCTTCTCGGCCACCATGGCGCCCGAAATCCGCCGTCTGGCAGATGCATTCCTGAAAAATCCGAAGGAGATCACCGTCTCCCGGCCGGCATCGGTGGCCACCACCATTACCGCAGGTGTGCTTTATGTGCAGGAGCGCGACAAGCGCGAGGCGCTGCGCCGCTTGATCCGGCGCGAGCAGGTGCAGAACGCCCTGATCTTCTGCAACCGCAAGATCGAGGTGGATGTTCTCTACAAGTCGCTCAAGCGGCACGGCTTCTCGGTTGGCGCGCTGCATGGCGACATGGACCAGTCAGCCCGGTTTGCGACGCTGAACGCCTTCAAGGCGAATGAGATCCGGTTGTTGGTCTGCTCCGATGTCGCGGCCCGTGGCCTGGATATCGGCGGGCTCAGCCATGTGTTCAATTTCGACGTGCCCTTCCACTCCGAGGATTACGTCCACCGCATCGGCCGCACCGGCCGCGCAGGGCGTGAGGGCCACGCCTACACCATCGCGACCGCCGATGACGGCAAGCTGGTGCAAGCCATTGAAAAGCTGACCGGTGGCGTGATCCCGCGCATGGAAGTCGAAGGTCTGGATGTGGTGAGCGAGGCGGAGATCGCCGAAGCCTCCACCCGCCGGCGCGGCCGTGGTGGCGCGCGCCCAGGCGCTGGCCGGGCGGAGCCCAGCCGCGGTGGCCGTGACCGCAATGAAACCCGTGGGGAAACCCGTGGGGAAGCCCGTGGGGAATCAAGAGGTCGCGCACCCCGCCGCGACGCCGCGGACCGCCCCGCCGCTGAAGCCGCGCCCCCAGTGTCCGAACCGCGTGCCGCCGAAGCGCGCGAGGACCGCCCCCGCCGGGATGACCGCCCGCGCGGCCGTGATCGTGACGCCGCTCCGCGCGAGGCCCGCCGCGACGAACGCCCTCGCCGTGATGAAGCGCCCCGCGCACGCGACGAATTACCTCGCGCTCGCGAAGACTCGCCCCGCGCGCGTGACCGCGAAGACTCGCCCCGCGCGCGTGACCGCGACGACTCGCCCCGCGCGCGTGACCGCGACGACATGGGGCCCTCCGTGCGCGGTTTTGGCGACAGCATCCCCGCCTTCATGCTGATCCCCATCCCGCGCCCCCGCCGCGAGGCGCGCGACGCCGCCGAGGACACGCAGGATGCGGATGCGGCGGCCTGACCCCTCCGCCTTTGGGGGAGGTGTTGCCGTCGGCCTGGCGATCATCCGGGCTGTATGGTCAAGTCTGCGTGGGTGGCCGCGAACCTTCGGCCCATCTTTGTCATGGATCTCAGCCTGGGACGAAATATCGAATACGATGAGATCGGCCTGAGCATGGCGCCCGCGGCGGATGGGATGCGCCGGGAGGCTTGCCGTGGCGATGCGGCCGGGTGTTCCCGGTATCAGGCCCGAATGGTTGCAAACCGGGCGATGCTTCGCCAGTCACGCTGAGGCCCATGCCGCGGAGGGCGGTCCGCACCCTCTCTTGTCAAGGAGATGGCCCTCCACAAGTCAAGCGTGTTAATCGCCGCACAGAAAGCCGCCGCCGAAAGGAAGTTGGACATGAACATCGTCACGCCGCACATCAAGACCAAGACCGTGCCCTTCCAATGGGATGACGCCTTCCTCCTGGAGGAGCAACTCACCGAAGAGGAGCGCATGATCCGCGACGCGGCGCGCGCCTTCTGCCAGGACCGCCTGATGCCCGGCGTGCTCATGGCCAACCGCCACGAGACCTTCGACCGCTCCATCATGAACGCCTTTGGCGAGCAGGGTTTTCTGGGCGCTACGCTGGAAGGCTATGGCTGCGCCGGCGTCAGCTACGTGTCCTATGGCCTGATGTCGCGCGAAGTGGAGCGCGTGGATTCCGGCTATCGCAGCGCGTTTTCCGTGCAGTCCAGCTTGGTGATGTTCCCCATCCACGCCTATGGGTCCGAGGCGCAGCGCCAGAAATTCCTGCCCAAGCTGCGCATGGGCGAATGGGTGGGCTGCTTCGGCCTGACCGAACCCGATGCCGGCTCCGACCCCTCCTCCATGCGCACCCGCGCGAAGAAGGTGGATGGCGGCTGGCTGGTTTCCGGCTCCAAGACCTGGATCACCAACTCGCCCATCGCCGATGTCTGCCTGGTCTGGGCCAAGGATGACGAGGGCACACTCGGCGGCTTCCTGCTGGAACGTGGCATGAAGGGCCTGACCACGCCCAAGATAGAGGGCAAGTTCAGCCTTCGCGCCTCGATCACCGGCATGATCATGATGGATGACGTCTTCGTCCCCGATGAGAACCGCCTGCCGGGCGTGCGTTCGTTGGCCGGGCCTCTCTCCTGCCTCAACCGCGCGCGTTACGGCATCGCCTGGGGCGTGCTGGGGGCGGCCGAATTCTGCATGCACGCGGCGCGCGACTACACACTGAACCGCCGGATGTTCGGCAAGCCGCTGGCGCAAACGCAACTCATCCAAAAGAAGCTCGCCGACATGCAGACCGAGATCGCGCTCGGCCTGCAGGCTGCGCTGCGCGTCGGCCGGCTCTTTGACGAGGACAAGGCCGCGCCGGAGATGATCTCCCTCATCAAGCGCAACAATTGCGGAAAGTCGCTCGACATTGCGCGGATGAGCCGCGACATGCACGGCGGCAACGGCATCGTGGACGAGTATCACGTGATCCGCCACGTCATGAACCTTGAAACGGTGAACACCTATGAGGGCACGCACGACGTCCACGCGCTGATCCTCGGCCGTGCCATCACCGGGCTGAACGCATTCGGGTGATCCCCGCAAAAACGCCGAAGAGGCATTTTGTGGGGGCCCCGGTTGGGTGCCCGTCCTGGCGGCTCGGCTCATCCTCATGTGGCTAAGCCACATGAGGGCCATGGCGGGCGCTCCATCGCGCTTTGCCAAGACTTCTGAAAAGGTGCGCCCCGCCCTATGCTTGAACTGACGGTCACGCAGATGGGTGCCCAAGGTGACGGCGTGGCACCGCTGCCCGATGGCGGTTCCGCCTTCATTTCCTTCACCCTACCCGGCGAACACATCACCGCCCGCCAGACGGCCAAGGATCGCGCCGCCCTCGAAAGCATCGAGGCGTGCAGCGCGGATCGCGTCGAACCTCCCTGCCGGCATTTCACCCTTTGCGGCGGCTGCGCCCTGCAACATTGGGCTGATGCGCCCTATGGGGAATGGAAGCGCGGCCGCTTGGTCGAAGCGCTCTCCCGCGCGGGCTATGCCTGGCCGCAAGTGGCGCCCATGGTGACCACGCCCCGCGCGGTGCGCCAGCGCGCCGATCTGGGCCTGGAACGCCTCACCGATGGCCGCGTGGAAATCGGCTTCCATGAACGCGGCGCGACGCATCTGGTTCCCATGCGCGAATGCCATGTGCTGCTGCCCGCACTCGTCGCGCTGCTGCCCGGTTTGCAGGACGCGCTGCGCGGCCTGAATGCCCTGAAGCGCCTGGGCTCGGCCGTCATCAACATGCTGGATTCCGGCCCCGACATTCTTCTGCGCACGGATGCACCGCTATCCATGCCCGACCGCAAGATGCTGGCGGACTACGCCACCCGCGCGGGCATTCCGCGCATCGCCTGGGAAGGCAAGGGCGGCCCCGCCGAGGTCGCGGCGCAGATCAGACCGGTGCGGCACAAGCTCTCGGGCATCAGCGTCTCACCCCATCCGGGTGCCTTTCTTCAGGCGAGCGCTGAGGGCGAGGCCGCCATCATCGCCGCCGTTCTCGCCGGGTTGCCAAACAAAATGGCGCCACGTGCGCGCATTGCTGACCTTTATGCAGGCATCGGAACCCTCTCCTTCCCGCTGGCTGAACGCCAATTGGTGCAGGCCTTTGAGGGAGATTCCGTGGCGGCCGAAACGCTGCGGTTGGCCGCCAATGCCGCCCAGCTCTCTCGTCTGCAACCGGTGCGGCGGGATCTTGCGCGCCAGCCGCTCCTTCCTGCCGAGTTGAAAAACTTTGCCGCCGTGGTGCTTGACCCGCCCTTCGCAGGGGCGCCCGAGCAGGTGGCGCAGATCGCCCGCAGCGCCTTGTCGCATGTCATCTATGTTTCATGCAGCCCGACGGCGCTGGGGCGTGATGGCGCCGTGCTGCGAGATGCCGGGTTTGATCTGGTTTCCGCCACGCCCGTGGACCAATTCCTCTGGTCTCCCCATCTGGAAAGCGTGGTTGTGTTTGCCCGCTGATCACTTATGTTGCCGATCGCCCCCCCGGAGAGAACTTCATGCTTCCGTCCGACCGTCGTACGCTTTTCGCCGGCTCCGCCACGTTTGCCATGGCGTTGGCGCTCCCCGCAGCCGCGCAGCAGGCCGCTGCCCCTGCGACAAGTGTGCAAGCCCCCGGCTTCTATCGCTTCCGCGTCGGCGCCTGGACCATCACCACCGTGCATGACGGCTTCTTCCGCCGCCCGGTCGAGAACTTCGTGCGCAACGCGCCGCTGGCCGATGTGCAGGCCATCCTGGCCGACAGCTTCATGCCCGGCGACACGCTGACCATTCCCTTCACCATCACCTTCGCGCAGCGCGCCGAGGCACTTGTGGTGTTTGACGCCGGCAACGGGGTCACGGCCGCCGGCGCCACCAATGGACGCATGATCGCCAATATGGCTGCCGCCGGCATTGACCCCGCGCGCGTCACTCATGTCATCCACAGCCATTTCCACGGCGACCACATCAACGGCCTGCTGAACGCAGAAAACGGCCGCGCATTCCCCAATGCCGAGATCATTGTCCCTGCCCCCGAATGGGCGTGGTGGTCCGATGAGGGGAACACAACGCGCAGCCCAGAGGGCCAGCGAGCCACCTTCGCCAACGCCGCCCGCCGCTTCGCCCCCTATCAGGGCCGTGTGCGGCAGATCGCGCCTGGTGGTGAGGTGATCCCTGGCGTCACATCCATCGCGGCGCATGGCCATACGCCGGGCCACACCATCTACCGCATCGCCGACGGCAATGAGCAGCTGATCTTCCTGGCAGATACGCTGAACCGCCCAGAGATCATGGCCCGCCGTCCGGACTGGCAGATCATCTTCGACTTTGACGGCGATGCCGCTGCCGCCGGCCGCCGCCGCGTACTGGATATGGCGGCGACCGACCGCATCCGCGTCACGGGCTACCACTTTCCCTTCCCGGCCAATGGCCACTTTGCGCGCCACGTTTCGGCCGGCGTGCAGGGCTTCATGTTCGTCCCCGCCGATTGGTCCAGCGCCGTTTGAACCTTCCACTCTCCTCGTCCGGCACATCCGGACGAGGGCACCGGCGCATAACGCGGCCGGCCTTGCCAGACATGTCCCCTCAACGGAGAGATTTGCCATGACAGACCGTCGCACGTTGTTTGCCGCCACCAGTGCGCTGCTTGCCGCGCCCACCCTCATGACAACCGTCGCAGCACAACCTGCACCGGCCTCCGCTCCAACGCAGGCCCCCGGCTTCTATCGCTTTCGGGTAGGTGCCTTCGTGGCCACCACCGTATGGGACGGCTTCGGCCGCCGCCAAAATCCTGGCACCGGCTGGGTGACCAACGCCGATCAGGCAGCGGTCGAAGCCGCCCTGCGCGATGCGATGCTGCCCACCACCCACCTCGACAACCCCTTCATCGTCACCTTCCTGGAGACGCCTGCGGGCCTGGTCATGTTCGACAGCGGCACGGGTAATCAGCTTGTCCCCACAGCGGGGCTGATGGGCGCCAACCTCGGCGCCGCGGGCATTGATCCCGCGCGCGTGACGCGCATTCTGGTCAGTCATTTCCATGCCGATCACATCACCGGCCTGAGCACCGCGCAGAATGTTGCGGCCTTCCCCAATGCCACGGTCTTTGTCCCCGAGGTCGAATGGGCCTTCTGGACCGATGCAACGAACGAGTCGCGCGTGCCCCAGGCGCAGCGCGGCACCTTCGCCAATGTCGCGCGCCGCTTCGGCGCCTATCCGGGCAAGGTGGAGCGTTTCGCGGCCGGCGCCGAAATCCTCCCTGGCGTACGGGCCGTTGCCGCGCACGGCCACACACCAGGACACACCGTCTTTCATGTGGCCGATGGCGCGGACCAGCTTTTCGTCACCGCCGATGCTTCCAGCCGGCCGGAAATTTTCCTCCGTAACCCACGCTGGTCGAGCATCTTCGACATTGATGGGCCAGCCGCCACGGCAAGCCGCATCGCGCTCTTCGGTCGGATCGCGGCTGAGCGTGCACGCATGACGGCCTACCATTTCCCCTTCCCCGCAAATGGTTTCGTCCAGCAGATGGGCGATGGCTTCCGCTTCGTTCCCGCGGACTGGAGCAACGCCGTCTGACCGGCGCGCTCATCCCCCCCCGGGCAGGGGGCGAGCAGCGCACGCAGTACGGAGGAATCCACCGCGCTGACCTCGTGCATGCTCCCAATGGCTGGCGAAACGCGCCTGGGGTTTTCCGCTATCCAATGTAGCCTCGCCGCGCCAAGGGTTAGCGGCCGTAAGACGCGAACATCTGCCAACAGGCCGGCCGCATCACGCCGGCCCGCTGCGGCGAGCCCAAAGGCGAAGGGCTTGTCACCATCCGCCGATCCAGCCGCTCGCCGTGAGACGTCCGATTGCTATCGTCCGACCAGAGAAGGTTTAGACCCTCGGGCGGATTCCAGCATTGGCGTCCGATTCCTTGAAGGCGCCGAAGTCGAAGCTGGGGCGAAGCGTGTCATGCCGCTGGATGAACATCTTCAACTCCAGCCCGCTTTAAGGTCGGGGCCGGCATTCGGGCAGCAGAGGAATTCGAGGCACGCCGCGCACGTATCTTCGCCCATATGGCTGAGCCAGTGCTTCGAAGGAAACGCCGAGCAGGATCAGGGTGAGGATGCGCAGCCTATCCTGTTTTGGCGTCCGCCATCTGCCGTCCGCCATCTGCCATCCGCCATCCGCCATCTGCCATCCGCCATCGGCGGGTATTGCCTCGTCGCTTACCGTGGGGTTGCAGTTTCCTGCCCTGCCGCAAAGGCGCCCACGGTGGTCCATTGGCCGACCAGCTGCCCGTTGGGGCGCAGTTCATAAACCCCCATGCTGGGATTCTGGCCCAGGCTGAAGGCGGAGGCAAAGCTCAGGCCGCTGACCATGCCCACGCCCTGGATCACATCCGGCCCGATGGTCCATTCCAGGCGGAAGCTGAGCAGACCGACCTGCTCCACCAGCAGTGTTCCGATATACTCAGTGCCATCAGGGTTGGTGCCGGTTACGTCGTACATACCACTGCGCTGCGCCGCCGCCGGCGATGCGAGGGAGAGGACTAGGCCAGCGGCCAGGACAAGACGCTTCATCGGGCACCCCTTCGAATAGCGCTCAGATGCAGGGCGATCATTTGACCGTGGCGACCCGCAGCGCATTGGTGGTGCCGGGTGTGCCAAAGGGAACGCCCGCTGTCACCACCAACTCCTCGCCAATCTTCGCGAAGCCCTCCTGCTGGGCAGCGCGGCTGGCGCGGGCGACCATCTCCGTCATGGAATGGATCTCCTGCACCACCAGCGGGTGCACGCCCCAGACCACGGCCAGCCTCCGCGCGGCTTGCAACGCCGGGGTGAGGCCCAAAATGTGGCAATCGGGCCGCTCGCGCGCCACGCGTAGGGTGGTGGAGGCGGTGGAGGTGAAGGTGGCGATGACCTGCGCATGTACGGTGCGCGCCACCTGGGCCGCGGCGGTGGCGATGGCACCCGCGCTGCTCGGCTCGGAGGGCGGGCGCTGGGCGTCGGTCTGGGCGCGCCAGCCGGCATCCTTCTCCACCCGCGCCACGATGCGGTCCATGATGTTCAC